>NZ_CP107921.1:7732656-8067812 GCF_036014215.1 Streptomyces sp. NBC_00440
GCATAGTCGCTGATCACCGACTTTCGTCGGTGCACCTCAGTGCTGTCCGGTAAGGCGAGCCGTCAGGCGGGACAGCAGGGCGACGGACTCGCTGAGCCGCAGCTTTTCGTCGGGGTCGAAGGTCTCGCGGATGGCGGCGCCCAGGGCACCCGCGCGGAGAGTGCGTTCCCGCTGGAGTCGGGAGCGGCCGGCGTCGGTGAGGTGCAGCAGGAGCTTCCGGCCGTCGTCGGGGTGCTGCTCGACGTGGACCAAGCCGCCGGCGGAGAGTTCTTTGACCGACTTGGCGGCCGACTGGTGTGTGACGCCGCGCAGGCGGGCCAGGTCGGCCGTGGTCAAGGGGCCGCCGCGGTCGAGGAATCCGAGAATGGCGGCCTCGCCGGGAGGCATGGTGTCCACGGCTCGTACCGCCCGGACCAGCTCACCGAGTGACCGCCGCAACTCCTCGGCCAGCGCGTCTTCGTCCATGGGGTCATCTTAGCCGAAGCTTCGGAACTCAGTTGTACAGTCTGGTTGTACAGTTTGGTTGTGTAAATGGTTGCGGCGAAGGTGGAAGGACATAGCGATCATGGAACTCACCAAGTTCGGTCATGCGTGTGTGCGGCTGGAGAAGGACGGGCGCCGCCTGGTCATCGACCCGGGCGGTCTGACCGACCCCGGGGCGCTGGAAGGCGCCGACGCCGTGCTCGTGACGCACGAGCACTTCGACCACTTCTCGGAGGACGTGCTGCGCCGGGCGGCCGCGGCCCGTCCGGATCTGCGTATCTGGACCAACTCCTCCGTCGCGAAGCGGCTGGACGGCATCGGCACGCAGGTCACCGCCACCGGGGACGGGGACGCCTTCAGCGTCGCGGGCTTCGACATCCGGGTTCACGGCGCCTGGCACGCGGTCATCCACCCGGATGTCCCGCGCATTCCCAACATCGGATTCCTGGTGGACGAGGCCCTGTTCCACCCCGGCGACGCCCTGACCGTCCCCGGTACTCCGGTCGGCACGCTACTACTGCCGGTGCACGCTCCCTGGTCCACTGTCGGCGATCTGATCGACTATCTGCGCGAGGTCGCTCCCCGCGATGCTTACGCCGTGCATGACGGCGCCCTCAACGACGTCGGCACCGCGATGGTCGAGGGCTTCCTCGGCGAGCGCGGCCCCGGAGTCCCGGCCCGCTACCGCCGATTGGCCCCGGGCACGAGCGTCCGGCTTGGGTGAGGCAGGCCGGTTCCGCCGGCGATGGCGGCGCGTTCCTCAACGGTCCGTTCCCCCCCCGGCCGTTCCGTCGGCTTACAAGCCCGGCCGTGAGGCCCGCGGGTGGTGGGGGCGGAGTTCGCGGAAGAACGCAGTGATGTCGTCGGCGAGCAGGGCGGGTTCCTCGTGGGCTGCGAAGTGTCCGCCGCGGGGCATGTGCGTGTAACGCGTGAGGTGGTAGGTGCGCTCGGCCCAGCTTCGTGGCGGTTGAGCGAGGTCCGCGGGGAACAGCGCGAGGGCGGTCGGGATCTCCACCCGCCGAACCCGTCGGGTCAGGTGGTGCGCGTATTCGTAGTACGGCCGGAAGGATGTGGAGATCGTGCCGGTGAACCAGTAGAGAGACGCCTGGGTGAGGAGGAAGTCGTCGCTGAATCGTGTGGACAGGTCGCCTCCGCAGTCGCTCCACGCCCGGTACTTCTCCAGGATCCAGGAGAGCAGTCCGGCGGGGGAGTCGCTCAGGGCCGGGGCGAGGGTGAGGGGGCGGGTGTTCTGCTGGTACATGTAGCCGCCCTCCTCCGCCTGCCAAGCCGCGGTGGAGGCGAGGTGCTTCTCCTCCTCGGGTGTCAACGAGGCCGGGTCGTGGTCGGCCGGGGCCGCGGCGGCGAGCAGGTGGATGCCCACGACGGACTCGGGGTGCGCTTCGGCGAGCCGTGAGGTGATGCCGGCGCCGAGATCTCCGCCGTGGGCCGCGTAGCGGTGGAAGCCGAGGTGGCCACGCATGAGCCGGTGCCAGAGCTCGTGGGTCTGCTCGGCACCGGTGAGGGCGGGCCGCTGGGGGGAGAAGGCGAAGCCGGGCAGTGAGGGGACGATGACGGTGAAGGCGTCCCGGGCGTCGCCGCCGTGGCGGGAGGGGGCGGCCAGCCGTTCGGCGAGGGTCGTGAGTTCCAGGACGGTGCTCGGCCAGCCGTGGGTGAGCACGATCGGCAGGGCGTCCGGGTGCTCGGCGTCGTAACGGAGGTAGTGCACCGGTGTGCCGTCGATGTCGGCGAAGTGGGAGGGCAGGGCGTTGACGGCGGCTTCGTGGGTTCGCCAGGTGTAGTCGGTGGCCCAGAGCGTGACGAGGCGGCGGAGTTCGGCGGCGTCGGTACCCGCCTCCCAGCTGTCGACCGGCCAGGGCTCGGGCCACCGGGTGGCGCGCAGCCGGGCGCGGAGGTCCTCCAGGTCGGCGTCACTGACCTCGATGACCGGGGCGGCAATCGGCACGGCGTTCTCCTTGGTTTCTGTGCTCAGGGTGCGGGCGTGGCAGGGGCGGCGTCGGCCGCCTCCTCGCGCGTGGCCTGTGGAGTGGTGCGTACGGTGTTGGCGAGGCACGTATCCGATCCGGCGGCCGGGCCGAGCACCTGCACGATGGCTGCCCGGGTCTCCTCGTGCGGTTCCCGGTCCGTGGAGAGCAGCGCGTGCATGATCATTCCTTCCAGCAGGGCGTCGAGACGGGCGGCGCCCTCCGGCCCGGTGAAGCGGGCCAGCACCGCCCGGCTGGATCTGGTCCACTGCTGGGTCAGCGCGCGCAGTGCGGGATCGCGCAACGCGGCCAGGTGCAGTTCGAAGCCGAGGACCGAGCTGCGGTGCCGGGACGGCCCTCCCCGGACCAGCTCCACCAGGACGTCGATCAGGTCCTCGCGCGAGGTCACCTCGGCGAAGAGTGCCTCGTACCCGGCGGTCTGTTGCTCGACGTACCTGCCGAACGCCTGCGTGCACAGTTCGGTCAGGCTCGCGAAGTGGTAGGTGACGGAGCCCAGCGGCACGTCCGCACCGGCGGCGACCTTGCGGTGGGTGATCCCGGCGACCCCGTCCTCGACGAGCACCGTCAGCGCGGCATCGAGCACGCGCTCCCTGCGTCGCGGATCGTGTCGGCGTGTGCGTCGCCCCGCGCCGCCCGCTGGTGGTTGCTCTGCGGGTACTTCCTTCTCCGGCATAAGAACAAAAGTACACTACGTAAGGAACGGATGTTCTTATCCCGTTTCTGGCCTGCGGGCGGCCCGCCCCTCGCCTCGGTACGGCTTCGTCGTGGCTGGGACGCCCGGCTCCCCGTAGGTTGCCGCGCCGTAGCGCCCGGCGAACGGGTGGAGCGGGCGGGACCCGGCGTGTGCGCGGCCGGACGGGGTAGGCGGCTCTCCAGCGAACAGGGATGCGCCACAGACCGAAAGCAGGAGGACCATGGGAGTTCCGAAAACGACTGTGCTTGTACTCGACTGTTCGGAGCAGGCAGAACTGGCCGATTTCTACGCCCAGTTGCTCGGAGCGGAAGCACGTATGGGGGCCGACCCCGACGTCATGGAGGTCATCGGGAACGACGGCGTCCATCTGGCGGTCCGCAAGGACCACGGTTACGCTCCGCCGAGCTGGCCGCGGCCCGATGACGCCTCCCAGGCGCACCTTCGCATCCTGGTGTCCCAGGGCGATATGGACGAGGCCGAACGTGAGGCGATCGGCCTCGGTGCGCGGCCCCTCGACACCAAGAACAACGGCGGCCGACACGACGTCCGCATGTACTCCGATCCCGCCGGGCACTCGTTCGCACTTGTGGTCTCCGCTCCGGTTCGGTGAGCATCCCCTGTTGCTACGTCGGCCGCGGCGTGAGCGGCTCGATGATCGGCGCACCGTCCTTGTCGGTCATGAAGTCGCGGTGGACCGGCTTCTTGTCCGTCGGCTCGGGCAGGTTCGGGCACGCGATGCCGTCGCCGTCCCGGTCGAGCGCGTTCGGGTCGAGTGCGTCCGCTCGCAACACCGCTTGCGCGTCGGCCTGGGTCTTGAACGCGTCGCAGTCGACCACGTGCCCCTTGTGCACATACGGAGCGACGTCGAACGCATGCTTCGGGGGTCCGTTGTCACCGCACGCGGTCAGCGTGATCGCCGCGATCACGCTGACCGCCACGATGGAGGTACGACGCCCCGGTCGTAGCCGGCGGTCCGGGCCCTGGTGGATGGTGCGTGGCTGGTCTGCCATGGTTCTAGGCCGATCCTGTCCGAAACACCGCGACTGTTCCGTTCGCCGGATCGACCGCATACACCTTCCCCGTGGTGTTGTTCGTGGCCAACGCCCCGAAGTTCCTGCCCTTGCCGAGCGGAGCCTGACCCAGCAGCGTGCCGCCGTCGGCCACCCCGAGGCCGCCCGGCGCTGTACTGTTTTGCTGTGCGACGAAGATCCTGTTGAAGTCTCTCAGCACGGTGAGCTTGTGTCCTTGGTTCCCGAAGGCACCTGACACTCCGCAGACTGGTGCCTGCCCCGTGACCTTCGTCCCGACGATTCGGTCGATGCGGCCCCCAAGTCCGCCGCAGTTCGTGCCACCGCTCAAGTAGACGTAAGCCGACCCTGCCGCGGGGTTGTACACCACGGATTGGGGAGTGTAGGGCGTCCCCACCGGGTCGTCGATCGCTGTTGAACTGCCGTCGCTGGGGTTGATGGCGATCGTTGTCGCGACGATACTCAACCCGCCCGAGGGACTCGGAACGCATCTCCTGGCAAGGAGGTAGACCCGGTTGCGGCCGGGATCGACAGCGGTCATGCCACGAACGGAGTTTGTAACAAGGACGTTCCCGGCGTTGGTGCCGCAGAATTGCGTCGTCGTCTCGAACTGCGCTGCCATCCTGGCATCGTGGGTCTGCGACGAGATGGCGAAGAGGCCGATGCTGCCAGCGAGGCTCGTGCCGCTGCCGACAGCCGCCTTTGCGAGATACACCGCGTGGCGCTCGGAGTCAAAGGAAAAGTCCATGCTGCTGTTTGCGCCCACGACTCCCGCAGCGGGCAGTGGGATCCCCGTCGCCGACGAGCTGCCGGACGCGATGTAGGCGACCGCCGAGGTGCTTGCGGCACCGCCGCCGACATAGACATCGCCGTTCTCGGGCGAGACGGCCAGGCCAATGACGGTCGTCGTATAGCCGTTGACGTGGGTCACTTGATTGGCGTTCTTCGTGTCGATGATCGCGACGCCGCCCGTACCCCCGACGTAGACCCGGCCCGTGCCGGAGTCGACCGCGATGCGGGTTGGGCTCGAAACAGCCTTGGAAACATCAATCGGTTCACCGATCGCGGCGTCGGTCTTGCCGTCGATCACGGTCACGTCGTTGCTGCCTTGAGCCACGACGTACACGCGATTGGCCTTCTCGTCGACGGTGAGGTCGGTCGGATTCGTGCCCGCCTTGATGGCGTCCGCCCCGCCCTCCGTCGGTGCGGAGACATCATTCAGCGCGAACGACGATTTTTCGCCTCGACCGCACTTGTTCTCCTCACCGACCACCACCATGTTGTAGCCGGGAACACCGGAGAGCAGCCCGTCATCTTTCAGATCATCGGCTGTCCCGTAGTGTCCGTACTTCGCGCAGTAGGACTCTTCCGCTGTGCGCAGCGTGGTCGCCTCCGCGGAGACCGCGCTCTTGTGGCCCTTGTCGCCGATGCCCCTGACGGAGAACACCACGATGGCGGCGAGAACGCCGAGGATCACGATGACCACGAGCAACTCGATGAGTGTGAAGCCGTCCTGGCTTCTGGCGCGCAATGAGAACCGGCGATGGTCCGATGTCATGGCAGTCGGGGCTTCCTTCAATCGATGGGTCACGTCCAGCCCGAGCACACGCGCGAGCCCTTGCCGCGTCACGGTGTTCCCCGTCGCACGGGCTTGACGTCCTTGGGTCCCGGCAGGTCCCGGCAGGCGATGCCCTTGCCGTCGCCGTCAAGGTGATTCGGGTCGGCCGGTGCGAAACGCAGGACGGCCTGCGCGTCCGCTTGGCTGGCGAAGTCCGAGCAGTCGTAGGCGTCATCGCCGTAGCGCAGGAAGTAGCGGGCGTCGAAGGGCCGCTTCCGCTGCGGGCAGAGCGCGCTGCGAGTGTCGCCAGGACGGCACGCGAAGTGCTGTGCGATGCGAGGAACCGGTTTGGTGTCGCGCGGTTCGGGCAGTCCACGGCACGCGACGCCGCCTCCGTCATCGAGGTGATTCGGATCGCTCGGGTTGGCCCGCAGCACCGCCTGGGCATCCGCCTGACTGGCGAAACTGATGCACGCGAAGGCGTTGCCGTGGATGGCGTATTCCTTGGGGGCGAACACCTTGCTGTGCGGGCAGAGCGCGCTGCGCTGGGTGCCCGGCGTGCACCACTCGGGGTCGGGTTTCTGGGCTGAGGCGGTCCCGTCCGACCCACCGCGCACAAACGCCACAACGACGAGCGCTACCGCAACCACCGCGAGACCCAGCCCGCCCCACCTGATCGTGCGCGAGCGCGAAAGTCTGCTCAACAGTGCCATTAGACGCCTCTGCCCATCGTGCCGCCAGCCCCTCCCATGCGTCCTGCGGCGGGCCGACGGCACGCGGCCGCCGGCCCGCCGCAGGCTGGATAGGTGCATTACATACACAGCGGACCTGGTTGTCAATCATTGACTACTGGGTCGTCAGGTGAGCACCATCTAGGCGTGTGAGGCACCGTCATGTCGGGGAACCACGCAGATGCCCAGGAGTTCTCGGACATCTGCCCACTCCTGCCAGGAGGGTGCCCGTGCGGCAGTCGCCGCCAACCGGATCAACGAGGAGTAGCAGATGCAACTAAGACCCAGACACACTCGGAGTGGCCCGAACTCCGGCTTCACCGCGATGCGGCGGGTACGGAACGCTTTCGCTGTGGGTGCCCTCGCGACAGCCCTCATCGGCGCCACGGCACCAACCGTGTTCGCCTCGACGGATTCGCAAGTCGGTATCGCGAACAACATGTACCCCGCAGTGACGGACATGAAGAGTGCGATCGAGTCGGGTGGGTCGTTCACGGCGTTCACGGCGAATGGTGCATCGCAGGTCGGCGGGTTCTGGAACAAGCCGACGATCGATACGTCGACGATGCGGGGGATCACGTCGGGCAGCCTGCGTCAGCAGCTGAAGAGCGCCGGCCCCTACACCACGTGCGATCCGTCGTCGTCGAACAACTGCGTCAATGGGCCTTTGCACATTGACGCGTTCCTGTCGGCGGACGAAACCAACGCGGACGCGGTGATCCCGACCGCGGATGGTGGGACGTGCACGGCGAGCGGGAGCGTCGAGTGCAACGGCACGATCTCAAGCAAGCATGCTGTGGCCATCGGGCACCTGGCGATCTACAGCTGCAGCGGCAGCTGGGCGGGCTCGACTCACGGTGATGACCCGTCCAACGCCGGGACTCCGCCGCTGGCGTCCGGCGCGGACGCCAATGGCAGCGGTAACGGCAAGGCCCAGTCGCCCCGGTGTGACGCATCGCCGGTCTCCGGCGGCGCGCCCACGACGATACCGGGGGTGGTGAGCTGGCTCGCGACGAGTGGGCACCGGATCGCGGTCGCCGACCCGGCTTCCGCGCCGTTCGGTGCGGCGTCCAAGCAGGCGTTGATCCAGAACGGGTTCTCGTGGGTCACCAGCGGGGCGGGTCAGAACGTGTTCACCGGAAGCGCGTGCGACAGCGCGGGTACGGCGTGCAAGGTGCGTCTGGAATCAGGGATCAGCCAGGTACGTGGCGCGGTGACGGCCAACGCCGGGGGAAACACCCAGCTGGGTCTTGTCGCGAAGTCGAACGTCATGCACGTGAGCTGGACGTCGAGTTCGCTGAACGGCACCACGGGTAATGACCCCAACACGTGGACCGATGTCGATCCGAGCGCGTACTCCGTCTACGGAAACATCGAGCAGTACGGCGTCGCCCTGAACGGCGGCAACGCGGGCGCAGCGGCCGCTTGGGACAACCTGTTCAACGCCACGTGGGACAGCAACACCGACATCCAGACGACCCTCGCCGCCTACGGCTACTAGGCAGTCCGGAGCACTGGGCAACGGACCGTCGGCCAGGCGCGAACATCGCCCGCCGACGCTCCCGGCTCGCTGATCCCCGTCGGCGGTCCCCCTGCCGATCGGCGGCAGGATCGCCGACGTGCGCATCCCGCGGCGACGTCGACCCCCGGTTCATCCCCTGTTCAGAAGATCCGCTTGCTCGCGCACGGCGCGAAGGCTGGCTCGGCGATTGCGATGGTGATCGCCGAGCCGTCTCGCCGGTCCGTCCACGCGCAGCGGTGACGTGGACACCTGGGCGAGGATGCCACGAGCGCGACGTCAGCCGGTCTTGACCGTCGGCTGCGCCGAGTCGACGTCGACGGCGTCGAGGAACCGGCGCGCGGCGCGGACGTGTTCCAGCCGCCAGGCATAGATCGCACGGACGAGGTAGTCGCCGGCGTGCTCCTTGGCGCGCAGCGACTCCTCGATCTCGTCGATGACGTCCCGTTGGCGCTCGACCAGGCGAGCCGGGCTGCTGGCGCGACGCTGGAGCAGCAGAAGCTTGCTCGTGAGCTCGGCGCGGATGTCGAACAGTTTGACCACGGGTTCGCTGAGCCACCGGCTGACCGCCATCTTCGCCGAGCGGGTGGTGGCGTAGATCATGCGCTGCGGTCCGCGATCGCTTTCCTCGGTGCCGACCGGCGTGATCAGTCCGCGCTCGACCAGTCGCGTGATCGACCGGTAGACCATGGGTCTTGAGATGTACCAGAACTCACCGATTTCCGCGCCCTCCGCGGTGAGGGCTGCGATGGCGAAGCCGTGGCTGGGCCGTTCAGCCATGAGTGCGAGCACGATCCACTCGGCGAGTGGCAGATCAGGTTGTCCCATGGGCACCAGGGTATGCGGTCGCCGACGGTGTTCGCTGCGGTACCCAGGCAGCTCGGGGCGCTGTAGTCACCCTAAGCGGCGTGCGGGTCCGCCGGTAGCGGCAACCGGCAAACCGGCCCGCGGCTGACGTCCGGCCCGGGTGGTTATGGCCGGTGGCGGACCGTGGGGTGCGGCGCACCCATCGCGTACAGGTCGCTCACCCTCTCGTACCAGTGGACGACAGGGGCGCCGACGAGAATCGCGGCGATGGCGCCGGCGGTGAGGAACACACCGAAGGGGAGGCGGGTATGGCGGGTCGCTCGGCCCGCCGCCATGAGCGCGATACCCACCAGCAACCCGACGACGCTGCCGGCCAGCAGCGCGAAGACGAGATACCACGGACCGAGCCAGCCGAGCCCGGTGCCGAGCAAGCCGGCCAGCCGCACGTCACCGAACCCGAGCCAGGCCGGCCGCACCCAGTGCAGGGCGAAGAAGACAGCGAATGCGCCCACTCCGCATGCCGCGGTCACGCCGAGCCGATGCCACTGGCCGGTGACCGCCGCTGCCGCGAGCAGGCAGGCGGCGGTGAGCCCGAGAGTCGGGTATATCAGCCGCCGAGGGAGCAGGAACTGTTCGGCGTCACAGGCGGCCAGGGCCAACAGCCCTGCGGTGAAGACCAGTTGGGCCGGTAGGACTTCCGACCGGCCGAAGCGCAGCGCCTCGGCGATGAACAGGATCGCGGTAAGCGCTTCGATGAGCGGATAGCGCGCGGGGATCGGAACCCGGCAGGCGCGGCAGCGCCGGCCCAGCAGGAGCCAGGAGAGGACGGGGATGTTGTCCCGGGCCGCGATCGGCGTGGCGCATCGCGGACAGGCGGAGCGGGGCCGCACGACCGAGCGGCCGGCCGGCACCCGGGAGACGGCGACGTTGAGGAACGACCCCACCGCGAGCCCCAGCAGGCCAATAATCATGACAAATGTGTATGGCATGGGCGCAATGGTGCCGTACCGTGCGTGCTGGTCGCTACCGGCACCCAGCGGGTGGTCCGGACCGGGATTCCAGGCCTCTGCGACCCGCCCCGCGACCGACCCCTGCATCCGCAAGGTGGTTCAGGCATAGGGCAGTTCCGGCGAAGCCGCCGGCCACCGGCCGCGGTTCACCAAGTGGCGCTTGCGCTGCCACCCGGCGAAGCACGGCCGGCTGAGGACCTCCGGTCGGCGGCGTCGGCGAGGACTCCCCTGATCAGGAGGCGCAGGGCTTGCCGGGTATCGCCGTGACGGCAAGGTCGGTTTCATTGTTTTTCAGCGTGACTTCGTACCACTGGGAAGCCGTGGACAGGAACCCACCGCTCACCAGAGCGTCCATGCTGCCGTACTTACTGTTGTTGGCGAAGTACGCCTCTTCAGCAGTCTGGACCGTGGACTGGTCGGTCTTGCACGCCGCGCCCTGGCCCTTGTCGTTGATGCCACGGACG
Organism: Streptomyces sp. NBC_00440; assembly: GCF_036014215.1. NCBI lineage: Bacteria > Bacillati > Actinomycetota > Actinomycetes > Kitasatosporales > Streptomycetaceae > Streptomyces > Streptomyces sp. NBC_00440. The sequence goes on from NZ_CP107921.1 coordinate 7,742,954, forward strand.
GAGAAGACGACGACGGCGGCCAGGATGCCGAGGATCACGATGACCACGAGAAGCTCGATCAGCGTGAAGCCGGCTTCCGCGGTCTCGTTCAGTGCACGCATTCGCTGGCGCAACCTGCCTTGCAGGTATGTGTACATCTTTCTCCCTCTACGGCGACCGGTGCAAGCAAAGCCGGGCGATAGTAACAGCCTGATTAATCAGCGGCAGACTACTTACCGGACAGTGGACTTACAAGGGGCGAATCCGGCGGTAGTCGCAGAGGCGACGCGGATGACAGCGCAGTGGTGTGCTGTAGCATCCGGCTGACTAATCAGCGGCTGACAGTACTGCGGGGCGCACTCGCGGCGCATGCTCGGCCGTTGTTCCGGATGCACGAAAGGGGTGGGTGCCTTGGCGAATCGTCGGCTTCTCCGGCGCCGCGCGGAGACGACAAGCCCTGCGGGCGAGGACGGCACCCTGCCCGATGGGGCGCGCGGCTCGGCGCCGTCTCCGGTCCCGGCGGGCGAACCGGTCGAGGACGCGGCGTCCGGCACGGCTCAGTCGTCGCCCGCAGGGCAGCAGCGGCCCCGCATTGGGGAACTGCTGGTGCAGCGCGGGCTGCTCACCCCGGCGCAGGTGGACGAGGCGCTCCTGCAGCAGTCGACGTCGGGCAAGCGGCTCGGCACGTTGCTGGTCGAACTCGGCATGGTCGACGAGCGGTCATTGATCGAGGCGCTGTCGGTTCAACTCGACGTACCCGTAGCCGACTTGCATCAGAGCGAACCTGATCCCGAGGCGGCCGCCCGGGTGCCGGAGGCGCTGGCACGCTCGTTGGGCGTCGTCGCGGTGCGGCGGGCCGATGGCACGCTGCTGATCGCGGCGGGCGACCCGGGTGACCCGCGCGTGCTCGACGAGGTCAGCCGGGCCGTCGCGCCGGATCGGGTGCAGTTGGCGATCGCGGCTCCCTCGGACATCCGGCGCTCGATCGACAGCACCTACCGGGCGCTGACCGGTGTCAGCAGCCTGGTCGAGGCCTTCGAGGCGACCGAGACCGGCCGCAACGCCAACTCCGGGGCCAGGGTGGTGAGCGAGGACGCGCCGGTCGTGCACCTGGTCAACCTCATGCTGACCCAGGGCCTGCGCGACCGGGCCTCGGACATCCACGTCGAACCGCACGCAGACCGGGTCCGGGTCCGGTACCGCATCGACGGCGCGCTGCATGACGTGCTGAGCCTGCCGGAGAACATGGGCCCGTCCCTGGTCAGCCGGATCAAGATCATGGCCAACATGAACATCGTCGACCGGCGGCGCCCGCAGGACGGGCAGATCGCCACCGAGATCGACGGCAGGTCGGTCGACATCCGGGTCGCGACCACCCCCACCATCTGGGGCGAGAAGGCGGTACTGCGACTGCTCGACAGCAACCGCACACTGCTGCGGCTGGCCGAGCTCGGGATGCCCGCCGCGACCTACGAACGGTTCTCGTCCCTGCTGCGCTCCCCCTACGGCATGGTCGCCTGCGGCGGACCGACCGGCAGCGGCAAGACGACCACCCTGTACGCCACGCTCGGTGAGCTGAACCAGAGCGAGCGCAACATCACCACCATCGAAGACCCGGTGGAGTACGTGGTCCCGTCGGTCAACCAGATCCAGATCAACGACCAGGCGGGTGTCTCGTTCGCGACCGGGCTGCGCTCGATCCTCCGTCAGGACCCCGACGTGATCCTGGTCGGCGAGATCCGGGACGCCGAGACGGCGCGGATCGCGGTCGAGTCCGCTCTCACCGGTCACTTCGTCCTGTCGTCCATCCACGCCGCCGACGCCTGCTCCGCGCTGCACCGGTTCGCCGACATGGGTATCGAACCGTTCCTGATCACCTCCACGGTGGCCGGCGTGGTCAGCCAGCGACTGGTGCGGCGGATCTGCGATCAGTGCCGCGAGCCCTACCAGCCGGGCGTGGACGAACTGGCCTTCTTCGCAAAGGCCGGCGGGTCGACCGACGCCGGGTTCTGGCAGGGCCGGGGCTGCAACTTCTGCTCCCGGACCGGCTACCAGGAGCGGATCGGCGTCTTCGAACTGCTCGTGATGAGCGACGCGGTCAAGCGGCTGCTCGTCGAGCAAGCGCCGGTCGACAGCTTGCGCAGGGCCGCCCGCGAGCAGCACATGGACAGTCTCCTGGACGGAGGCGTCCGTCTGGTGGAGGAGGGGACCACGACCATCGCCGAGATCATGTCCAGCGTGTACGTGGTCTAGGTCCTGTCCGGTCGGCTGGATGCCGAACCCGAACACTGACGACGCGAAGCTCTGACACTGGAAACCAGGAGGCACCGGCATGGCCACCTTCAAGTACGTCGCGGTCGGCCCGGACGGGAAGCGGGCCACCGGCGTGCTCACGGGCTCCAGCGTCGACGGCGTGACCGACAGCCTGACCCGGCAGGGCTACGACGTGCAGTCGGTCACCGCCGCGAGCCGTAACCTGCTACGGCTCGAACTCACCGCGGCGAAGATCAACCTGGTCGAGCTGAGCAACTTCTCCCGCCAGATGGGCGCCTTCATCAAGGCCGGAGTGCCCATCCTGGACGCCCTGGAGATCATCCGCGCCGAGACCAAGGACAAGAAGCTGGGCAAGGTGCTCATCGATGTCATGGACTCGCTGCGATTCGGCGAAAGCTTCGCCGCCGCGATGGCCGCCCACACCGCGGCGCTCCCCCCGTTCTACATCTCCGTCCTCCGCTCGGCAGAGGCGACCGGTGAACTCGACGTGGTGATGGCCCAGTTGGCCCGCTACATCGAGCGCGACGTCGAGGGCCGGCGCAGTATCCGCTCCGCCCTGACCTATCCGATCCTGGTCATGGGTCTGGCCGTCGTGGTCGTCCTCATCCTCGTCATCTTCGTCCTGCCCCGCTTCAAGGTGTTCTTCGCGTCCTTCCACGCGGAACTGCCGCTGCCGACGCGGATCCTGCTGGGCTTCACCGACTTCGTCACGGCCTGGTATCCGGTCATCATCGGCGTGCTCGTCGCTCTCGTCGCGGCAGTGCTCGCCGGTCTGCGGACCGAGCGGGGGCGCGTACTGCGTGACCGTTTCCTGCTGGCGACGCCGGTGGTCGGCGACGTGGTCCGCTTCATGGTCATCGAACGGTTCTGCCGCATCCTGACCTCGATGATCAAGGCGGGCGTGCCCATCACGGAGGCGCTCAGCCTGGCCGGCTCGGGCGCCAACAACCGGGTGTACGAACGGTCCATCGGGACGGCCCAGGTGGAGATGCTCGAAGGCGGCGGCATCTCCCGGCCGATCGCCCGCACCAAGCTGTTCCCCGGGGCGGTCACCCAGATGATGCGCGTGGGGGAAGAGACCGGGACCCTCGACGACCAGCTTGAGAACGTGTCGGAATTCTACGAGAAGGAACTCCAGCACAAACTCAAGCGGCTGACCAGCCTGTTCGAACCGACCGTCGTGATCATGATCGGGGTCGTCGTGGGGTTCGTGGCCGTCGCCCTCATCTCGGCGATCTACGGCGTCTACAACCAGGTCAACGTCCAGTGACCGGCCTGGCACGCCGCCCACGCCGCCCACACCACTCACGCCGCCGCGGCGAAGAGGGCGAGACTCTGGTCGAGGTTCTCGTCGCCGTGGTGCTAATGGGTGTTGCCTTCGTGGCGATCCTCGGGGGCATGGGCACCGCGATCATCAGCTCGGTGACGCAGCACAAGGTGACCAGTGCCGATTCCGTCATCCGCAGCGCCGCAGAGAAGGTCGTCAGCGACCCGTACATGTCCTGCGCCCGTAGTTACGAGACTCCGGCGCCGCCGTCCGGGTACACCGTGACCGTCACGATCGAGTACTGGGACGGGGTGGGTTCGTTCGGCCGGCCCTGCCCGACGGCCGATACCGGAGTGCAGAAGGTATCGCTCACCGTGCACTCGACCGGCCCGCACCCCGTCCGGGACGCGACGCTCGAAGTGGTCAAGCGGGAGTCGATGCTGTCATGACGACACAACAGCCGACTGTGCGCTCGGAGTCGGGGTTCACCCTGACCGAATTGCTGGTCACGATCGTCATCCTGGGCATCATCGGGACACTGCTGCCCAAGGCGATCATCCTCGGACTGCGGTTCACCGCGGGCACCGAGAAGCGGGTGGCAGCCACCAGCGCGCTGGGCACCCTCAACCGCTACTTCTACGGCGACGTGCAGAGCGCGGACACCGTCACGACCGACCCGGCGTGCGGCGTCACCGACGTGATCGTGCACCTGAGCCGGCCCGGCACCGACGTCGTCTACACCTACGGCCGGCCGACCGGCGCCCTCGACCGGGTGAAGTGCACCGACGGAGGTGTCGTCACCACGTTGCTGGGCCGGATCGACAACCCCGCATCGACCCATCCGGTGGTTCTGAGCTGCGGTGCCGAGACCTCGTGCACCCCGCCCATGGAGGTAACGCTGACCGTGCAGAGCGACCCCGCCGCGCCCGCGACGGCCCTCACCGCCGTCCGACGAGCGAGCTCGTCATGACCGGCCGCCTGAATCCGCGCCGCCCGCGCGACGACGAACAGGGCGCGACACTGATCCTCGCGCTGGCCTTCGTCGTCGTCTTCAGCCTGGTCACCGTGTCGGTCCTGTCCTTCGCCGGCACGGGACTGAAAGCCGCGAGCGTGTACGTCGACCAGGGCAAGCGGAGCTACAGCGCGGACGGTGCCACGCAGCTCGCGATCAAGAACTTCTCGCAGGGCAACCCGTGCGCCGACTACACCGGCCCGCCGATCAACGGCCGGCAGATGATCGTCCACTGCGACCCCCTCAACGCGTCTCCCGCAACCGCGCGCGCGACCCAACCGCAGGACGCGCTGCGCAGCATGGGCCGGACGGCGAAGGACGGCATCAACGTGACCACGCACGGTCTGCGCGTGCAGGGCAGCGTGTTCTCCCACTCGGACATCACCACCGGCGCCGGCGCCTCGATGAAGGTGTCCGGCGACGTGTCCGCCGTCGGCGACTGCTCCAGTGCCGTGTCACAGACCCAGTTGCCCCCGGCCCAGGCGCCGTACGTGCACGACTGCGCCAACGACACCCCATCGGCTCCCGCCGACGAGGCCGTGGGCGCCGACCCGGACTACACCCCGCCGGCCACGGCCGTCCCGGTCCGGCAGACGGTGCCCGCGTGCCCCGACGCCGGTTCCTGGCTGGTGCGGTTGCGGCCCGGCTACTACGACGACGCCCGCGCTCTCACCCGCCTCACCGGTGGCGATTGCCACAACGTCGTCGTGTGGCTGCAACCGGGCATCTACTACTTCGACTTCACCTTCACCGGCGGCACCGCGGTCTGGACGGTCGACGACCCCACGGTCAGCGTGGTCGGCGGCACGCAGGCAGGCTGGGATCCCGGGGCCCCCGCCCGCCCGGCCATCCCCGACCCGGGCGGTTGCGACAGAACGCGGCCCGAAGGCGTCGAGGTCATGATGGGCGGCGGCAGCCGATTCCAGGTCGACCGTGGACACGCCGAACTGTGCGCCCCGGTGACGCCGGACGCGCAGCAGGTGGCGGTGTACGGGGTCCAGCCGCCGAAGCCGTCACACACGCTGAAGCCGACAGCGGTGGTCACGAACATCGGTTTCGCCAACCCGGGCCACGCTCTGACCAGTGGCGAACAGCCGACCCTGCCCGGGTGTTCGCAGCCAACGGGCACCGCGGGCTGCACGGCCGACGCTGTCCTCGACCCGGCGAAACGTCAGTCGGCCTCGATGCAGCTCGCCGGCTTCACCCCGCAGGTGCCGCCCGGCTCGGTCATCACCAGCGCGAAGCTGCGTGTCAGGCACGAGGACGACGGTGACCTGACCGCCCCCGGCGCGGTGAAGGTCACCACCGCCGTCGGCGGAGACATCTGCCGCACCGACAACCTGCCCCGGCACACGGCGCTCGCCACGGATCCTCCGATCGACCTGCTGGGTGCGTGCGGGCTCGCCGACCCGACTCGGCTCACCGACCTGGCAGTGACCTACGCCGCCACCCTGGACACCGACGGCACCTCCGCCAAGGAACGCCTGGACGGCATCTGGCTGGAGGTCGCCTACCGCACACCGACCACGTTCAAGCCGACCGCCGTGACCGCATCGACCGGGTTCACCGCTACCGGCACCCATCCCAACGACGCCCTGGAGATCGGCGAGCAGCCGGCACCGTCGGTGGCCGGCGCCGATCTGACCACGGCGGCCCCGTCCGCCTCGATCACCCTGGCCGGGTTCGGCCGGCCGCCCCTGCCGCCGGGGTCGACGATCGACTCCGCCGTGCTACGGGTGGCCCATCGGGAGACCGGAGGCGCAGCGGCGCCCAGAATCACCGTCACCCCCGGGGACGGCGGTGGCGGTTGCACCAACCTGCCGCTCACCGCGCGGGCCGGCCTGGGCGACGACCGTGTCGACCTGAAGACATGCGGTATCACCGACCCCGCACAGCTGACCGGCCTGACCGCGACCTACGCCGCCGGACTGAAGGCGGGCGGCGCAGCGGGCGCCGATTCCCTGGACGGCATATGGCTCGAAGTCGTCTACGACCCGCCGCCGCCCCGGCCGGCGACGAGCGCGGAGTCGACGACGTTCACCTCCGCGAGCAGCGCCAAGGCGATCGACGGCGCCAACACGGCCCACGCCACACTCGACTCGGTCACCAGGCCGACCGCCACCATCGACCTCGGCGGCTACGACACCGTTGCGGTGACGGCAGGCTCGGTCCTGGACGGGGCCCTGCTGCACGTCGCGCATCGCGACGATCCCGGGGCGGCCGGAGGACCGCCGCCGAAGGTCGCGGTCACCCTGACCGGGCCCGGCATACCCCACTCCTGCGCCACCTCGCAGAAGCTCACAGCGCACCAGGACGCCCTGACCACCGACACCCTGGACCTGGTCGCCACCTGCGGACTGACCGACCCCGCCCAGCTGACCGGCGTGGTCGTGACCTACACCGCCACCCTCGGTGCCGGCAGCACCACCGCCACCGATCAGCTCGACGGCGTCAGCCTGGAACTGTCCTACCGCCCCCCGACCCCGGTACGGCCCACCAGGGCGACCAGCACCGCGACGCCCACCGCCGCCGCGTTCCTCAACCCCAAGAACGCGCAAGCGATCGACACCACCACCTCGACCTCGACGCTTGCCACGGTCACCCCGTCGGCGTCGATCCGGCTCGACGCGTTCGCGACGCTGCCCCTGCCGGCGGGGGCGGTGATCGACAGGGTCGAGCTACGCGTATCCCACCAGGACGACGACACCACCCCGGCACCGCACTCGCCGACGGAGCCACCCACAGCCGCGCTGACCGTCTCCGGCACCGGCACCGCCTGCGACGCGGACCATGCCCTGACCGCCCATGAAGGGGCACTCGGTGTCGACGTGGTCGACCTCGGAGCCTGCGGGGTCACGAAGGACGACCAGTTGTCCAAGCTCGCTGTCGACTATGCGGCGACGTTGGGCAAGGGCAGTACCGACGCCACCGACCAGCTCGACGGCGTCGAGCTCGACATCGTGTTCCGGGCCCCGTCCATCAGGGCCCTGTCCGGCTGCGTCACCGCGAGCAGCGGCTGCGCGGTGCTGAAGTCGGCCGACGACGCCGACACGACGACCGATCACAGCCGCCTGGTGATCAACGGCACCGTCTACGCGCCGACCGCTGCCGTCGACCTGTCGATGAGCCAGGTCAGCTCGCAGGTCGTCACCCGCGGCATCATCGCCCGGACCATCGATCTCGGCATCAGCCCGACCACCGGATACCTCCGTCCGGTGATCGGAATCCCACCGGAGCCGGTGCTGTTCACGACCTATCCGGCCGTGACCGCGAAACCGGCGTCGGTCACCGCGATCACCAGGTTCACACCCCCGGCTCCCGGCGCGCCCGTCGACGTAACGGACGCCACCATCCCCGGCGGTGGCCAGGCGTCCCTCACGTTGGGCGGCTACGCCCAGCCGGCACCGGCCACGACCGGACCGCTCGACCACGTCGTCCTGCGGGTGGCGCACCACGACGACGGCGATGTGGAGTCGGTGAAGATGTCGGTGGACTTCACCGGCAGCACCTGCTCCGGCGTCAACAACTCACTGGACGTGCCGGTCCATCTCGGTTCGAGCGGCCCGGTGACCGACCAGGTCGACCTGGCACCGTGTGGCCTGACCAAAGCCTCCCAGCTGGCCGGGCTGACCGTGACCTGTACCGTCACCGCCGGGAGCGGCGGCGCGACCGAGCACCTCGGCGGCACCCGGATCGACCTGCTGTCCGGCCCGCTCGTCCAGGCCGCCGTGTCCTTCGACGGCCACGCCGGCACCGTCAAGCAGTGGACGGTCCTGCCATGAGCAAACACGCCACCTTGGAGGCCACCATGCCCGGGCCGAGTTCCGCGAACATTGACCACCTGCTCGGTGAGCTGTGGGAGCGGGGCGGCAGCGACCTGCTGCTCACCGCCGGATCGGCGCCGTTCCTCCGCGTCGACGGCGCCCTGCGACCGGTCGAGGGGGCCGCGCTGACCGAGCCGGAGGTCGATCGCCTGGTGACCGGGGTGCTGGGCGAGGAACTCACGGAACGGTTCCGCCAGGAGAAGCAGGTCGATTTCGCGTTCAGCTGGGGGGAGAAGGCCAGGCTGCGCGGGAACGCTTTCGTGCAGCGCGGCGCGTCGGCGCTGGCGCTGCGGATCATCCCGTTCGACGTGCCGTCGTCCGAGCAGCTCGGGCTCCCCCCGGTCGTCATCGGATGGGCGGGCATGCCGCGCGGGTTCGTGCTGGTCACCGGGCCGACCGGTTCTGGGAAGTCGACAAGCCTGGCGGCGCTCCTCGACTACGTCAACACGCACCGGTCGGTGCACATCCTCACCATTGAGGACCCGATCGAGTACCTGCACCGGCACAAGCGCTCGGCGGTCAACCAGCGTGAGGTCGGTACCGACACCGACTCATTCCCGGCCGCGCTGCGCTCGGCCCTGCGCGAGGATCCCGACGTCCTGCTCCTCGGCGAGATGCGCGACCCGGAGAGCATCTCCGCGGCCCTGACCATCGCCGAGACCGGGCACCTGGTGTTCGCGACCCTGCACACCAACGACACGTCGCAGACGCTGGACCGCATCGTCGACGTGTTCCCGGCCGAGCAACAGCCGCAGATCCGGCTGCAATTGGCGCATACCCTGGTCGGCATCCTCAACCAGACGCTCATCCCCCGGGTCGGCGGGGGCCGGGTGGCCGCCTTCGAGGTGCTGGTAGGCACGTCGGCGATCCGCAACCTGATCCGCGAGGGCAAGACTCGCCAGATCCGCAACATGATCTCGACCGGCCACCGTGAAGGCATGCAGACTCTTGAGACCAGCATCAACGCCCTCGTCGCGGCAGGCACCATCGCCTACGAGGACGCCGTGTCGTACACGGCCTGCCCGGAGGACATCCAGCGGCCCCACGTCCCGGTCGGTCGCATCTGACCGCCCGTTGGGCAGCGTCTCGAAGTGACAGCCTGGACCACGGAGGCCGATCGCGCGGGATTCACTCCGCTCGACGACGAGTGCGCCCCGCGACGTGACCGGACTTCACGTGGGCGTCTGTCGCCGGAGTCGGTGTTCGGCGCTCTTTTTCGGTCCGAGGTTCGGAATGTGTGCAGGTCAACGCACCCGACCTCGCGGCTTCAGGGCCACGGGGGGCAGTTCGGGGGCGGTCAGCCGATCGCCGTCGTAGCCCTTGACCTCACCGAAGCGGGTGCCCTCCTCCCAGTCCGAACGGGCCTGTGTGATCTCGTCGTTGGAGCGGCCGATGAAGTTCCACCACATGACGATCTCCTCCGCGAACGGCTCGCCGCCCAGCAGCATCAGGCCCGCGTCCGAGACAGCGCGCAACGGCAGTTCCCTGCGTCCGCAGCCGAGATAGAGCATCGAGCCGGGCTGGACCGGTACGCCGTCCACGGAGGCCTCGCCCGACATCGCCAGGACCGCGTACTCGAAGTCCGGATCCAGTGGCAGGGCCGCCTCCGTTCCCGCGGCGAGGGCCAGGTCGGCGCCGACCAGCGGGCTGTACGTCGTGCCGGGGGAGAGGGTGCCGTCGAGTTCGCCCAGAATGACCGTTGCCGTGAGACCCGGGGCCTGCACGGTCGGCAGGTTCGCGTGGTGCTGGAAGTGCGGCTCGACCGTGCGGTGGGCTCCGGGCAGTGCGACCCAGAGCTGCGCGCCGTGCAGATAGCGGGCGTGCTTGGCGGGGCTCTCCTCCGAGTGGCTGATCGCCCGGCCCGACGTCATGAGTCCCAGCTCGCCCGGGCGCACGGTCTGCAGGCTGCCCGTGCTGTCCCGGTGCAGCACTTCCCCCTCGTGCAGCCAGCTCACCGTCTGGAGGCCCATGTGGGGGTGCGGCGGGATCTGCATTCCGGGTTCGCCGGCGATGTCGTCGGGTCCGTAGTGGTCCACGAAGGCCCAGGCGCCGATCATGCGGCGGCCGAGATTGGGCAGCAGTCGGCGTACCTCGGTCGATTCGCCGAGTTTCACCTTGCGTGGGCTGAGAAGTTCGCGGACCGGCTCGCCCGGGACGAAGCCGCGGCCGCCGCAGACGGAGAGGGTCGCCTGGCGATCGAGATTGCTCATGCTGCCCAACCTAGACCCGGGGCGGGGCGCCGCACATCCGATGACACCTCTGGACGCGAAGGCGGCCGCAAGTACGCTCCGGCGCGACCGCAAGTGATCTGCTCGGCACGAGAGTTGCGGCTTCGTGGCCAAGGGCGTGCGAAACCACCGCCGGCAGCGTTATGTTCAATTACGGAACTAAATGCACGGCTACGCGGACGGATGGAGAGACAGTGGGTCAGCACCTCGCGGATACAGCGGCGGAGGCCGGCGGCACGGACGTATCGGGAGCGGGCAGTCTGCCTGCGGACGCGCTGCGTGAGCTGCTCCGGGGCCTGGACGTCCTGTCGGGGGAACTGCCCGAGTTCGACCCGGGCGCCGCCCCGGCGGATCCCACTGCGCTCTTCACCGAATGGCTTCTGGGGGCAGTGGCAGCAGGCGTTCCCGAACCGCACGCGATGACCCTCTCCACCGTGGACGCCCAGGGGGATCCCGCCGCGCGTGTGCTGATCCTCAAGGGCCTGGACGCGAACGGCTGGAAGTTCGCCGTGCACGGCGAGAGTCCGAAGGGCCGGGAGCTGGCCGGACGCGGGCGCGCCGCGCTCACCTTCTACTGGCCCCTCCAGGCGCGGCAGGTACGGGTACGGGGCCCGGTGGCCGGCGAGTCCGCCGAGCGGAGCGCGGCGGACTTCCTCGCGCGCTCCCCGGCGGCCCGTGCCGAGGCGCTGCTCGGTCTGCAGAGCAGGCCGCTCCAGGACCTGGTGGAGCGGGACGAGGCGACCCGTCAGTCGCTGGAACGGGTCGGCCGCGAACCGGGGCTCGTCCCGCCGGAGTGGACGCTTTACGCACTGCGCCCTGAGAGCGTCGAGTTCTGGCAGGGGGACGGCGACCGCCGGCACACCCGGCTCAACTACCACCGGAACGGGGAGGGATGGGACAAGTGCCTGCTGTGGCCCTGACAGGTCGCTGAGAACCGCGTTCATCCTGGCCCCGGACGCCCCGGACGCCCCGGACGCCCCGGACGGATTACGGCCCCGGGTGTCCCGGGCTCCTGACCGTCCCGCTCCGCACACCCGAACGGGCCATCAGGGCGGGCACCGCCCCCGGCGTCGGACTCCAATGGACGGATGACCGCGCCTCCGCACGACTGCCTCGCGCGCAATGAGTGGATCTGTGGTGCGTATCTGTCGACCCGCAAGTCCATCCTGTGGGACGCGGCCCTCCAGCACGTCCAGCTGACGGCCGTCTCCGTGCTGGTCGGGCTGCTGCTCGCCGTCCCCCTCGCCGTAGCGGCGCGCCGCTGGCGGTGGGCCGCAGGTCCGGCGCTCGGGATCACCACCGTGCTCTACACGATCCCGTCCCTCGCGATGTTCTCGCTGCTCCTGCCGGTGTACGGGCTCTCCGCCTCGCTGGTGATCGCCGGGCTCGTCCTCTACTCGCTCACCCTGCTGGTGCGGAACATCCTCGCCGGGCTGCGCGCCGTGCCCGAGGAGACGCGGCAGGCCGCCCGGGGCATGGGATACGGGCCGATCCGGCTGCTGCTCGCCGTCGAGCTGCCGCTGTCGCTCCCCGCCGCGATGGCGGGACTGCGTATCGCGACCGTCTCGGCCGTCTCACTCGTCACCGTGGGCGCCATCGTCGGATACGGCGGTCTCGGCAACCTCATCTACAGCGGGATGAACAGCTACTTCAAGGCCCAGGTGCTGACAGCCTCCGTGCTCTGCGTGCTCATCGCCGTCGCCGCCGACCTCGTACTCCTCGGTGTGCAACGGCTGCTCACACCATGGACCCGCGTATGAACACGCTCTCCTCCGCCTGGTCCTGGCTCACCAGCCCGGCCAACTGGTCCGGCAGCGACGGAATCACCCACCGGATCACCCAGCACATCTTCCTCACCGTCGTCTGCCTCGCGCTGAGCTGCCTGATCGCGCTGCCGGTCGCCGTGGTGCTCGGTCACATCGGCAAAGGAGGCGCGCTCGCCGTCAACATCTCCAACGTCGGACGTGCCGTCCCCACCTTCGCCGTGCTCGTCCTGCTGCTGCTCACGCCGCTCGGTATGCACGGTGAATGGCCGACCATTATCGCGCTGGTGCTCTTCGCCGTACCGCCGCTGCTCACCAACGCCTATGTCGGGATGCGCGAGGTCGACCAGGACGTGGTCAGTGCGGCCCGGGGGATGGGCATGACAGGGCGACAACTGCTGTTTCACGTGGAACTGCCGCTTGCGTCGCCTTTGATCCTCACCGGGATGCGGATCGCCGCCGTACAGCTGGTCGCCACGGCCACCCTCGCGGCGCTCGCCGGCGGTGGCGGTCTCGGACGGATCATCACCGCCGGTTTCAATCTCGCCTCCACGCCGCAGGTGGTGGCGGGCGCGCTGCTGGTAGCCGTTTTCGCGCTGCTGGTGGAGGCGGTGTTCGTGGTCGGCCAGCGGCTGGCGCCCGCGTGGGCGAGAGGCAGTACGGAGTGAGGGCGCGCCGGGCCGGAACCCGGCTGCTGCTGGGATCGCTCCTGCTCACAGTCACGGCCTGCACCACCGGCCCCGCACTGGAGAACCGCGGAACGGTCACGGCGCCGCCCGGCGACAGCAAGCAGCTGACCATCGGCACCGCGGGCTTCACCGAGAGCGATCTGCTCGCCCAGATGTACGCGCTGCTGCTGCACCGGGCCGGATACCGCACCGGCATCCTGTCCGTGACCAACAGGGAACTCTACGAACCGGCCCTGGAGAGCGGACAGATCGACGTCGTGCCGGAGTACGCCGCCACCTTCGCCGACTGGCTGAACACCAAGGTGAAGGGCTCAGGGGCGCCGCCCGCCGGATCGCCCGACCGCAGGGCCACCATGAAGGCTCTGCGCGGCCTGGCGACACCGCGCGGTCTCACGGTCCTGAATCCGGGACGGGCCGTCGACCAGAACGCCTACGCGGTCACCGCGGCCTATGCCGCACGGCACCATCTGAAGACCCTCAGCGATCTGGGGAAGTCCGGACTCCCGGTGAGGCTCGCCGCCGGTGACGAATGCGTCCAGCGTCCTTACTGCGAGCCCGGGCTGAAGAAGACGTACGGCATCCGCATCACCGGGATCGACCCCAAGGGCGTCGGCACCACCCCGGCCAAACAGGCGGTGCAGAACGGGCAGGACCAGATGGTGCTGACGACGACCACGGACGCCACCCTCGGCGCCTTCGGCCTCGTCATCCTCCGGGACGACAAGCACCTGCAGAACGCCGACTGCATCGTGCCCGTCGTCAACCGGTCCCGCGCAGGGAGCCGCGGTGTCACCGGCGCGCTCGACCGGCTCAACGCCGTACTGACCACCAAGGACCTGGCGTCGCTCAATGAGCAGGTGGACAGCTGGCGGCGGCTGCCCGAGGACGTCGCCAGGAACTACCTGCGCTCGAAGCACCTGCTCTGAACGGCCCGCCGCCGCGCCGCCGCACGTTAGCCGCACCGCCGCACAGTCAGCCGCACCGCCTCACAGCTGCGTAACCGTCAGCGCGCTCACACGTCTGCGATGGAGGTGAATTCCACCTCGTCCCGCGTGAGCCCGTGCGCGTCCGCGTCCACCGAGCGCCGCAGCGCCTCGTGCAGTTTGGCCGGAGTCAGCACACCGAGGAACCGGTCCCCGTCCAGCACCGCCACCCACCCGGCGTCGTGCTGCAGCATCTCGCTGAACGCCTGCTTCAGCGGCGCCCCCACCGGAACCCAGGCCTCCATCCGGCGGGCCAGCGGTCCCACCGCGCCGCTCGCCCCCAGGAGCGAGTCGGTGGCCACCCAGCCGTGCAGCCCGCCGTCCTGCCGCAGGACCACGGCCCACCGCGCCCCATCGGCGCGCAGGCGTCCGGCAACCGTCCCGGCCGTCTCGTCGAGACGGGCCACGGGCGGCTGTTCCAGGTCGTCCGTCTCGATCCGGGTGACGGAGAGCCGTTTCAGCCCGCGGTCGGCGCCCACGAACTCGGCCACGTAGGGAGTCGCCGGCGTACCGAGCACCGCTCCCGGGGTGTCGAACTGCTCGATGCGCCCCTCCCCGTACACCGCGATCCGGTCACCCATCCGCACGGCTTCCTCGATGTCATGGGTCACCATCAGCACCGTCTTGTGCACCGTCGCCTGGAGCTTGAGGAACTCGTTCTGCAGCCGCTCGCGCACCACGGGGTCGACCGCGCCGAACGGTTCGTCCATCAGCAGGACGGGCGGATCGGCGGCGAGCGCCCTGGCAACCCCGACCCGCTGCCGCTGGCCCCCGGACAGCTGCGACGGGTACCGCGACCCGTAGGTACCGGGGTCGAGTCCGACCAGATCGAGGAGTTCGGCGGCGCGCTCCCTGGCCCTGGCCTTCTTCCAGCCGACCAGGGCCGGCACGGTGGCCGTGTTGTCGAGGACCGTGCGGTGCGGGAAGAGGCCCACCTGCTGGATGACGTAGCCGATTCCGCGCCGCAGCCGGACCGGGTCGATGCCGGAGATGTCCTTGCCGTCCACCAGGATCCGGCCGGAGGTCGGTTCGATGAGCCGGTTCACCATCATCATCGTGGTCGTCTTGCCGCAGCCCGACGGGCCGACGAGGGTCACCAGTTCGCCCTCCGCGACCTCGAACGACAGATCGTCCACAGCCGCCGTGCCGTCCGGGTAGACCTTGCCGACCTGCTCGAACTCGATCATGGATCAACGCTAACCGCCGGGGCCGCACCGCGCTCACCAGCGGCACCTGCGGGGAACGGGCGCCCCTGGGCGCGTGATGGCCACCGGCGGGGCCACATCCGGTGAACCGGGAGGGTTGGTCGAGATACTGAAACGAGCGATGAATCGTTTCAGTATCCCGAGGGGGCGGTTGTTTGTCCAGGGCGGATTCCATGGGTGGCCCAAGCTGTCAGGCGCGGCGAAATTTTCTGCTGCACGCCCATTGACGTGGGGCGAACGGCGCCCCTAGCTTCCGTGCAATCGAGTTGAAACCTTTCATGTGTTCGAGGCGCGTACCCTCAGCCACCGAGGAGCTTCCATGACCCAGTCCGACCCGGGCGCGGGCCCTGCTCCCGTGCTCGCGCTGGAGGACGTCTCCAAGTCCTTCGGCGCGGTTCGGGCCCTCCAGGACGTCTCCCTGCACCTGTTCGCCGGTGAGGCTCACGCCCTCGCGGGGGAGAACGGGGCGGGCAAGTCCACCCTCATCAAGATCCTCGCCGGCGTGCACAGAGCCGACGCAGGCCGGATTCTGCTGGACGGCGAACCCGTCGAGTTCCATGGACCGGCCGACGCCCGCGACGCGGGTGTCGCCGTCATCTACCAGGAGCCGACGCTCTTCCCCGATCTGTCCATCGCCGAGAACATCTTCATGGGCCGTCAGCCGCGCCGGGCGCTGCGCCGTATCGACCGCAGGGCCGTGCACGAGGCGACCGCCGCGCTGATGCGCAGGCTCGGCGTGGCACTCGACCCCGCACGGCCCGCACGCGGACTGTCCATCGCGGACCAGCAGATCGTCGAGATCGCCAAGGCACTCTCCTTCGACGCCCGGGTCCTGATCATGGACGAGCCGACCGCCGCCCTCACCGGGAGCGAGGCGGCCCGGCTCTTCGCGGTGGTCGAGACGCTGCGCGGCGAGGGAGCAGCGGTGCTCTTCATCTCGCACCGTCTTGAGGAGATGTTCCGGCTCTGCCGGCGCGTCACCACCCTGCGCGACGGGCGGCTGGTCGCCACCGAGCTCCTCGACGGACTGGCCGAGGACGACCTCGTACGCCGGATGGTGGGACGTGACCTCGGCGAGCTCTACCCCAAGCAGCCGGCCGCGCTCGGTGAGACCGCCCTGTCCGTCAGCAGGCTGACCCGCGAAGGCGTCTTCCGGGACATCAGCTTCGACGTGCGCCGCGGCGAGATCGTCGCGCTCGCCGGGCTCGTCGGCGCCGGGCGCAGCGAGGTCGTCCAAGCGGTCTTCGGTGTCGACCGGGCGGACGCGGGCGAGGTGACGGTGAACGGGCGGCGGCTGCCCCCCGGTTCACCCACCGCGGCGATGGACGCCGGGATCGCCCTCGTCCCGGAGGACCGGCGCCAGCGCGGTCTCGTCATGGAGATGTCGATCGAGCGCAACATCGGCCTCACCGGACTCGGCAGCCTCGGCCGCGCGGGCCTGGTGCGCCGGAGGCTGGAGACCGCGCGGGCCGCTGACTGGGCGGTACGGCTCCAGCTCAAGTACAGCAGGCTCGGCGCCGGCGTCGGAGTGCTCTCCGGCGGCAACCAGCAGAAGGTCGTCCTCGCCAAGTGGCTGGCCACCGAACCCGATGTGCTCATCATCGACGAACCCACCCGCGGTATCGACGTGGGCACCAAGGCCGAGGTCCACCGGCTGCTCTCCGGGCTCGCCGCCGAAGGGCTCGCCGTCCTGATGGTCTCGTCCGATCTGCCGGAGGTCCTGGGCATGGCGGACCGGGTGCTGGTCATGCGTGAAGGGCGGCTGGTGGCCGAAATCCCCCGCTCCGGCGCCACCGAGGAGTCGGTGATGGCCGCGGCGGCGGGACGCAGCGGTACCGAGGAGGACGCGGCGGCATGACCACCACGCTCGACAAGCCTCTGCCCGCACCGGACTCCGCGCGCTCCCTGCTCGACGCCGTCTTCCGCGCCCGCGAACTGAGCATCGGCGGCGCGCTGGTGCTGCTCATCCTCTGCACCTGGCTCACCAACCACGGCTTCCTCGACGACCAGGGCATCAAGGACCTGCTGCTCAACTCCTCGATCCTGGTCCTGCTCGCCGTCGGCCAGTCCGTCGTCGTCATCACCCGCAACATCGACCTCTCGGTCGGCTCGGTCACCGGTCTTACGGCCTTCGCCTGCGGCCACTTCGTGTCCGGCACCGACCACAGCGCCGTCACCGTCGTCCTGCTGGGGCTCGGGCTCGGTGTGGTCTGCGGCCTCGTCAGCGGAGCGCTCGTCAGCTTCGGACGGGTGCCCGCGCTGGTCGTCACGCTCGGCATGCTGTACGTCGTCCAGGGCGTCGACCAGGCCTGGGCGCACGGCGAGCAGATCAACGCCGTCAACGTCCCCGACGGCGTGCTTTCGCTCGGCACCGGCAGCGTCCTCGGCATCCCCTATCTGCCGCTGATCTCCGCGGCCGTCCTCGCCGGGACCGCGTACTACCTGCGGAGCTACCGCAGCGGACGCGAGCTGTACGCCATCGGCTCCAGCCCCGAGGCCGCCCGGCTCGCGGGCATTCCGGTCCGCCGCCGGATCCTCGGCGCGTACGCCTTCTCCGGTGCGGTCGCCGGATTCGCCGGGGCGCTCTGGCTCGCCCGCTTCGGCACCGTCGTCGCGGACGCGGCCAACGGCTGGGAGCTCACCGTGGTCAGCGCCGTCGTCGTCGGCGGTGTCGCCATCACCGGCGGCACCGGCGCGGTCTGGGGAGCGGCGCTCGGCGCGCTGCTGCTCACCACCATCGGCAGCGCCCTGGTCGTGCTGAAGGTCGACTCCTTCTGGCAGCAGGCCATCACCGGCGTGCTGCTGCTGGCGGCCATCACCACCGACCGCATCGTGCAGGTGCGCACCACCAGTGCCCTGCGGAAGAGGAGCAGGCGATGACCACTCTCACCAAGTACGTGCGCTGGGACACCGTCGTCACCGTGCTCCTGGTCGCCGTCTTCCTGGCGGGGGCGGGCACCACCGACGGCTTCGCCGACACCTCCAACCTCTCCGCCGCGCTGGACGACACCGCGGAGATCGCCCTGATCGCCCTGCCGATGACACTGCTGGTCGTCGCCGGACAGGTGGACCTCTCGGTGGCGTCGATGCTCGGGCTCTCCAGCGCCCTGGCCGGGGCCCTGTGGGACGCGGGCTGGACCTTCGAACTGATCGTTCCCGTCTGTCTGTTGGTGGGTGCGGCGGGCGGTGTGCTGAACGGCTGGCTGGTCACCCGGATCGGACTGCCCTCGCTGGCCGTGACCATCGGGACGCTCACCCTCTACCGGGGACTGGCGTCCGTGGTCCTGGGGGACAAGGCCGTCGCCGACTTCCCCGACGCGTACGCGAAGTGGGCGGCCTACACCAGGACGGTGCCCGGCACGTTCGTGCCGTACCCGGTCGCCCTGTTCATCGTGTTCGCCGTGATCACGGCCGTGGTGCTGCACTGCACGGGGTTCGGCCGCTCGCTCTTCGCCATCGGCGCCCAGGAGGACGCGGCGTACTTCGCGGGCATCCGCGTCAAGCGCATCAAGATCGCCCTGTTCGCGGTGTCCGGACTCGTCGCCTCGTTCGCCGGGATCGTCTACACGCTGCGCTACGGAAGCGCACGCGCCGACAACGGCATCGGCCTCGAACTCACCGTCATCGCCTCGGTCCTGCTCGGCGGAGTCGACTTCGACGGCGGAAAGGGAACGCTCGGCGGCGCGGTCGCCGGGGTCCTGCTGATCGGACTGCTCGGCAATCTGCTCACCCTCAACGATGTGTCCAACGAGGTCCAGGTGATCGTCACCGGCCTGCTGCTCATCGCGTCCGTCCTCACTCCGCGCGTCATCAGCGCGGTATCGGAACGGCGCAGCACCCCCGACCAACTCACCCCCGGCCAACTCCCCGACCAGACACGACTTGAGAGGCCCTCCACATCATGAAGTCCCTTGTCGCGAACCCCCTTGCCCGGAAAGCTCTTGCCCCGGAAGCCCGCAGCACGGGGCCACGCATCCGCGCGCTCGCGGTCACCGCCGTGGTCTGTTCCCTCGCTCTCGCGGGCTGCTCGGGAACCACCAAGAACTCGGTGAAGAACGACGACAAGCCGGCCGAGAGCGGTCAGAAGGCCAACCCGGACGCCCCGCTGAAGAAGGGGCTCAAACTGGCCTTCCTGCCGAAGCAGATCAACAACCCGTACGAGCAGATCGTCGACAACGCGGGGATCGCCGCCGCCAAGGGGTTCGGCTCCAGCGGCAAGGAGGTCGGCCCGTCCGACGCCAAGGCGTCCTCCCAGGTCTCGTACATCAACACCCTGACCCAGCAGCGGCAGAACGCCATCCTCATCGCGGCCAACGACCCCAACGCGGTGTGCGGCCCGCTCAAACAGGCCATGAAGCAGAACATCAAGGTCGTCGCGTACGACTCGGACACCGCCAAGGACTGCCGGCAGATCTTTATCAACCAGGCCAGTTCCGAACAGATCGGCCGCACCCAGATCCAGCACATCGCCGAACAGCTGCACTACAAGGGCCAGATCGCGATCCTCTCGGCCACCCAGAACGCGACGAACCAGAACACCTGGATCTCGTACATGAAGGACGAGCTGAAGAAACCGGCGTACAAGAACATGAAGCTCGTGAAGGTCGCCTACGGGGACGACGACGACCAGAAGTCCTTCCAGGAGACGCAGGGGCTGCTCAAGGCGTACCCGAAGCTGAAGGGCATCATCTCGCCCACGACCGTCGGTATCGCCGCGGCCGCCCGGTACATCAGTGCCTCCTCCTACAAGGGGAAGGTCGTCGTGAACGGTCTGGGTACGCCCAATCAGATGCGCAAGTACGTCAAGGACGGCACCGTCGCGCAGTTCGCGCTCTGGGACCCCAAGAAGCTCGGCAAGCTCGCGTCGTACGCGGCGGCGGCGCTCGCCTCCGGGCAGATCACCGGGGCGGAGGGCGAGAAGTTCAAGGCCGGTGACCTGGGTGACTACACCGTCGGGAAGGACGGCGAGGTCATCCTCGGCCCGCCCACCGTCTTCGACAAGGCGAACATCGACCGGTTCAACTTCTGAGCCCCGCAACCCGAGCACACAGCGCACGCAGCACGGACAGGACGGGAGCACTGGACACCATGACCGCCAGGACCGCACGGACACCCGCCGTCGCCCGCAGGCCCAAGGTCGGACTCGTATCGGGCGGGCTCGGCGCGTACTGGCCGCAGTTCCCTGAACTGCTCCCGCAGTTGCGCCGCTCCGCGGCCAGGGTGGCGGAGCGGCTGCGCGGGCTCGACGCGGAGGTGGTGGACGCCGGGTTCGTCTCCGACGCCCAGGAGGGCGCGGAAGCGGCCGAGCGGCTGCGTGCCGCGGGATGCGACCTCATCGTCTGTTTCCTCGCGACGTATCTGACCGCCACCATGCTGGTCCCGGTGGCCCGGCGCAGCGGTGCTCCCGTCCTGCTCGTCAACCTCCAGCCCACCGAGTCGATGGACCACGACTCCTTCGGTACCGGTGACTGGCTCGCGTACTGCGGCGCCTGTCCGCTCCCCGAGATGGCCAACACCTTCGAGCGGGTGGGGGTGGAGTTCCGCTCGGTCTCCGGTCACCTGGAGGACGAGCGGGCCTGGGAGCGGATCGGCCGCTGGGTCCGCGCGGCCGGTGTGCGGGCCGTGCTGCGCCACGGCCGGCACGGACTGCTGGGACACCTCTATCCGGGGATGTACGACGTGTCCACCGACCTCACCATGGTCCCGGGCAGCCTCGGCGGACATGTCGAGGTGCTGGAGATCGACGACCTGCGGGTACGGGTCGCGCAGGCCGGTGACGACGAGACCGAGGCGAGACTCGCCGAGACCCGGCGGCTCTTCGACATCGATCCATCCGTCGCAACCGACGACCTGCTCTGGGCGGCCAGGGTCTCCGCGGGGCTCGACCGGCTCGTCGCCGACTTCGACCTCGACTCGCTCGCGTATTACCACCGTGGCCTAGACGGCGACATCCACGAACGGCTGGGCGCCGGGCTCATCCTGGGCGCCTCGCTGCTGACCGCGCGCGGGATACCGGCCTGCGGCGAGTACGAACTGCGCACATCGCTGGCCATGCTGATCGCCGACCGGCTCGGCGCCGGAGGCTCCTTCACCGAACTCCAGGCGCTGGACTTCCGGGCCGGTGTGGTCGAGATGGGCCACGACGGCCCGGGTCATCCAGCCCTCAGCGAAGGACGCCCGCTGCTGCGCGGTCTCGGGGTGTTCCACGGGAAGCGCGGCTGGGGTGTCTCCGTCGAGTTCGACGTCCGGCACGGTCCGGTCACCCTGGTCGGACTCGGGCAGACCCGGGACGGCCGCTACCGGATCGTCGCCGCCGAGGGCGAGGTCGTCGGCGGTCCACGGCTGAAGATCGGGAACACCACGTCCCGGGTCGACTTCGGGGTGGACCCGGGGGAGTGGACCGACCTCTGGAGCGCGAGCGGTGTCGGGCACCACTGGGCGCTCGCCACCGGGCGGCTGCTGCCCGACCTGCGGGCGCTGGCCGGTCTCGGCGGCCCGGAACTGGTGGAGGTCACCGCCTGACAGCCCGCCCGACGCAGTCGGCCGACCGCCCGACACCGACCGCCGGACATGGTGGATCATGAGGGTGCCGCACGTCCGAAGGGTGCCGCACGTCCGATCAGGAGCACCGATGACCCGTTACCACCAGCCCGGCCTCGTCCTCACCGATCACCGGTTCCAGGTCCCCCTGGACCACGAGCGGCCGGACGGGGAGCAGATCGAGCTGTACGCCCGCGAGGTCGTCGCATCCGGCAAGGAGGACGCCGGACTCCCGTGGCTGGTCTACCTCCAGGGCGGGCCCGGATTCGGCGCGAACCGGTTCCACGGCAAGCAGGCCTGGCTGGGGCGCGCCGTGCGGGAGTTCCGGGTGCTGCTGCTCGACCAGCGCGGCACCGGATCCTCCACACCCGTCAACCGCCAGACGCTTCCGCTGCGCGGCGGCCCCGCCGAGCAGGCCGGCTATCTGACGCACTTCCGCTCCGACTCCATCGTCCGGGACTGCGAGATCGTCCGCCCGCGGCTCACCGGCGGTGCGCCGTGGACCGTACTCGGCCAGAGCTTCGGCGGGTTCTGCGCCGTCCGCTACCTCTCCGCGGCGCCCGAGGGTCTCGCCGCTGCGCTGATCACCGGCGGGCTCCCCACGCTCGACGGGCACGCCGACGACGTCTACCGGGCCGCCTACCCGCGGATCGCCCGCAAGACGGCCGCCCACTACGCCCGCTACCCGCAGGACGTCGCCAACGCCCGCCGCATCGCCGCCTTCCTGCGCGCCAACCGCCCGGTGCTGAACAGCGGCTACACCCTCACCGTCGAGGCCTTCCAGTCCCTGGGCATCGCGCTGGGCGGCGGCGACGGCAGCCACGCCCTGCACTACCTTCTGGAGGACGCCTTCGTCGAGACCCCGCAGGGCCCGCAGCTCTCGGACTCCTTCCAGGAGCGGGTGCACGCCGCGCTCTCCTTCGCCGCGCACCCGCTGTACGCGCTCGTCCACGAGGCGATCTACGGCCAGGACAGCCGCCCCACCGACTGGTCGGCCGAGCGGGTGCGCGCCGAATTCCCCGCCTTCGACGCCGAGCGGGCCCTCGCCGGTGACGCTCCGCTGCCCTTCACCGGCGAGTCCGTGCACCCCTGGCACTTCGAGGTGGACCCGGCCCTTCGCCCGCTGCGCGAGACCGCCGAGCTGCTCGCCGCCCGTACGGACTGGCCCCGGCTGTACGACAGGGACCGGCTCGCGGCGAACGAGGTGCCGGTCGCCGCCGCCGTCTACCACGACGACATGTACGTCGACACGGAACACGCGCTGCGCACCGCGCGGGCCATCCGCGGGCTGCGCACCTGGGTCACCGACGAGTTCGAGCACGACGGGGTCAGGGCCGGCGGGCCGCGGGTGCTCGACCGGCTGCTCGCGCTGGTCCGGGGCGAGGTCTGAGGCGTTGCCGCCGACGGCCGGGTGGGCGATCATGCGGTCATGACCGAGCAGCTGGAGCCCATGCCCGACCAGTGGGAGCGCGCACTCGCCGTCGTCGCCCACCCCGACGACCTGGAGTACGGCTGCGCCGCCGCCGTCGCGGGGTGGACGGACGAGGGGCGTGAGATCTCGTATCTCCTCGCCACGCGCGGCGAGGCGGGCATCGACGGCGTCGAGCCCGCCCGGTGCGGCCCGCTGCGCGAGCGGGAGCAGCGGGCGAGCGCCGCGGTCGTCGGCGTGCGGTCGGTCGAGTTCCTGGACCACCACGACGGAGTGATCGAGTACGGCCCGGGGCTGCGCCGGGACATCGCGGCCGCCATCCGCGGACACCGTCCCGAGCTGGTCATCACGCTCAACCACCGGGACACCTGGGGCGGTGTCGCCTGGAACACGCCGGACCATGTGGCGGTCGGCCGGGCAGTGCTGGACGCGACCGGCGACGCGGGGAACCGCTGGATCTTCCCCGAGCTTGCCGCGCGGGGGCTCCAGCCGTGGAACGGTGTGCGCTGGGTGGCGGTCGCCGGATCGTCCTCACCGACGCACGCGGTGGACGTGACCGGTGGTCTTGAGCGTTCGGTGCGTTCCCTGCTCGAACACCGCACCTATATCGAGGCGCTGACCGACGAGGACCCCGAGACGTACTGCCGTACCTTCCTGACCGGGAACGCCACGGCGGCGGCCGCACGGTTCGGCGGCAGGCCCGCGGTCACCTTCGAGCTCTTCCCCCGCTGAACCGCACCCCCTAGTCTGATGGGCCGTCAGTTATGGCGTCCCGGGCCGGGTGGGGCGGGGCAAGGCCCAGGGGGTGCGGATGATCGACACACTGAGCACGGACATCCCGGACGGCGAGGAGCGCATCACGCTGCGGGTCGATGACGGGGTGGCGGTCCTCACGCTCTGCTGCCCCGAGCGGCTCAACGGCTGGAGCTGGGAGTCGAGCCGCCAGCTGGGGCTGCTGGCCGACCGGATCCGTTTCGACCCGGCGGTCCGGGCCGTGCTGCTGCGCGCGGACGGGCGGGCCTTCTGCGCGGGCATCGACGTGACGGCCCCCGGTGGCGCGATCACCGGACGCTCCCCGGCCGAGCGGACCCAGCGGTACTACGAGGGGATCCGCTGGGTGCACGAGCGGTTCGCGGTGTTCGCGGGGCTCCCGCAGCCGGTGGTCGCGGCCGTGCAGGGGTACTGCCTCGGCTTCGGATTCGAGCTGGCCCTGCTGGCGGACATCAGGGTCGCGGCCGACGACGCGGTGTTCGCGCTCCCGGAGGCGCAGCTGGGGGTGGCCGTCGACGCGGGCGGGGATCTGCGGATCGCCCGGGAGGCCGGGGCGGGCTGGGCCAAGTTCCTGGCGCTGACCGGGCGTCGTATCGACGTCGGCACCGCCGAACGCCTCGGGCTCGTCCAACTGGTCGTGGAGCGGGCGCAACTGGACACCGCGGCACGGGAGGTCGCGGCCGAGATCGCGGCCAACGCGCCGCTCGCGGTCCGCGCCGTGAAGCGCGACATCGACGCGTTCGCGGACGCGGGCCTCGCATCCGCCCTGGACCGTACGGCCATGTCCGCCGCTCTCACGCTGACCTCCGAGGACGTCCGGGAGGGGTACGCGGCCGGAGCGGCCCGCCGCCGGCCCGGATTCGAGGGCCGTTAGGCGCTCGTCCGCATCAGTGTCGGTCAAGGGGAGGCCCACCGGTGCTTCACGGGGTGAACGGGTCCCGTCCGAGCTGTTCGCGCACCGGCACCACCGGGGCGCCGACCAGCCCCCGCCGCTGCCAGTTCGCGCCGTCCACGACCAGGGTGTGCCCGGAGATGAAGCGTGCGTACGGCGAGGCCAGGAAGGTCGCGGCCCAGCCCAGCTCGTGGGGCTGCCCGACCCGCAGGGCCGGCTGGCGTACGGCCTTGTCGTCGGCGCTGTCGAGGTGGCCGCGGATTGCCCCGGGCAGGTCCGCGTGCGGGAAGAGTCCGGGCACCAGGCCGTTCACCTGGATGCCGTACGGTCCCCACTCGACCGCCAGGGTCTCGACCAGGTTCTTCACTCCGGCCTTGGCGGCGGCGGAGTGCGCGAATCCCGGGCCACCGGTCCAGGCGTAGGAAGCGCCCACATTGATCACCGATCCGCCGGTCCGGGCCGCCAGGTGCCTGCGGCCGAACTCACGTGTCATGAACCAGGTGCCGGTGAGGGTGGTGTCGAGCACGGCGCGCCAGGCGTTCGGCGACATGTCCTCGGCCGGGACGGGGAAGTTGGCCGCCGCGCTGTTCACCAGCACACCGGGCAGTCCGGCAGCCGACTCGGCCGCGTCGAACGCCCCGGCCACCTGTTCCGGCTCTCTGATGTCGCACACGGCGCTCACCACGCGCCCGCCCAGCGCTGCCAGCTCGTCCCGCGCCCTCTCCAGCCGTCCCGCGTCGCGTCCGACGATGACCAGCGAGGCGCCGAGCCGCGCGAACTCCGCGGCCATCGCCTTCCCGAGCCCCGAACCACCACCCGTCACCATCACCGTGCTCTCCGCATAGGTGCCCGGCGGCAGTGCGGTCACGCCGGGCGGGGGAGGAGCGGGCAGTCCCGGGTACCTGTCGTCCGTCATGGGGCATCGATACCCCGTACGCCCTGAAACCTCCAGAGGGGCGGCGGCGCGGAACCGGTCGGCGGGGACGGTTCACAGCGAGGCAAGCGACCGCTTAGTATGCGCTGAGCGCAGTACAGCCTATGGTGTATGGAGGCCCCTGATGCAGGCATGGCGAGTGCACGAGAACGGCGAGCCCGGAGAGGTCATGCGCCTCGACGAGGTCGCGGAACCGCAGGCAGGCCCGGGTCAGCTCAAGCTGAAAGTCCTGGCGGCCAACATCAACTTCCCCGATGCGCTGCTCTGCCGGGGCGAGTACCAGGTACGCCCGCCGCTGCCCTTCACCCCCGGCGTGGAGGTCTGCGGCGAGACCGCCGACGGACGCAGGGTGATCGCCAACCCGGCGCTCCCGCACGGCGGTTTCGCCGAGTACGTCGTCGTCGACGAGGCCGCCGTTCTCCCGGCGCCCCCCGCCCTGGACGACGCCGAGGCCGCCGCGATGCACATCGGCTACCAGACGGGCTGGTTCGGCCTGCACCGCCGCGCGCGTCTCCAGAGCGGCGAGACGCTGCTCGTGCACGCGGCGGCGGGCGGCGTCGGCAGCGCCGCCGTACAGCTGGGCAAAGCAGCCGGGGCCACGGTCATCGGCGTGGCCGGCGGCCCGGAGAAGGCCCGCATCGCCGCGGAGCTGGGGTGCGACCTGGTCATCGACCGGCGCGCCGACGACATCGTCGCCAAGGTCAAGGAGTTCACCGCGGGCAGGGGCGCGGACGTCGTCTACGACCCGGTCGGCGGCGACGCGTACACCAAGTCCGCGAAGTGCGTGGCCTTCGAGGGCCGGATCGTGGTCGTCGGATTCGCCGGCGGCACCATCCCGACCCCTGCGCTCAACCACGCACTGGTGAAGAACTACACGATCATGGGCCTGCACTGGGGCCTGTACGCGCAGAAAGAGCCTGCGTCGATCGGGCGCTGCCATGCCGAGCTGACCGCGCTCGCCGCCGAGGGAACCGTCAAACCGCTGGTCTCCGAGCGGGTCGCGCTCAAGGACGCGGCTGCCGCGGTCCAGCGGGTCGCCGACGGCGTCACCACCGGCCGCGTCGTGATCGTCCCGGAAGGGGCGGCCCGATGACGGAGAACAGCCCGCAGCCCGACAACACCGCGCAGCCGGACGCCGAAGCGCTGCGGCTGCGTACCCGCGAACTGCTCGCGGCCCACCCTCCGGCGTCCACCGGCCGTACCGACTTCCTGCGCGCCCGGTTCGACGCCGGGCTCGCCTGGGTGCACTACCCGGCCGGGCTCGGCGGTCTCGGCACACCGCGCTCGCTCCAGTCCGTCGTGGACGCCGAGCTGGAGGCCGCCGGGGCGCCCGACAACGACCCGCGCCGGATCGGCATCGGCCTCGGCATGGCCGCGCCGACGATCCTGCGCTACGGCACGGACGAGCAGAAGCGCCGCTTCCTGCGCCCCCTCTGGGTCGGCGACGAGGTGTGGTGCCAGCTCTTCAGCGAGCCGGGCGCCGGTTCCGACCTCGCGGCGCTGGCGACCCGGGCCGTGCGCGACGGCGACCACTGGACCGTCACCGGGCAGAAGGTCTGGACGTCCAGCGCCCATCTCGCCCGCTGGGCCATCCTCATCGCCCGCACCGACCCCGACGTACCCAAGCACCGGGGGATCACCTACTTCATCTGCGACATGACCGACCCGGGGGTCGAGGTACGGCCGCTGCGCCAGATCACCGGCGAGGCCGAGTTCAACGAGGTGTTCCTCACCGGGGTACGGATCCCCGACACCCACCGGCTCGGCCCGGTGGGCGACGGCTGGAAGGTCGCCCAGACCACGCTGATGAACGAGCGGGTCTCCATCGGCGGCTCCCGGATCCCGCGCGAGGGCGGCATGATCGGCCCGGTCGTGAAGACCTGGCGCGAGCGGCCCGAACTGCGCACGCACGATCTCCACCAGCGCCTTCTCGCCCTCTGGGTGGAGGCCGAGGTCGCCCGTCTCACCGGCGAGAGGCTGCGCCAGCAGCTCGTCGCGGGCCAGCCAGGACCCGAGGGCTCCGGGATGAAGCTCACCTTCGCCCGCCTCAACCAGGAGATCAGCGGCCTCGAAGTCGAACTCCTCGGCGAGGAAGGGCTGCTGTACAGCGACTGGACGATGAGCCGTCCCGAACTGGTCGACTTCACCGGGCGCGACGCCGGCTACCGCTATCTGCGCTCCAAGGGGAACTCCATCGAGGGCGGTACCAGCGAGGTGCTGCTCAACATCGTCGCCGAGCGGGTGCTCGGGCTGCCTTCGGAGCCACGCAACGACAAGGACGCCGCCTGGAAGGACCTGGCCCGATGACCGACCTCCTGTACTCCGAGACCGAGGACGACCTGCGCTCCGCCGTCCGCTCCCTGCTCACGGACCGCTGCGGCGCACCGGAGCTGCTGGCCGCTGTGGAGTCCGGCACGCCGGGCGACCTCCAGCTGTGGCCCGCCCTGGCCGCGGAGATGGGGCTGGCGGGGCTGCTCGTACCCGAGAAGTCGGGCGGCCAGGGCGCCACGCACCGCGAGGCCGCCGTGGTGCTGGAGGAGCTGGGGCGCAGCGTCGCCCCGGTGCCGTACCTGACCAGTTCGGTCGTGGCCACGGAGGTGCTCACCGGCCTCGGTGCCGGAAACACCGCGGCCACCGAACTGCTCGCGACCCTCGCCTCCGGAGAGTGCGTCGCGGTGCTCGCGGTGCCGCTGACCACGGCGCCCGGTTCCGTGCCCGTGCTCCCCGGCCTGACCGGCACGGTGAGCGCGGTCGCCGACGCGGCGGCGGCGCAGGTGCTGCTCGTCCCCACGGCCGACGGGCTGTACGCGGTAGGGGCGCGCGACCCCGGCGTCACCGTCGAGCCGCTGGTCCCGCTCGACCTCACCCGCCCGCCGGCCACCGTCACTTTGGACGGTGCGCAGGGCAACCTCCTTGCCGGGCCCGAGGATTCACGGGTGGCCCTGCACCGGGGGCTGCTCGCCGGGGCCGGGCTGCTCGCGTCGGAGCAGCTGGGGCTCGCCGAGTGGTGCCTGGAGGAGACCGTCCGGTACACGCGCGAACGACACCAGTTCAACCGGCCCGTCGGCGGGTTCCAGGCGCTCAAGCACCGGATGGCGCAGCTCTGGCTGGAGATCGTCTCCGCCCGCGCCGCCGCACGCAACGCGGCCGACGCGCTCGCCACCGACAGCAGCGAGAAGGCGCTCGCTGTCTCGGTCGCTCAGGCGTACTGCAGCCGCGTCGCGGTGCACGCCGCCGAGGAGTGCATCCAGCTGCACGGCGGTATCGGCATGACGTGGGAGCACCCCGCGCATCTCTACCTCAAGCGCGCCAAGTCCGATGCGGTGGCGCTCGGTTCGGCGGGGATGCACCGGGAGGCGCTGGCGGAGCTGGCCGACCTGGCGGGGCCGCGGTAGCCGGAGCCCGACCGTTACAGCGAGTCAACACCCGTACGGCTTACAGGTCTTATGCCGGAAACGGGTGTCTCCTCCGCCACACTTACGGCCGAATGCCGCATACCCGGTGTGGCGGAGGAGGACGACCATGGCCATCTCGATCTCACTTGTGCTGCTGCTTGTTGTCCTCGCGGGGATCTTCCTCCGCGGCGGCGGACTCAAGCTCTCCCATGCGATCGTCTGTGCTCTTCTCGGCTTCATGCTGGCCAGCACCAGCCTCGCCCCGACCATCCAGCAAGGGGTCACGGGCACCGCGGACATGGTCGCCAACATCAAGCCCTGACCGCCTCCGGGGCCTCGGCCGGGTGATCAGGCCGACGGCGGGTGACCCTCGCCCGGTGTGAGGCGGCGCCGGTAACGGGTGGCGGGGCGTTCACCGATTCTGGCGTCTGCCACCGCGGTGAATCCGTTGTGCCGGAGCACGGCCGTGGACGCCGGGTTGTCGAGGGTGACGACCGCGCTGAGTGCGGACAGCCCGTACACATCGGCAGCGAGGCGGCACACCTCGTCGACCGCGGCCGTCGCCATGCCCCGGCCCGCGGCGCGCTCGCCGATCCGGTAGCCGAGTACGGCGGCCCCCTCCTCGACGTCCACGAGATTGACGCGGCCGGCCAACTCGCCGTGGTCGTCCACGATGACATGGAAGTGGCACACGCCGGCGTCCTGTTCGGCGAGCCGGGCGCGGAGCTCGTCGGCGAACCCGGCGAAGTACGCGTCCCCGCGGTCCGATATGAACCGTGTGAAGTACGTCCGGTTCTCCCGTTCGAAGGCCAGCAGGGCATCCGCATGACCGGCTCGCAGCCGCTCCAACGTCATCATGTCCGGCAGCTTACGACTGGGGGCCGGGGCCGTCGCAACCGAGAATCGGGTCCGCCCGCCGGATCAGCCGGGACCGGATGAGGAACCTGACGCCCTCCGGGGCCTCCAGCGAGAAGCCGCCGCCCCGTCCCGCCACGACGTCGAGGATCAGCCGGGTGTGCGCCCACACCTCCTGCTGACTCGCCGAGATCCAGAACGGGACGGGCTCGGCCACGCCCTCCACGGCGAGCGACTCCAGGAGGATGTCCGAGCCTCCGGTACGGAACTCCCCGGCCTGGTAGCACATGGGCGCGCTGCCGTCGCAGCAGCCGCCCGACTGATGGAACATCAGCGGGCCGTGGATCCCGCGCAGCCGGCGGATCAGATCGGCGGCGGCGGGGGTGAACTCCACCCGCGGGGCGTCGGACATCGCACTCTCCCGGTTGTCGCTCGGCCGGCTCATCGGGCGGCCAGGCTCCGCCCAGTCAACTCCCCGCAACGTTGCGAGGAGGTTGCACGGAACGCCCCGGCTGCCTCAGTACGTACCCCGGCTCGGCCGCATGGTGCGGTCGGACGGGACGACACGGGCCACCTCCGTGGCGATCTCCACCACGCGCGGGGCCAGTTCACGGATCCGGGTGTCCGGCAGCCGGACGGACGGGACCTGGACCACCACGGCCGCGTGCGCGTAGCCCCGGGCGTCCAGCACCGGGGCGCCGATGCAGCGCACGCCCTCGACGTTCTCCTCGTTGTCGATGCTGTACCCCCGCTCGCGGGTCAGCTCCAGCTCCTCGGCGAACCGCTCCCGGCTTCCGATGGTGTGCGCCGTGACGGCGCGCAGTTCGGCCGGCAGCGAGCTGAGATAGTCCCCGGGGTGCTCCGCGAAGCTCATCAGCGCCTTGCCCGACGCCGTGGAGTACAGGGGGAAGTGGGCGCCGGGGTGCTGCTCGAAACGGAGCGGCAGCGGTGAGGGGACGCGCATGACCACGACGGACTCCTCGCCGTCCCGCACCGCGAGATTCACCGACTCGTTGGTCTCTGCGTTGAGTTGCTGGAGCAGTGGGAGGGCCCGGTCGGTGCCAAGGGCGCGCTGGGCCGCCTGCCCCAGCAGTATGGCCGTGCTGCCCAGGTAGTAACCGTCCGTCACGGGATTGCGGCTGAGGAACCCCTCGGCCGCCAGGGCTCCCACGACCCGGTGGGCGGTGCCGGGGGTCAGTCCGAGGCGCTGGATGATCTCGGTGACCTGGACGTCCCCGTCCGCCTCGATGAGCAGCCGCAGGACAGCCATCGCCCGGTCGATGGCCTGGGTGCCCGCACGCGCGTCAGGGGTCTTGGCCGACCGTTCGGCCGGGTCCTGTCGTCCGGGAGGAGTGCCGGCAGTCACCTGGTGTTGGTCCTTTCGGCTCTGGCCACAATTTTCGTGCAGCCTACCGGTGCCGTCGACGGGCACGCCGCGGGAGTTTCGCCGGTGCAGGTCAGGGCGGTGTGCGGGGAGCGGACTGGGCGCCGGGCGGAAGAGGATTTCCTGTCATGGGCATTGACCGGCCGCACGGGGACGTCCTAGCGTGACGGCACTCCACAATGTGGATGTCCTTCCAAAATTCTTCTCAGGCCCCGGATCCACCGGCGGACAGCGGCCCGCCGCACCCCGCCGCAACGCCCCACACGCCAGGAGATTTCATGCCCAGCTTCGACAACCCCACCGAGTCCGTCTTCACCTGGGCCGCGCCCCCGCTCAAGTTCGGGCTCGGCGCCATCGCCGAGATCGGCGAGGACCTGCAGGCACTCGGCGTCACCAACGCCCTGATCATCACCGACCCCGGCGTCGCCGCGACCGGCGTACCGGACCGGGTCGCCCACGCGGTGAAGGCCGCCGGACTCGACGCCCGGATCTTCGACGGAGTCGCCGTCGAGCCGACGGACGTGAGCATCGGGGAAGCCGTCGAATTCGCCAGGTCGGGGTCCTGGGACGGCTACATCGCGGTCGGCGGCGGCTCCTCGATGGACACCGCCAAGGCGGTCAACCTGCTCACCACCCAGCCCGGCACGCTCATGGACTACATCGCCGCACCGATCGGCGGCGGCAAGGTCCCCACCCTGCCGGTCAAACCCCTGATCGCGGTGCCGACCACCGCCGGTACCGGCTCGGAAGCCACCACCATCTGCGTCGTCGACCTCCTGGACCTGCGTCTCAAGGCAGGCATCAGCCACCCGCGGCTGCGCCCGTCGCTCGCCGTCGTCGACCCGCTGACCAGCATGACCGTCCCCGCCGCTGTCACGGCGGCCAGCGGCATGGACGTCCTCACCCACGCCGCCGAGAGCTACACCGCGCTCTCCTTCGACGCGCGGCCCGCCTTCCCCAGCGCCAAGGCCCGCGCGGCGTTCTGCGGCGCCAACCCGATCAGCGACGTGTGGTGCGAGAAGGCCATGGAACTGGTGGGCGTCCACCTGCGCCGGGCCGTGATGAACGGCAACGACCTCTCCGCCCGCTACGGCATGGCGTACGCATCCGCCGTCACCGGCATGGGCTTCGGAAACGCGGGCACCCACATCCCGCACGCCAACGCCTACCCCATCGCCGGCGCCGTCGAGAACTACCGCGCCCAGGGCTATCCGGAGATGCCGATGGTGCCGCACGGCCAGGCCGTCGCCTCCACCGCCATGGCCGCCTTCCGCTTCACCTACCCGTCGAACCCGCAGCGCCATCTGCGGGCCGCCGAGCTGATCGGCGGACGGCCCGTCGACCCGGACGAGGGCGCCGAAGCCCTGCCCCGCGTGCTGCGTGAACTGCTCCGCGACATCGGGATGCCCAACGGCATCTCCGCCTTCGGCTACTCCGAGGCCCAGCTCGGCGAACTCGTCTCGGGCACCATGAAGCAGTCCCGTCAACTGAGCGTGGTCCCGCGTCCGTTGACCACCGAAGCGGCGGAACAGATCTTCCGCGAGTCCCTCCGCAACTGGTAACGGCGCGCGGCCGGCATCCGCGTCCGCCTGCCGCCCGCACGCCGGGCGGCAGGCGGGGCGGCGGTCCCGTGCCGCGTCCCCCGGTGCCTCTGGCACACGACCCCCTGCGCCCTCGACCCGGAGGCATCCCCATGCCCGCACCAGCGCAGACGCCGATCAGCAAGGTCGCCCTGGCCGGCGCCATCGGCACGACGATCGAGTGGTACGACTTCTTCCTCTACGGGACTGCCGCCGGAATCGTCTTCGACAAACTCTTCTTCCCCAGGTTCGACAGCCTCACCGGCACGCTCCTGGCCTTCGCGACCTTCGCCATCGGCTTCGTCGCACGCCCGCTCGGCGGGGTGGTCTTCGGCCACTTCGGCGACCGGGTGGGCCGCAAGACGGCCCTCATCGTCACCATGTTCATCATGGGGGCCGGTACGTTCCTCATCGGCCTGCTGCCCACCTTCGACAGCATCGGCATCTGGGCCCCTGTCCTGCTGATCGTGCTCCGCATCGTCCAGGGCATCGGGGTCGGAGGTGAGTGGGGCGGCGCGGTCCTGATGTCCGTCGAACACGCCCCCGAAGGCCGCAAGGGCTACTACGGGAGCTGGCCGCAGATCGGCGTACCCGCGGGCCTCATGCTCGGCACCGGTGTGTACGCGCTGCTGTCCAGCTCCCTGTCCACGGCCCAGTTCCTCGACTGGGGCTGGCGCATCGCCTTCCTGCTCAGCGGCGCGCTCGTCGTCATCGGGCTCTACATCCGCCTCCAGGTCTACGAGACCCCCGCCTTCCAGGCCGTACAGGAGAAGCAGGACCAGGCCCGGATCCCGATCGTCGAGCTGCTGCGCACCTCGAAGCTCAATCTGCTGCTCGGCATGGGCACGCGGATGGCGGAAGGGATCGCCTTCAACACCTGGGGCGTCTTCGCCATCGCGTACACCACCGGCGAACTGAACGTGTCGCGGACCCACGCGCTGATCGGCGTGATGGTCGGCGCCGGCGTCTGCATCCCCATGATCCCGGTGTGGGGCGCGATCTCCGACCGGTACGGGAGGCTGCGGATCTTCGGGCTGGGAACGGTCCTCTTCGGCCTGTCCGCCTTCCCGGCGTTCGCGCTCTTCGATACCGGCTCCGCTCTGGTCATCGGAGGCGTGCTCGTCGTGACACTCGGCCTGTTCTACGGGGCGATGTACGGCCCGCAGGCGGCGCTGTACGCCGAGTTGTTCCCCGCGAACGTCCGCTACAGCGGCGTCTCCTGCGTCTACCAGGTCTCCGGCGTCTTCGCGAGCGGGCTCACCCCGATGATCCTCACCAGCCTGCTCGCGTCCGGCGGCGGCAGGCCGTGGCTCATGTCCGTCTACATCGTGGCCATGTCCGCGCTCAGCCTGGTGTCCGTGGTCCTCATCGCCGTACTGCGCCGCAGAATCGGCGCGCAGACACCGCAGCCGGTACCGGTGCTGCAGAGCTGAACCGCAAGGTACGGGGGAGGGGCGGGCCGGACCCGCGGCCCCGCTCTGTCCCGCCGGACCGCCGTGTCCCGCCGGACGCCGGGTTCCGTCGGACCGCCGTGTCCCGTCCCGCCCCTCCGGCACCCCGTACATCTGCCCGCCGCGCCCCCCTCGCACGGGGCGCCCCTGACCCACCGTGAGGTAGCGCTGTGCACACGCCCCAGACCCGAAACGCGGCGGAGATCACCGACGCGCTCCGCCGCGCCTCAGTGGCGGAGGTCGACGACTCCCCGCTGGCCCGCTCGCTCTACGCCTCGGACGCCTCCCTGTACCGGGTGGAGCCCCGGGCGATCGTCTTCCCCCACGACGCCGCGGAGATCGCCGCGGTGCTGGCGGTGTGCCGGGAACAGCGGATCCCGCTCACCATGCGGGGCGCGGGCACCTCCATCGCGGGAAACGCCGTGGGCCCCGGCGTCGTCATCGACACCTCCCGCCATCTGAACCGGGTGCTGGAGATCGACCCGGAGGCCAGGACCGCCCTGGTCGAACCAGGCGTGATCCAGGCGGGCCTCCAGCGGGCCGCGGCACCGCACGGCCTGCGCTTCGGCCCCGACCCCTCCACCCACAACCGCGCGACCCTCGGCGGCATGATCGGCAACAACGCCTGCGGCTCGCGCGCCCTCGGGTACGGCCGCACCAGTGACAACGTCCTGGGCCTCGACGTCCTCGCGGGTACGGGGGAGCGGTTGCGTCTCGGCGCGGTACCGCAGACCACGGGCGCCTCCCCCCTGCTCGACAGCCTCCGGGCAGCGACCACGAGCGAACTCGAAGTCATCCGGACCGAGTTGGGGCGCTTCCCCCGGCAGGTGTCCGGCTACAGCCTGGAACACCTGCTGCCGGAGCGCGGCTTCGACGTGCCCCGTGCCCTGGTCGGCAGCGAAGGCACCCTGGCGCTGACCCTCGCGGCCAGGGTCCGGCTCGTACGCGACGAACCGCAGCGCATCCTGATCGCTCTCGGCTACCCGACCATGGCGGACGCGGCGGACGCCGTCCCGGCGATCCTGCCGTACGCCCCGGTGGCCTGCGAGGGGCTCGACGCGCGGATCGTCCGCGTGGTCGTCGACCGGAAGGGAGCCGCCTCGGTCCCGGAACTCCCCAGGGGCGAAGGCTGGCTGCTCGTCGAGCTGGCCGGTGAGAGCTCCGCGGCCCTGGTCGCCGACGCGGGCCGGCTGATCGCGGACGCCGGCGCCCTGGACTCCCGTATCGTCGTCGACGCCGCGCACGCCGCCGCGCTGTGGCGCATCCGCGAGGACGGCGCCGGGCTCGCCTCCCGTACCCCCGCGGGCGACCCCGCCCACTCCGGATGGGAGGACGCGGCGGTCCCGCCGGAGCAACTGGGCGGCTATCTGCGGGAGTTCGAAGGCCTCCTGGCCGAGCACCGGCTGACCGGGCTGCCTTACGGGCACTTCGGCGACGGCTGCGTCCACATCCGCATCGACTTCCCTCTCGGCTCCGCCGACGGGACGCGCGCCCTGCGGGAGTTCCTCTTCCAGGCCGGTGAACTGGTCGCCCGGCACGGCGGGTCCATGTCCGGCGAACACGGTGACGGACGGGCCCGCGGCGAGCTGCTGCCGCTGATGTACTCCCCGAAGGCCATCGGCCTGTTCGAACGGGTCAAGAGCGTCTTCGACCCCGATGACCTGCTCAACCCCGGAGTCATCGTGCGGCCGGACCCGGTGGACCACGCCGTCCGCGCCGCCGGCGCACGGCCGCTGCGCCGGAAGGAACTGCCCACCCTCGGGCTGGCCCACCGGCACGACCGGGGCGATCTGTCCATGGCCGTCCACCGCTGCACCGGGGTCGGTAAATGCCGCGCCGACACCACCGCGACCGGTGGGGTGATGTGCCCCAGCTACCTCGCCACGCGCGAGGAGAAGGACTCCACCCGCGGCCGGGCCAGGGTCCTCCAGGACGTCGTCTCCGGCCGGCTCGGGCCGGACGGCTGGCGTTCCCCGGCCCTGCACGACGCCCTCGACCTCTGTCTGTCCTGCAAGGGCTGCTCGTCCGACTGCCCGACCGGGGTCGACATGGCCGCGTACAAGGCGGAGGCGCTGCACCAGAAATACCGCCACCGGCCGCGCCCGCGCAGCCACTACGCCCTCGGCTGGCTGCCCCGCTGGGCGCGCCTGGTGCGGAGTCTGCCCGGCCTCACCCGGCTGGCGAACCTGGTGATGCGCTCGCGGGCTCTGCACCCGCTCCTCGTCCGCGCCGCCGGAGTCGACCCGCGCCGCCAACTGCCCGTGTTCGCCCCCGAGACGTTCCGCAGCTGGTTCGCCCGGCGACCCGCGGAGTCCCGTACCCCGCGCCACGGTGATGTGGTCCTCTTCGTCGACACCTTCACGGACGCCTTCTCTCCCGGTACCGGGATCGCGGCCGTCGCCGTCCTGGAAGACGCCGGGTACCGGGTCACCGTCACCGAACGGCCCGTCTGCTGCGGTCTCACCTGGATCTCCACCGGCCAACTGGACGGCGCCCGGCGGCAGATACGCGCCACGGTGCGAGCGCTGGCGCCGTACGTCCGGGCCGGCGCGCTGGTGGTCGGCCTTGAGCCCTCCTGTACCGCTGTGCTCCGCGCCGACGCCGCCGAACTCCTCGGAGACGCGGAGGGGAAGGGCGACGGCGACGCGGACGGGAAAGCAGTGGCGGAGGTCGCCGCGGCCACCCGTACGCTGGCCGAACTGCTGGGCGGGACCCCGGACTGGACCCCGCCCGACCTGACCGGCGCCACCGTCGTCGCCCAGCCGCACTGCCACCACCACGCCGTGATGGGCTGGGAGACGGACGCCGAACTGCTGCGCACGGCCGGCGCCACGGTCGAGCGGCTCGGTGGGTGCTGCGGGCTCGCGGGCAACTTCGGTGTCGAAGAGGGCCACCACGACGTCTCCGTCGCGGTGGCCGGACAGCAGCTGCTGCCCGCGGTCGGCCGGGCCGCCCCCGACGACACGATCCTCGCCGACGGTTTCAGCTGCCGCACCCAGCTCGACAGCCTCACCGACCGCTCGGGTGACCACCTCGCCCAGCTCCTGGCCCGGCACATCCGGTGAGCCGGATCAGCCGACCGACGCCGTCGATCCGTCCTCCTCACGGCCGGCGACGACCGGTCGCACGGGGGCGGATCCGGCGTCGGAACCAGGTCCGGATCCGGGAGCGGGTCCGGCTTCGGGACCAGGTCCGGCGTCCACGGCGGCGATGGGGGTGAGGGACGGCCCCGGACGCAGCCGGCTCAGACCGAAGGTGAGCGCGAAGTTGAACAGGACAGCGATCAGGCCCGCGTTGATGCCGGCGAGGTCCGGGTCGGTCGCGTACAGGACGATGGAGACCGCGACCCCGCCCAGGATCCCCGTCGACACCGCCCAGCCCCGCACCCGGCGGAAGAACATCAACGCGATCCAGCCGGGGATGAGTTGGCCGAGCAGGTAGTACGTCAGATTCAGCACGGTCAGCATCAGCGTCGACGCGGTCAGGGTGAGGACCGCAGCGGCGACCAGGAAGACCGCGACCGCGGCCGTCGTCCACCGGCGCTGGGCCTCGGGCCGGACGTTCGGCGCCAGGTTCCGGGAGACGATGCCCCCGATGGAGAGCGCGGTGACGGCCAGCACCAGGATGCCCGAGAGACCGGCGCCCGCCGCGACCACACCCACCAGCCAGTCGGGCAGCCGGTCCTGGACGATGGCCATGAAGACCGTGTTGGGGTCCTTGACCCTGGTGCCGTCGGCGAAGGCGAAGTACGCGGTGGCGACCAGGAACGGGTACACGAGCATGTACACCGGCATCCACACGGTCGACGACTTGATGGCGCGCTCCGACCGGGCCGTGAAGATATAGGTTGCGGAGAAGCCCAGATAGAAGGTGACGCCCTGGAACACGATGGTGGTGAGTGCGAACACCATCGGTGAGCCGCCCATGGTGACCTGCGCGTGCGGCACGGAGCCCGATCCGAAGATCTGCGAGGTGCCCCCGGCGGCCACGACCACGACCACCCCGGCGACCACGATGCCGACGATCATCAGGACGTCCTTGAGGATCGCGACGAAGGCGGGCGACCGCACGCCCGACACCGCGAGGTACAGGAAGGAGATGACACCCGCCAGCACGACGGCCTGGACCGGGCTGATGGGCAGCCCGAGCGCGCCGAGCACCACCTGCATCCCGATGAACTGGTACTGCCCCCACGGCACGAGCGCGACGAGCACGGCGCCCGCCGTGACCAGTTCGAGGGACCGGCTGCGGAAGTGCCGTCCGAACACGTCCGGGACGGTCATCGCGTCGTACCGCACGCCCGCCCGCCAGATCAGTGGTGCGACGAAGTAGCCCAGGGGATAGGCGAGCAGGATGTAGCCGAGGAACCAGACCCCGTAGCTCGCTCCGCCCGCGTAGATACCAGCCGG
Source organism: Streptomyces sp. NBC_00440 (assembly GCF_036014215.1). NCBI lineage: Bacteria > Bacillati > Actinomycetota > Actinomycetes > Kitasatosporales > Streptomycetaceae > Streptomyces > Streptomyces sp. NBC_00440. Next base: position 7,781,818 of record NZ_CP107921.1, read on the forward strand.
GAAACCGATCATGGTGCCGATGCTGTAGACCTCGCCGACGGCCAGGAAGTACAGCAGCCAGGGGGCGAAGGAGCGGCCGCCGACCAGGTACTCGCCGATGGACATCTTCCGCATCCCGCGCCGGGCGCTGAAGGCGACCAGGACGGACAGCGCCAGCACACCGAAGAAGATCGCGGCGATCATGCCCCGCTCACCTCCTCCCGGCGCGCGGGCGGCGGATCCTCCGGGTAGCGCGGCCGGTCGATCCGCCAGGCCACCCAGAGACAGAGGCTGGTGAGCGGGAAGCAGAGGAACATCCAGAAGAACAGCAGCGGGATGCCGAGTACGTACACGGACGTGTCGGCGAGCAGCGGCATCACCACCAGGACGGCGACGGACGGCAGCCCGAGACCGATGGCCAGACTCCGGTGGTTCGCCGTCATCGCGGACCCCCGTCGGACGGCGGCCGCCCCGCTTCCAGATCGGTGGCGCCTCGCCAGACCACCTCACCGCCGATGACGGTGGCGTCCACCCGGAGCGTGTCGAGGGCGGCCGGGTCGACCGCTGCGGGGTCCGCCGACAGCACCGCGATGTCGGCCAGCTTGCCCGGTTCGAGGCTGCCCTTGGTTTGTTCCTCGAAGCCGAGATGGGCGGCCTGGCTGGTGTAGCCGCGCAGCGCGGTGTCCACGTCCACCCGCTGCTCCGGGCCCAGTTCCTCGCCGTCGCGGGTCATCCGGCGCACCGCGCACCAGATGCCCTCCAGCGGCGGCACCGGCACCACCGGGGTGTCGGAGTGCAGGCCGAACAGGACGCCGTGCGCCCGTGCGGAGGCCAGCGGGCTGATGCGCCGGGCCCGTTCCGGACCGAGGAACCGGTCGCGGTGCCGGTCACCCCAGTAGTACACGTGCTTGATGAAGAACGAGGCGAGCACACCGGCCCCGGCCATCGTGTCCAGCTGCTTCTCACTGACCATCTGGCAGTGCTCGATCCGGTGCCGCCTGTCGGCCTCGCCGGGGTCGAGGCCGAGTGTCGCGTAGGCGTCCAGAATCGCCTGGATCGCGGCGTCCCCGTTGCCGTGCACGGCGACCTGCCAGCCGGCCTCGTGCAGCGTCGCGACCCGCCGGCTCAGATCCTCCTGGGGATGGATCAGGAGCCCGTTGGTGTCCGGTGCGCAGGCATACCCCTCGGAGACGCATCCGGTCAGCCCCTGGAGCGACCCGTCGGCGAACAGCTTGACCCCGGCCACCCGGAACAGGTCGTCGCCGAGGCCCGAGATGCCCGATTCCACGGGGCTGAGCGAGCCGTCGCCGAGGCCGGGGAACAGATCCTGTACGAGATAGGCCCGGATCCGGTTGCGCAGCCGCCCGGAGGCGCGCGCCAGCCGGTAGGCGTCCAGTTCACCGGCCCCGCCCACCAGTCCGAGCCCGGTGTCGTGGACGGTGGTGACCCCGGCGGCCAGATAGGCGTCACCCGCCAGCCCGAGCGCCCCCGCGAGATCCGCGGAGCCCGGCTTGGGCATGGCCGCGTACGCGGCGAACGCGGCGGTCTCGGCGAGCACCCCGGTCGGTTCGCCGTCCTCGTCACGGCCGATCGCCCCGCCGACCGGGTCGGGGGAGCCGCGGTGGATCCCCAGCAGCCGCAGCGCAGCGGAGTTCAGTACGCAGAAGTGGCCGGAAATGTGCTGGAGGCAGACCGGATGGTCCGGGGACACCGGGTCCAGATCGCCGCGGGTGGGGTGCCGGTCGTCCGCGAGTAGCGTGTCGTCGTACCGGTAGCCGCGGATCCAGCTGCCGCGCTCCGCACCGGCCACCGCCTGTTCCACCCGGTCCACGATGTCGCGGACGGTGGCGTTCGGCGGGCTGCCCGCGTCCACATCGGCTGCCAGGGTGAGCCCGAAGAACGTCGGGTGGTTGTGCGTCTCGATGAACCCCGGCACCGCGCAGCGGCCCCGCAGGTCGAGCACCCGGGTCTGCGGGCCGACCAGGCCGAGCACCGCGGCGTCGGAGTCCACCGCCAGTACCCGCCCGTCCCGGGCGGCCAGGGCGGTCCGGGTCGTACCGCCCCGGTCCATGGTGCGCACCGTTCCGTTGAGCAGTACGAGATCGGCGGCTGCGAGGGGATCGGCGGTACGGGGGACGTCGGACATCGAACGATCACCACCTGAAGCAGGTCAACACCTGCGTAGCGGCAGCCGGTCGAGGGGCGGACCCGGCTGCGCGGAGCGGGCTGAGAAGGTCAGCGGCGCCGAGATGCGACGACGCTGAATTCTCGCCATGCTCCCCGTTCGGCGGTGATCGCGGCAGGACCAGTTCGCGGTCACTTCTGGGAGTCCAGAACGGGCTGGGACAGGGGTTCCTCCGGGCCGGCGTCGGCGGGACCGCCGTCCGTACGCGCCTGACGGCGGCCCCGGTACGCGCGGATTCCGTACGCGCCCAGTACCACGGCGAGGGTCAGCACACTGGCGGCGAAGTCGGAGCGGGTGGACGGCAGGACGGCCATCGTGATGATCACTGCGCCCATCGCGGCGATGGCGAACCAGCTCAGATACGGGAAGCACCACATCTTCAGGGTGAGCGACCCCGGGTCCTCGCGCTCCAGCCGCCGCCGCAACCGCACTTGGGAGAGGGCGACCAGGAGATAGACGAAGAGCGCGACCGCGCCGTAGGAGTGGACGATGAAGGAGAACACGGCGTCCGGCGAGACATACGCGATGACCACCGACACATAGCCGAGCACCGTCGCGAGCAGGATCGCGCGGCGGGGCACGCCCCGCTTGCTGAGCTTGGTCAGGCTCTTCGGGGCGTCGTTGTTCCTGGTCAGGGCGAACACGATCCGGGAGGCGCTGTAGAGGCCGGCGTTGAGTGAGGAGAGCACCGCGACCAGGATCAGCACGCGCATGAGGTTGCCGGCGCCGGAGATCCCGATGTGCTGGAGCGTCGCCACGTACGGGCCCTGCGCCACCGACGGATCGTTCCACGGCACGATGGCGATGACGAGGAAGATCGAGCCCACGTAGAACAGCAGGACACGCAGTACGACCGAGCGGGTCGCCCTGGCCACACTCTGCTGCGGGTTCTTGGACTCGGCTGCGGCCAGCGCGGCGATCTCGGCGCCGGTGAAGAACCCGACCGCCGGAATGACGGCGGTGAGCACCGCGCCGACGCCGTGCGGGGCGAACCCGTGGTGCTGGGTCAGATTGCTGACGTCGGCATGGGCCCCGGGCCACAGACCGAGGACGAAGACCAGGCCGACGACGAGGAAGACGGTGATGGCGGCGACCTTGATCGAGGAGAACCAGTACTCGAACTCCCCGAACGACCGCACCGAGAACATGTTGACCCCGGTGAGCAGCACCATCAGGCAGAGGCTGACCACCCAGAGCGGGACCCCGGGCAGCCAGGCATGGATCTGGCTGGCGCCCGCCACCGCTTCCAGAGCGACCACGTTGACCCAGAAGTACCAGTAGAGCCAGCCGATGGTGAAGCCGCCCCAGTTGCCCAGGGCGAGCCGGGCGTACGCGTAGAAGGAGCCGACCGCCGGGCGCGCCACCGCCATTTCGCCCAGCATCCGCATGACCAGGATGACGAGTCCGCCGGCCAGCAGGAACGAGATGATCGCGGCCGGCCCGGTCTCGTCGATCACCACTCCGCTGCCGACGAAGAGCCCTGCTCCGATCACCCCGCCCAGGGCGATCAGGGTCATGTGCCGCTGTTTGAGTTCGCTCCGGAGTCCGGCCCCTCCGGTCTCTTCGCGTCCGATCTCGCCGGACCCGTTGTTCTCTGCCACGGGGACCCCTTACTTCGGAAAGTGCGTGGAGCTGCCGTCGGGAATTCAGCAGTGCCCGGAATGCTGGCCGAAAAGTGGATGTGTGAGGAAGATCCAGAACGGGCCGCCTACCGGGTACCAGGCCCTGGGTTCCGGTCCCGCGCCTGTTCCACGGGAAGTGCCCCAGCGTAGCCACGCGGGGCATGAGGGTGGGAATTCCGGCCATGGGACGGTGAAAACGTATGCGGGTGTTCACAAGGCGCACGGAGTTCTCACCGAGGGTGCACGGAGTGTGCACAGCGCGGCAGCCGGTGCGGGGAGGGGTCAGTCCCCTCCCCGCACCGGCGTACGGCTGCTTCTCGTCAGCCGGTGACGCTCTTCTCGACATCGCCGACCATCACATCGACCGCCGCGAGCAGTTCGTCGAGCACCTCACGGTCGGCCACCAGCGGCGGCGAGATCATCAGCATCGTCGCGCCGCGGTCGTCCGGGCGCAGGATGACCCCGGTCTTCCTGAACGCCTGCGGGAGCACCTCGCGCAGCACCTTCTGCGACTGCTCCGGGCTGAGTTCGCGCCCGGAGTCACGGTCGGCGGTGAACTCGACCGCGTAGAAGAAGCCCATGCCCCGCACGTCCTTGACGACGCGGTGGCGCCGCTTGATCTCGTCCAGTCCGGCGCGGAGTTCGGGGCCGAGGCTGCCGACGTTCTCCAGGACCTTCTCGTCCCGCATCGCGGTGATGTTGGCGACCGCGACGGCGGTGGACACCGGGTGGCCGCCCCAGGTGGCGCCGTGCGTGAACGTGCCGCCGCCGGGAGCCTCGTAGAGCCCGCGGACCAGCGGCTCACGGGCGATCATGCCGCCGAGCGGGGCGTAGCCGGAAGTGGAGCCCTTGGCGAAGGTGATCATGTCCGGCACCACGCCGAAGTATCCGCTGCCGAACCAGTGGCCCAGCCGTCCGAAGGAGCAGATGACCTCGTCGGCGACGAGCAGGACCCCGTACCGGTCGCAGATCCTGCGCAGTTCGCGCCAGTACCCGTCCGGCGGGACCAGCGCGCCGCGCCCGTTCTGCACCGGCTCGGCGAAGACGGCCGCGACGGTTTCGGGGCCCTCCTCCAGAATGGCGGCCTCGATCGCCCGCACGCACTCCAGCTCGTCGGCGGGCCCGCAGTCGCCGGTGTGGCCAAGCGTGTTGGGCACATGCCGGATACCGGGCAGCAGCGGCAGGAACGGATCGCGGATCTTCGGAAGGCCGGTGACGGACAGGGCGCCCAGGGTGACACCGTGGTACGACATGTCACGGCTGATGATCTTCGTACGCTCGGAGTGGCCCTGGCTGCGGTGGTACTGCCGGGCGAACTTGATCGCCGTTTCGACGGCCTCGGAGCCGGAGTTCACGAACCACGTGACATCCAGGTCGCCCGGGGCCAGTTCGGCGATCAGGCTCGCCGCTTCCACGGCGGGCGGGTGCGCGGCGCCCCAGTTGGTCGAGTAGGCCAGTGTCTCCATCTGCCGGGTGGCTGCCGTGACGATGTCCCCGCGGCTGTGCCCCATGTTCACGCAGAACAGGCCCGCCAGACCGTCGAGGAAGCGCCGGCCCTGTTCGTCGTACAGATAGCATCCCTCGCCGCGGACGAAGACCGGCAGTTCATCGCTCTGCCAGACGTCCTGGCGGGTGAAGTGCTGGCCCAGATGGCGCTGCGCCCTGGCACGGAACGCGGACTCGGTGGTCACGATGGATCTCCCCTCCTGGCCCGGCGGCCGCCGGGCGGGTGGTGTGCGGTGGACTGCGGATGTGCTTGGCCGCGGCGGCAGTTGAGCCTGGCCCGCGGTGCCGCCAGGACGAGCGCCGTGGCGGTTCGGATCAGACGAGCGCCTGGGCGGCGTCGACGTACTTGAGACCGTGCGCCTCGGCCACCGGGCGGTAAGTGACCTGGCCGCCCACGATGTTGATGCCGCGCTCGATGGCGGCGTCCGACTGCGCGGCGGCGGCGATCCCGTTGTTCGCGATGTTCAGAACGTACGGAAGCGTGACGTTGGTCAGCGCGTAGGTGGAGGTGTTCGGCACCGCGCCCGGCATGTTCGCGACGCAGTAGAAGACCGAGTTGTGCACGCGGTAGACCGGGTCGGCGTGGGTGGTCGCCCGGGAGTCCTCGAAGCAGCCGCCCTGGTCGATGGCGATGTCGACGAGGACCGACCCCGGCTTCATGCGCGAGACCAGTTCGTTGGAGATCAGCCTCGGCGCCCTGGCGCCCGGGACCAGCACCGCGCCGATGACCAGATCGGCGTCCAGAACCGCCGCCTCGACCTCGTACGCGTTGGAGGCGACGGTGGTGATCCGGCCCCCGTACATCCGGTCGGCGGCCCGGAGCTTGTCGATGTTCTTGTCGAGCAGCACCACATCGGCCCACATACCGGTGGCCACCGCCACCGCGTTCATCCCCGACACTCCGGCGCCGATCACGACGACCTTGGCGGGGCGGGTCCCCGATACGCCTCCCATGAGCACACCGCGTCCCCCCGCCGCCCGGGTCAGGTGGTGGGCGCCGGCCTGCGGCGCCAGCCGGCCGGCCACCTCGGACATCGGGAAGAGCAGTGGCAGCGAGCCGTCCACCGCCTGCACCGTCTCGTACGCCACCCCGGTGATCCCGGATTCCAGCATCGCGTCGGTGCACTCCTTGGAGGCCGCCAGATGCAGGTAGGTGAACAGGGTCTGGTCGGCACGCATGCGGTGGTACTCCTCCGCGACGGGCTCCTTGACCTTCAGCACCAGCGCCGAGTCCGCCCAGACCTCGTCGGCGGTCGGCACGATCGTGGCGCCCGCCCTGACGTAGTCGGCATCCGCGATCGACGAGCCGGTGCCGGCGTCCTTCTCGACCTGGACGGAGTGGCCGGCCCGGACCAGCTCATGGACGCCGGGGGGAGTGATGGCCACCCGGTACTCGTGGTTCTTGACCTCGCGCGGAATCCCGATCTTCACGATGATCTCCCCTCGGTGATGCGGGGCGCCTGCGGCTCGTGCCGGAGCGCCTGAGCCGTGCCGGACAGACCCGGAGAACGGCTGAACTCGCAGTACGGACGGGTGCCCCGACCGGGCACACCGTGCTGAGTGCACCACCAGAGTGCCGACCGGCTGGTCCGGGGGAAAGCGCCAGTTCTGCCCCGTCCGACAGGTCCAGCACGGAAACGGAATGCCGGCATCTCACCCGGTCCGACCTCTGGAGTAAAGGCTGTTGTACGGCTACGCTCCCGGTCAGCTGGTACCCCCGAGCGGCCCGGAAGCGGCCTGCCGGATGGGGACAGCGGAGTACCGCGCCCGGGGCCCGGCCCGGTGGGCCGCGCGCGGCCCACGTGATCCGCAGGAGGCGCGTATGCCACGTACATTGATCGAGATCGACCGGACGTCGGGGGAGCCGCTCTACCGGCAGATCCGCAAAGCGCTCGAACACGGCATCGCCGTCGGCACCATCGACGCCGAGCGGAGGCTGCCCTCGTCGCGAGAGCTGGCCCGGGAGCTGAGCCTGTCCCGCAACACCGTCAACGCGGCCTACCAGGAGCTGGTCGCCGAGGGGTTCGTGGAGAGCCGCGAACGGCAGGGGATCTTCGTCAACCGCGAGATGCGCCCCTACTGCGCGGTGGAGGAGCGCCCGCCGGCCGAACGCTTCGACTGGGGGGCGCGGCTGCGCGGCCACCCCGAGGACCGGCTGCCGCACATCGAGAAGCTGCCCGACTGGGCCGACTACCCCTATCCTTTCCTCGCCGGGCAGGTGGACCTGCGGGCCTTTCCCGCCCGTGACTGGTCCAGAGCGCTCAACGAGGCCCTCTACCAGCCGCACGCCCAGTACAGCCTCCAGGACAGCATCGCCGCCGACGACCCGCTGCTGGTCGAGATGCTCTGCCGCCAACTGCTGCCCGCGCGCGGGGTGGAGGCCGCACCGGACGAGGTCCTGGTGACCGTGGGTTCCCAGCAGGGGCTCGACCTGCTGAGCCGGGCCCTGCTGGGGACCGGCTCGACCGTGGCCGTGGAGGACCCCGGCTATCTGGACGCCCGGCACATCTTCGTACGGGCCGGGGCCCGGCTGCTCCCGCTGCCGGTCACCTCCGCCGGGGTCGTCCCGCCGGCCGGTCTGGCCGGGGTGGACCTGCTGCATGTGACGCCGTCCCACCACCATCCGACCAACGTCACACTGAGCATCGGACGGCGCAGGGAACTCCTCTCGCTGGTACGGGAGAGCGGCACGGTCATCGTCGAGGACGACTACGACAGCGAGTTCCGCTACCAGGGCAGCCCGACGCCCGCACTGAAGGGACTGGACAGCACCGGCCAGGTCGTCTATCTGGGCACGTTCTCGAAGTTCCTGGCACCCGGACTGCGCATGGGGTACGTGGTGGCTTCCCGTGAACTCATCAGGGAACTGCGGGACTTGCGGCGCTACTCCGTACGGCATCCGTCCGGGCACATCCAGCGCGCCCTCGCGCTGCTCATCCAGTCCGGTGAGTACCACCGCGCCGTACGCCGCTACCGGGGCCAGCTGATGCGCAAGTGGGAGGCCGTCACCGCCGCCGTCAACACCCATCTGCCCTGGCACACCACGCCGTCGCCGGGCGGGGTGAGCCTGTGGATGACCGGGCCCCGCGAACTGGACTGCCGCAGGCTGGTGGAGCTGGCTCAGCGGCGCGGTGTGCTCATCGAGCGCGGCGACATCTACTTCCTCTCGGGGCAGCCGCCGCTGAACCACTTCCGGATCGGCTTCGCGGCCCCGCAGGTACGCGCGATCGACCCGGGCATCAGCATTCTGGGCGGCCTGGTGGAGCGGATGCTGGCGGGGGCTTAGGGGCTGTCCAGACCTTCAACCTGTCCTATTGATCTTGATGTGACCTGCCTGCGCTCGGCACCCGAAGCGCATGGAACACCAGCACCGAGAGATCGTCCTCGACCGGCGTGTTGCCGAAGTCGTGCGCCGCCTGCCGCACCCGTTCCGCTACGGCCTCGGCGCCCAGCCCGGCACACTCTCGCAGTACCTCGGCCAGACCGTCGTCATCGTCGAACTGCCAGTTTCCGCTCCGGCGTTCGGTGACGCCGTCGGTCACGCACAGCAGCGTCTCGCCGGGTGCCAGGATGAAGTCGGTAGCGTTGAACTCGGTGCCTTCGACAATCCCGAGGAGCATCTGGGGGTCCGTCGCCGGCTCGACCGAACCGGCGACGGACAAGTGCAGCGGCAATGGATGTCCGGCACTGGCTACCGTGCAGTTGGCGCCACCCATATCGGGGCGGATCTCAAGCTCCCCGTACAGCAGGCTCAGAAAGCGCGGCCTCGCCTGCTCGCCGCCGAGTGCCACCGCCTCCTCGCTCTCCTCTGCCAAGGCCGTGTTCAGCCGGCTGAGTACCGACGCGACGCCGTGGCCCTCCCGGGCGAGCAGCCTCACCAGATGCCGAGCCAGGCCGGTGACGGACATCGCCTCCGGATCCTTGCCCTGCACGTCCCCCAGGAGGAAGCACCAGCGGCGGTCTCCCATCGGGAACAGGTCGTAGAAGTCGCCGCCGACAGTCTGGCCCTCGCCGTGCGGCTCGTAGACGATCGCCGTTTCGACGCCGGGGATGCTGGCGAGGGAAAGGGGCAGCTGGCCGCGCTGGAGCGCCTGGCTGATGGTGGCCTGTTGCGTATACCGGCGGGCCGTGACAACCGCCTGGGCCACCCGCCGTGCCAGGTGCTCCACCATCTGCGCCACTGCGTCGGTCATCTGCAGATGTCCCTCCCGGCCGAGCAGCAACACGCCCAGGCTGGCACCGCCCGCGAGGAGAGGGAAGGCGAGTGCTACACCACCCGACCCGCTGGTGTCCGCGCTCTCCGGCCAGGGCCATGGAACGGCCGTCGTACGGACTCTGTCGGGTGGCTGGTCCTTTTCCAGATCGTGCCGCAGCGCTCTGATGCGCCGCTCGTCCGCGTGCCAGACGCGAGAGAGCCGCATGCCCCCCGCGTCGGTGCTCAGCCACACGCCGCACCAGTCGGCGAGCCGGGGCACCAGCAGTTGCCCTGCCAGCGCGGCGACCAGGTCCTCGTCGAGCTGTCCCGCGAGGAGTTCGCTGGTCTCGTCGAGGAACGACGGCCCCCCGCGGTCGCTCCACTCGGCAGTGCTTCCGCGGCGGTCACCCAGCGGTGCGGGTGGCTCGACGACACGCGGTTCGGCGGGCGTGGCACTCGTGAGAAGGCCGGCGAACTCTGGCTCCTCCTTCGTGTTCTCAAGGCGGAACCAGACCGCTTTCTCGGTGTGCCGGTAGGTCACACCCCACGACTCGGCCAGTGCACTCACCAGCTGAAGTCCGACGCCACGCCCCCGGCGCTGTGCATCCATCGGGGCGCGCACCACGCTGGAGGGGTGCCGGTCAGCCACCTCGACCACCACGCCCATCCGCTCGCCCGGTGCTGGGGAGCCGGCTCCCGTCCCCGCACGCTCGGGAGCTGCCGGAGCAGGAGGGGCCTGCCTGGTCTCCAGGCGGCAGACGACCTCGATATCGGTACCCGCGTGCATGACTGCGTTGGTGACCAGCTCGCTGACGAGCAGCAGGGCGTCGTCGACGATCCGTTCGGGAACCGCAGCGGCGGCGGTTCGTCCGGCGAGTACGGAGCGAACGAACCTACGGGCCCCACCGGCCGCGAGCGCGTTCGAGGGCAGGCTCGTCCGCGACACGGACTCATCTGTGCGCGAAGGAACTGGGCCCATCTGCGCCCCCTGGGCATGCCCGGACACGAAGATCTGCTGACGTTTACACTGTGACATACCGGCATAAATAGACCACTGGAAATGGGCTGCCATGGCACTCGATCCGGTCCGGCCTGATTCCGCTTCGCCCGCCCCGGAATCACCCGAAAATCCCGAATCCGACGAGTACGCTGGCCGCCCGGGGGGCGCCAGTGACAGACAGTGGGTACCTGAGGGTGACCTGCGGCCGCTGCTGACAGCGATGAATACCTTGTGTGACGGGGATTTCAGCGTGCGGGTAGGGAGCGCGGGCGAGGGCATCCTGGCCGAGATGGCGGGGGTGTTCAATCGGATCGTCGCGCGCAACGATCATCTGGCCGAAGAGCTGCAGCGGGTGCGGCACGCGCTGGTGCAGCAGGGCCGACTGGACGAACGGATCGCGGTGAGCCCCGGCCAGGGGGAATGGGCATCGAGCGTCGACGCAGCGAACACACTGCTCGACGCACTGGTGGTACCGGTCACGAAGGCGACGCGAGTGCTGAACGCCGTTGCCGACGGGGACCTGACGCAGCACGTCGACCTGTACGACGGAAGCCGCCAGCTCCGCGGTGATCTGCGGCGCCTGGGGCGCGGCGTGAACCGCATGGTGGACCAGCTCTCCCTGTTCACCGGCGAGGTGACACGCGTCGCCCGGGAGGTTGGCACCGAGGGGCGGCTGGGCGGGCGGGCCAAGGCCCGAGGGCTGTCCGGTGACTGGCGGCTCGTGACGGAGGCCGTCGACACGATGGCGTCGCGGCTGACAGCTCAGGTGCGTGATATCGCAGTCGTGACGACGGCTGTGGCGAAGGGCGACCTCACCCAGCAGGTGACAGTCGAGGCCACCGGCGAGCTGTTGGAGCTGAAGCTCACGGTGAACACGATGGTGGACCAGTTGCGGGCGTTCGCGGACGAGGTGACACGGGTGGCCCGTGAGGTCGGCAGTGAAGGGCAGCTGGGCGGACGCGCGCAGGTCAGGGGTGTCTCCGGTGTCTGGAAGGACCTCACCGAGAGTGTCAATTTCATGGCATCGAATCTGACCGCCCAGGTTCGTAACATCGCCCAGGTCACCACCGCCGTCGCCAACGGCGACCTCAGCCAGAAGATCACGGTGGACGTGAGGGGCGAGATCCTGCAGCTGAAGCTCACGGTGAACACGATGGTGGACCAGTTGCGGGCGTTCGCGGACGAGGTGACACGGGTGGCCCGTGAGGTCGGCAGTGAAGGGCAGCTGGGCGGACAGGCGCAGGTCAGGGGTGTCTCCGGTGTCTGGAAGGACCTCACCGAGAGTGTCAACTTGATGGCATCGAATCTGACCTCCCAGGTTCGTAACATCGCCCAGGTCGCCACCGCCGTCGCCGAGGGGGACCTCGGCAAGACGATCACGGTGGAGGCAAGGGGCGAGATCCTGGAGCTGAAGACGACGATCAACACGATGGTGGACCAGCTCTCGGCGTTCGCGGACGAGGTGACACGGGTGGCCCGTGAGGTCGGCAGTGAAGGGCAGCTGGGCGGACAGGCGCAGGTCAGGGGCGTTTCCGGTGTCTGGAAGGACCTCACCGAGAGTGTCAACTTCATGGCATCGAACCTGACCGCCCAGGTTCGTAACATCGCCCAGGTCACCACCGCCGTCGCCAACGGCGACCTGTCGAAGAAGATCGACGTGGACGCACGAGGCGAGATCCTGGAACTGAAAGACACCGTCAACACCATGGTCGGTCAGCTCTCGGCGTTCGCGGACGAGGTGACACGGGTGGCCCGTGAGGTCGGCACCGAGGGGCAGCTGGGTGGACGCGCGCAGGTCAGGGGTGTTTCCGGTGTCTGGAAGGACCTCACCGACAACGTCAACTTCATGGGCGCCAACCTGACCTCCCAGGTTCGCAACATCGCCCAGGTCGCCACCGCCGTCGCCAACGGTGACCTGTCGAAGAAGATCGACGTGGACGCGCGAGGCGAGATCCTGGAGTTGAAGACGACCGTCAACACCATGGTCGACACGCTGTCCTCCTTCTCCTCCGAGGTGACGCGTGTCGCCCGTGAGGTCGGCAGCGAGGGAAGACTGGGCGGCCAGGCCCGCGTCGAGGGCGTGTACGGAACCTGGAAGCAGCTGACCACCAGCGTCAACGTGCTCGCTCTGAACCTGACCACGCAGGTCCGCGCGATCGCCGAGGTGGCCAATGCCGTCACCCAGGGTGACATGTCTCGCTCCATCTCGGTCGAGGCCGAGGGCGAGGTCGCAGCGCTGAAGAACAACGTCAACCTCATGGTGACCAACCTTCGCGAGACCACCCGTGCCAAGGACTGGCTGGAATCCAACCTCACCCGGCTCGCCGGCCTCATGCAGGGCCGCGGCGACCTGGTCGAAGTCGCCGACCTGATCCTGCGCGAACTGACCCCGCTGGTGAACGCGCAGTTCGGGGCGTTCTTCCTGGCCGAAGCCGGCGCCAATCCGGGCGAGGGGCTGGAGTTCATCGCTGGATACGGCAGCGGCCAGGCCGATGAAAGCGGCCTGCTCCCTCGGTCCGGCACCCCCAGCCGTGGCCTGATCACCCAAGCCGCTCTGGAGAAGAAGCGCATCCTTGTCGAGAGCGTGCCCCCGGACTACATCACCATCAGCTCCGGTCTCGGCGAGGCGCTGCCGGCCAGCGTCGTCATCTTGCCGATTCTCTTCGAGGACCAGGTCCTCGGCGTGATCGAACTGGCCTCGTTCAGCAGATTCAGCGAGGTTCACCTCGCCTTCATCGACCAGTTCGTGAACACCATCGGCGTATCGATCAACACCATCATTGCCAACTCCCGGACGGAATCCCTGCTCTCGGAGTCCCAGCGACTCACCTCCGAGCTGCGCCAGCGCTCGAACGAGCTGCAGAGCACCAATGCCGCGCTGGAGGAGAAGGCCGCGCTGCTGGCCACGTCGTCGCAGTACAAGTCGGAGTTCCTGGCGAACATGTCGCACGAGCTGCGCACTCCGCTCAATTCCCTCCTCATCATGGCCCGGCTCCTCGCCGACAACCCCGAGAACCGGCTCTCGGAGCAGGAAGTGGAGTACGCGGCCACCATTCAGCGCTCGGGCTCCGACCTGCTCCAGCTGATCAACGACATTCTGGACCTGTCGAAGATCGAGGCGGGGCGGATGGATGTGCATCCGAAGAAGCTGCCACTGATCACACTGCTCGACTACGTGCGTGCGACATTCCGTCCCCTCGCCGTCGACCGCGACCTCACCTTCGATGTCACGGTCGGCCCCGACGTGCCGTCGGAACTCTTCTCGGACGAACAGCGGCTCCAGCAGATCCTCCGCAACCTGCTGTCCAACGCGGTGAAGTTCACCCCGTCGGGTGGTGTGGAGCTACGTGTCGAGCGGGTGCCGGGAACGGAGTTCGAGGAAGAAACACTACGGAGTGCCGAGGCGGTCGTCGCGTTCTGTGTCAAGGACACCGGCATCGGTATCCCGCCCGAGGAGCTCGCGGGGATCTTCGAGGCGTTCCAGCAGTCCGACGGCACCACCAACCGCAAGTACGGCGGCACCGGGCTCGGTCTCTCCATCAGCCGGGAGATGGCCGGGCTGCTCGGGGGCCGGATCGTCGCCGAGAGCGAGCACGGCGTCGGCTCCCGGTTCACCTTGTACATTCCCTCGCGCTTCCCCGGCGTCTCGCCCGCACCCGGCCGAGCGGGGCTCCCGGCTGTGGCTGCCACACCCGAAGCCCCGGCCGCGCTGTCCGGACGTGCCGGACCGTTCAACGCCGCCGCTGATCGCCCCCCGGGCGCACCATTGGACACACCGGGCAGCCTGACCATCACGGAGGATCAGACAGCCGACGGCCGCGACGAGACATGGCCGGAGACGACACGGCTCAAAGGGTGGCTGAGCGGACGCTCCGGTCGCGTACTGGCAGGGCGCTGCATCCTCATCGTCGACGACGACATCCGGAACGTTTTCGCCCTCACGCACGTGCTCGGACGCGTGGGCATCACTGTCAAATACGCCGAGAACGGCCGCGAGGGCCTCGATGTCCTCGACCGGTACCCGGACGTGTCGCTGGTCCTGATGGACATCATGATGCCCGAGATGGACGGCTATGAGACGGTCCGGGCCATCCGGAGCACAGACCGCCTCGCCCACCTGCCGATCATCGCACTCACCGCCAAGGCCATGCCGGGCGACCGCGAGAAGGCGATCGACAGCGGCGCCAACGACTACGTTCCCAAACCCGTGGACGTCGACCGGCTGCTGTCGGTGATCTGTGAACTGCTGGACCCGCGGGACGACTCCGAGGACCAGCCGGATTCCGCAGAAGGCCCGGATATCGCCGAGGAAGACAACGAGACCTCTCCTCCGAGGGAGGACACATGAGCGCTACCGCAGATGACAGCTGCATCCTGATCGTCGACGACATGGAGGAAAACCTGGTCGCGCTGCAGGCCGTGCTCGGCCCGCTCGGTCAGCCCCTGGTCCTCGCACGCTCGGGGGAGGAGGCCTTGAAGGCGATGCTCCGCCAGGAGTTCGCCGTCGTGCTGCTCGATGTCCTGATGCCGGGTATGGACGGCTTCGAGACCGCCGCCAACATCAAGCGGCTGGACCAGACCAAGGATGTGCCCATCATCCTGCTGACCGGGGCCGAAGCCGACTCGGACTACGCGTACCGGGGATACTCCGTCGGCATCGCCGACTTCCTGATCAAGCCCTTCGACCCATGGCTGCTCCGCACCAAGGTCAGCGTCTTCCTGGACCTGCACCGCCAGAAGCGTCAGATCTCCGCACAGGCCGAGCAGTTGAGGCGGCTCCTGGTTACCGAGAGCCATTCCACGGCACACGCCCAACCCGGGGGATCTGTGGAGCCCGCTGACAGGATGCGGGACAAACAACAGCGACGGACCACAGGTGCAGGCCCGGCCCTCGCGCGGGGGGAGGAGCTGGCTGAAATCGCCGAACAACTCACCCAGATCGAACTGCTGCTGCGCGACGCGGAAAGTCCCGAACCGGGCCGACTCGCCGACCGTATCGCCGACCTCGAACACGCCGTCGGCAGCCTGCTGGCGACCGGGGACGCCAGCTGACATCGCAACACTCACTGACATCGCAGTCCGCTCGGTGGCGGTGCGCCCCTGCGCGGACTCGGGGATCTTTGGTAGTGCGCCTGCACATCATGATCGACCCGGGCAGCCGCGTCCCCGCTGCGCGCCGCTCAGCCGATGAGGCCGAGGATCTCCCGGAACACCCCGTTGTCCGGGCCCCGCGAGAGGTCCAGGACACGTGAACTCCGGTAGTACGGGCTCAGGTCGAGGCCCAGCCCCACTCCGTGGACCTCGACCGCCCCGGACTGTTCGTACCGCGCCACCACGTCCTTGAGGTGGCGGTCGAGGAAGTGGTCGTCGTTGGCGAGCTGGGTCGCGGTGTCCATGGGGCCGCCGTCCGACAGCACGAACAGCAGCCGCCGGCTGCCCGGCCCGCGCTCCGCCACCGTGCCCTCGGTGCGGCGGGCCGCCCAGGCCACTGCTTCGCCGTCCACTCCCTCGCGGAAGAGATCCGGTTTCAGCAGGGCGGCGATATCCCGGCGAGCGGTGCGCCACGGGGTTGCGGCGTCCTTGAACACCAGGTGGCACTGCTCGTTGAGCCGGCCGGGGCGCGGAGGCCGTCCGGCGCGCAGCCAGTCACGCCTGGCCCGGCCGCCGTTCCAGGCTCCGGTGGTGAAGCCGAGGATCTCGCACTCGGCCCCGGCCCGGTCCAGTGCCCTGGCGAACACATCGACCAGCAGGGCGAGCGATTCGCCGTACTCCTTCATGGAGCCGGAGCAGTCGATCAGGAACGTCACCCTCGCGTCGGTCGCCGGTTCGGTCCGCTCGGACCTGAACACCCGCCGCTCGGTGGGGGATCCGATCAGCCGGGCCAGCATCCGGCCGTCGATGTACCCCTCCTCCTGCGCGCCGTCCCAGCCCCGGGTCACGGGCGTTGCGAGCCGCGCCGTCAACTCCCGTGTGATACCTGACAGGTTGATGCCCTGCGAGGCGATCCGCCGGTCGAGCCGCTCTCGGTAGCCGGTCAGCGCAGCGGGGCGCACCAGAGTGCCCGCACGCCGCTGCCGGTCGTAGGCGGTGGTGAAGACGCGGTAGCCGTCGCCCTCGCCGGTGTCCGCGCCGTGGAGCGCGGCGGCGCTGCCCGCCGGGCCGTCGTCGAAATCCGTCAGCAGGGTGAATCCGTTGCGCGGGGGAGCGGGCCGTACGTCGTCGGCGCGCTCCGCGCGGCCCCGGTGGGCGGCCGCCCCGGCGGAAGCGGTCAACTCCGCCACGGCACGGGCGATCGCCAGCGCGTGCACGGCGAACCGCGCCTGGTCGAAGCGGTCCTGGCGCAGCCCCGCCAGCTCGTGGCCGATCACCGGGGCCAGGGCGCCGCGGGTGGCCTCGATGATCCCCTCGGTCTCCTCGATCACCGGGCGGCCGGTGATCCTGGCCCGGCACACCTGCGCGACCGTGTGGAGGAGAAGACCGGTCGCCGTCTCGGTCAGCCCCGACTGGTGGAAGGCGAGCGACCACTGCTCGTGGCGGTGCTGGAGGTTGTGCTCCATGCCGGGCAGGTGCGCCGGCGCCAGCGACTCGGCCCGGAACTGCTCCAGCATCTCGAAGACCAGCCGCGCCGTCCGGTCGTCCGGGCACAGCCGCCGGTGCAGCTCCTGGTCGGAGTGGGCCAGCCGCAGCGCCAGGCCGTCCGCCGCACCCCGGAAGGAGCCGAAGTCGTCCTGCGCGGAGGGATACAGATGCGGTGCGAACACCGGGAGTGCCTGCCGCCCGCGGTGCGGCCGCCCGCCGCGGAAGTGCAGATCCGGGACACCGCACAGGGCGCGGACCGCCGCCCCGCACAGCTCCTGGACCTGCTGCCGGTGGCGGACCGCTGCCTGGGTACCGCCCATGTCAGGCGCCCCGGACCGGATCGCCGGCGAGCGGGCCGTGACCGGAGACCCGTCCCGGCTCCTCGGGCTCCCGGCCGAAACAGCGCTGGAAGTACTCGGCCACCACATGGCGTTCGTCCTCGTCGCAGCGGTTGAGGAAGGACAGCCGGAAGGCGGCGGCGCAGTCGCCGAATATCTCGGTGTTCTCCGCCCAGGTGATGACCGTACGGGGAGACATCAGCGTCGACAGATCGCCCGCGCGGAACCCCGCACGCGTCAGTGCGGCGACCGCCACCATCGCGGTCACCAGTTCACGTCCCGCCTCGTCGGCGAAGGCCGGGACCCTGGCCCGTACGATGGCCGCTTCCTCGTCGGCGGGCAGGTAGTTGAGGGCCGCCACGATGTTCCAGCGGTCGATCTGGGCGTGGTTGAGGCGCTGCGCCCCGTGGTAGAGCCCGTTGAGGTTGCCCAGACCCACCGTGTTCGCCGTGGCGAACAGCCGGAACTGCGGGTGCGGGCGCAGCACTTCGTTCTGGTCCAGCAGGGTGAACCTGCCCTCGCGTTCCAGCAGGCGCTGGATGATGAACATGACGTCCGGGCGCCCCGCGTCGTACTCGTCGAGGATCAGGGCGACCGGCCGGCGCAGCGCCCACGGGATGATCCCTTCCTGGAAGGCGGTCACCTGGCGGCCTTCGCGCAGCACCACCGTGTCCTTGCCGACGAGGTCGAGACGGCTGAGGTGGCCGTCCAGATTGACGCGTACGCAGGGCCAGTTGAGCCGGGCCGCCACCTGCTCGACATGGGTGGACTTGCCGGTGCCGTGCAGCCCCTGGACCAGCACCCGGCGGTTGTGTGTGAAGCCGGCCAGCAGCGCCAGGGTCACATCGGGGTTGAACCGGTAGGCGGGGTCGGTCTCGGGGACGTGTTCGGACGGTTCGGCGAACGCGGGGACCGTGAGGGACGATTCGATACCGAACACGTCCTTCACGGCCAGCCGGACGTCCGGTCCTCGCGTCGGGGTGGCGGGCCCGGCCTCCGCCGCGCCGTCGGTGCGGCCCGCGGTCGCGGTACAGGTCGTCATGGGGAATTCCCTTCGTCAGGGGGAGTCGGTGGGGTCCTCCGGCGTTCCCTCCGCCTCGATACGGCTGATCGCCGCGGCGGCGCGCTGGAGCGCGGGCAGGACCTGCAGGGCCTTGTCCGCGGTGAGCCGTACGGCGGGTGCCTGCACGGCGACGCACATGTTGGAACGGGCGCCGCCCGCGGCCGGCACGAGGACGGCCACGCACACCAGGCCGGGCAGGAACTCCTCGTCGTCCAGCGAGAATCCGTCGCGGCGCACGCGCCGGAACTCCTCCTCCAGAGTGTCGAGATCGGTCACGGTGTTGGGGGTGCACCGCTTGAGCGGTGCGTGGGCGAGCAGCTTGCGCCGCTGCGCCGGGAGCATCTGGGAGAGGATCATCTTGCCGCTGGCCGAGCAGTGTGCGGGCACCCGGGAACCGGCGGTCAGATAGAAGCGCAGCGGCTCGGGGGTCTCGACCCGGTCGAGATAGACGACCTCGTTGCCCGAGAGCGTGGTGATGTTGCAGCTCTCGCCCAGCTCGTCCACCAGACTGCGCAGCACCGCGTGGCGTGCGCCGTGGTGGGTGGCGTTGAGCAGCAGGTTCTCGGCGAGCCGCCGCAGCCTCGATCCGGTGCCGTAGTGCCTGCCGTCGCTCTGGCGGATGAGCAGTCCCGCACTCTCCAGTTGCTGCAGCATCCGGTGCAGCGTCGGTTTGGGCATGCCGGTCTCCTCGACCAGGCCCTGGAGCGAGACCAACTGGTCCTTGGACGCGATCAGTTCGAGCAGCGCGAAGAGCCGCATGGTCGGCGTGTCGCCGTTGAGTGCGGCGGGGTCGGATGCGCGTGACAGGTCCACGGTAGCTCCAGGTCGGTCCAGATTCCGGAAAGTAGCGTATCAGGTATCGATTTTCGGAACTCACCGTTGACGGGGCGGGGCAGGGCTCCTATGGTCCACTCAGATCCTGATTTCAGGAACGCCACGTACCGATTCTTTATGATCCGGTGTGCTGAAGGAGTGGAACCATGAGCGAGAACCCCGCGGACACCAGCCGTACTGTCGCGGCAGGCCCGCAGCGGATGACCCCGTCGGAGGCGTTCGTCGAGACGCTGGTGGCCAATGACGTCACCGATATCTTCGGCATCATGGGCTCGGCGTTCATGGACGCCATGGACATCTTCGCGCCGGCCGGTATCCGCCTGGTGCCGGTCGTCCACGAGCAGGGCGCCGGCCACATGGCCGACGGATACGCCCGGGTCAGCGGCCGGCACGGGGTCGTCATCGGCCAGAACGGCCCCGGCATCAGCAACTGCGTCACCGCCATCGCGGCCGCGTACTGGGCCCACAGCCCCGTCGTCATCGTGACCCCGGAGACCGGCACCATGGGCATGGGCCTGGGCGGCTTCCAGGAGGCCAACCAGCTGCCGATGTTCCAGGAGTTCACCAAGTACCAGGCCCATGTGAACAACCCGAACCGGATGGCCGAGTTCACCGGCCGCGCCTTCGACCGGGCCATGTCGGAGATCGGCCCGACGCAGCTGAACATCCCGCGCGACTACTTCTACGGTGACATCAACACCGAGATCCCGCGGCCGAACCGGCTCGACCGCGGCGCGGGCGGCGAGAAGAGCCTGGACGAGGCGGCCGAACTGCTGGCCACCGCCGAGTTCCCGGTCATCATCTCCGGCGGCGGTGTCGTCATGGCCGACGGGGTCGACCAGTGCAAGGCGCTCGCCGAACGGCTCGGCGCCCCGGTCGTCAACAGCTACCTGCACAACGACTCGTTCCCGGCGAGCCACCCGCAGTGGTGCGGACCCCTGGGCTACCAGGGCTCCAAGGCCGCGATGAAGCTGATCGCCCAGGCCGACGTCGTGGTCGCGCTGGGGTCCCGCCTCGGCCCGTTCGGCACCCTGCCGCAGCACGGCATGGACTACTGGCCGAAGAACGCGAAGATCATCCAGATCGACGCCGACCACAAGATGCTCGGCCTGGTCAAGAAGATCACCGTCGGCATCTGCGGCGACGCCAAGGATGCGGCGGCCGCCCTCACCGAACGGCTCACCGGCCGGACCCTGGACTGCGACGCCACCCGCGAGCGGCGCGCCGCCGTCATGAAGGCCGAGCAGGACGCGTGGGAGGAAGAGCTCAGCGCCTGGACCCACGAGAAGGACCCGTTCAGCCTCGACATGATCGCCGAGCAGGAGGAAGAGGAGGGCGACTGGCTGCACCCGCGCGAGGTGCTGCGGGAGCTGGAGCGCGCCATGCCGCCGCGCGTCATGGTCTCCACCGACATCGGCAACATCAACTCCGTGGCCAACAGCTATCTGCGCTTCGAGGAGCCCCGCTCCTTCTTCGCGCCGATGAGCTTCGGCAACTGCGGCTACGCCCTGCCGACCATCATCGGGGCCAAGGCCGCCGCCATGGACCGCCCGGCCATCTCCTACGCGGGAGACGGCGCCTGGGGCATGAGCATGGGCGAGATCATGACCGCGGTACGGCACGACATCCCCGTCACCGCCGTCGTCTTCCACAACCGTCAGTGGGGGGCGGAGAAGAAGAACCAGGTCGACTTCTACAACCGGCGCTTCGTCGCGGGGGAGCTGGAGAACGAGAGCTTCGCCGCCATCGCCGAGGCCATGGGCGCCGACGGCATCGTCGTGGAGAAGCTCTCCGACGTCGGCCCGGCCCTGCAGAAGGCCGTCGACGCCCAGATGAACGAGGGCCGGACCACGGTCATCGAGATCATGTGCACCCGTGAGCTGGGCGACCCGTTCCGCCGCGACGCGCTCTCCAAGCCGGTGCGCTACCTGGAGAAGTACCAGGACTACGTCTGAGCGACCCGAGCCGGGAGGCACTCGCGCCTCCCGGCTCCATGACCGCGGGGGTCCCGGTCCCGGCTGCCCTGCCCGGTCCCGGGGCCTCCGCACCCGACGGGTCCTGAGGCGCCGTGCACGCCCCTCGTGCGCACGGCGCCTCCGGACCCCGGCGCGCCCTGGACCCTCCGGACCCCGGCGCCCTGGACCGCATGTCCGGTCCATCTCCCGCTTCACCCGGCCGGATTCCTCATCCCGGGCCCCTCTTCCACGTAGCTCTCCCCACTCCTCCCGCACCGCCCACGCCAAGGGAACAGCCCCATGCTCATCGACCCGCTCGCCCCGGCGCGGCCTCCCGCAGGACCGGCCGGAGCCGCCGTCCAGCATCTGCTCGACACCTGGGCCCAGCGACTGCGTCCCGCCGCCCGGCGGCCCCGCGTCGCCCTGGCCGAGGGGACCGACCCACGGGCGCTCTGGGCCGCGGTCCACCTCGCCGAACAGCACGCCGTCACCCCGGTCCTGGTCGGCGATCCGGCGCGTATCCACGCGGGCGCGGCCGAGCTCGGTCTGAAACTGCCCGACGACCCCGACCGGCTCGGCATACTCGACCCGGCGGCGCTCGCCGCCGACGACCGCTGCGCCGGAACCCTCGCGGACGCGCTGGCCGCCCGGCGCGGCCTCACCCCCGACGGGCGGCGCGCCCTGGCCGCGGACCCTCTCTACCTCACCGCGACGGCGCTGCGTCTGGGCGAGATCGATGCCTGTGTGGCCGGCAGCAACCGCCCCACCGCCGACGTCCTGCGGGCGGGGCTGTACGTCGTCGGCCTCGCCCCCGGCATCCGTACCCTCTCCAGCAGCTTCCTCATGGTGATGCCCGACGGCCGCCTCCTCGGCTACGGCGACTGCGCCGTGGTGGTCGACCCGACCAGCAGGGAACTCGCCGACATCGCCCTCGCCACCGCTGCCACCTACCGGGCCCTCACCGGCGAGCCGTCCCGGGTGGCGCTGCTGTCCTTCAGTACCAAGGGCAGTGCGTCCCACCCGCAGGTGGACCGGGTGCGCGAGGCGCTGAGCCTGGTCCGTGCCACCGAGCCCGGTCTCGCCGTCGACGGCGAGCTGCAGTACGACGCGGCGGCCGTCCCGGCGATCGGCCGGTCCAAGGCGCCCGAGTCGGACATCGCGGGCCGGGCGAACACGTTTGTCTTCCCCGGCCTTGCCGCCGGCAACATCGGCTACAAGATCGCCCAGTGGGCCGGTGGCGCCGCGGCGGTCGGCCCCCTGCTCCAGGGTCCAGCCGCACCCCTGCACGACCTCTCGCGCGGCTGCACCGGATCGGACATCGCGGCTCTCGCGCTGGCAGCCGCCCTGCAGACGGACAGCGCCCGCCGCCCTCAAGCACCGGAGGAAGCACCGTGCCCCTGACACCCCCGACCGCCGCGCCCCGCCACGCCGCCCAGGCTGATCACCGCGCCGGGGCCGGCGACGGCTCGCGCGACGGAATCTGCCTCGCCGTACTCGACATGGCCGGTACCACGGTCACCGACGCGGGCGCCGTGGAGGATGCCTTCGTCCAGGCGCTGTGCCACCTGGACGTACCGGAGGGCGGCCCGGCCCACACCCGCATGATGGAGCACGTCCGCGCCACCATGGGCGAGTCCAAGATCTCCGTGTTCCGCCATCTCTTCGGTGACCAGGACACGGCGGAGCGGGCCAACGACGTCTTCGAGCGCGCCTACGCCGAACTCGTCGCCGCCGGCCGCTGCAAGCCGATCCCGGGTGCACGCGAGACGATCGAGGCGCTCCGCGCATCCGGCGTCGCCGTCGTCCTCAACACCGGCTTCTCGCCCCGGACCCGGGACAGCCTGCTGGCTTCCCTCGGCTGGCTGGACCTCGCCGACGCGGTGCTCTCACCCGCCGACGCGGGCCGCGGCCGCCCCTACCCCGACATGGTGCTCACCGCGCTCCTGCGCACCGAGACGCCCTCCGTCCACCACACCGTGGTCGTCGGCGACACCCCGTACGACATCGAGGCGGGCCTGCGCGCCGGTGCGGGTCTCGTGGTCGCCGTGCTGACCGGCGCCCACACGGAACCCCAGCTGCGCGCCGCCGGAGCGCACTACGTCATCGACTCCGTCCGCCGTCTTCCGGACGTCCTGCGTGGCTGCTGAACCGCGCGCCACCGCGCGTATCCGGGTCGGGACCGGCCCAGGGCCGGGGACCGGACAGGACCTGGGCTGCCCGCCATGAATGCGCAACCGATCAACGGTGAGACCGCCGGCGAGCTCGCCGTACTCGACGCTTCGGAGCTGACTCGCGATCCGGAGCTGGGCGCCGGGCTCGCGGCATCGGCCCACCGGGTTCTGGCGGACCTGGTCGGCCGGGGCGCCGCGCTGGGATGGGTCGAACCACCCTCGCCCGACGAGGTCGCGGAACTGCTCGACCACGTGCTGCACGCGGTCCGGGAGGGGGACGGGGCCTTGCGCGTCGCCTATCTGGACCGCCGCCTCGTCGGACTGGGGTACTGGCTGCGGTACGCCAGACCGACCCACAGGCCGCACGCCGATCTGGAGAAGCTCGCGGTGGACCGCGGTGTCCATGGACGTGGCGTCGGCCGGGCGCTGACTGCCGCCCTGGTCGAGGACGCCCGGGCGGCCGGCATCGAAGTGCTCACCTTGGACGCCCGCGGTGACAACGCCAATGCCCTGCGGCTCTACCGCTCGCTGGGCTTCGCCGAGTACGGCCGTCTGCCCGACTTCGTCGCCTTCCGGCAGCGCCGCTACGACAAGGTGCTCTGCATGCTGGATCTCCGCCAGGAGCGCTGACGGCCGCCACCCGCAAAGCCCTCGCCGGACCCGAGGCCGCGCCGTCCACCCGCCTTTCGGAGCGCGGGCGGACGGCGCGACCCGGACACGCCCTACCGGTGCTTGGCCACCCGGAGCAGGTGGAGCGCCGGCTCCGGCAGTTCGCGGCCCTTGGGCCAGACCGCGTGCAGGACGCGGTGCAGCCGTACGGAGGGGTCGACCTCGACCTCGACCAGACGGCCCGACGCCACGTCCTCGCGTACGGCCAGAGCGGAGAGCACCGCGGGTGCCAGACCGCGGGCTGCCGCGCTGCGCAGCGGGGCGGTGGAACCGAGCTCCAGGACCGGGACGGCGATTCCGTCGTACGGGCGCAGCGCCCGCTCAAGCGTCTCCCGGGTGCCGGAGCCCGCCTCCCGCAGCAGCAGCGGGGTGTCGGCCAACTCGCGCCCGCTCAGGGCGCTGCGCCGGTGTGTCCAGGGATGGCCGGGCGCCACCACGACGGCCAGCCGGTCGCGTCCCACCGCTGAGCGGTGCAGATCGTCGGGGATCCGGGGGCCCTCGACGAATCCCAGGTCGCAGCCGCCGCGGCGCAGTGCCTCGACCACACCCCAGCTGTTGGTCACCGTCAGCCCGACATGGGCGTCCGGCGCACTGTCCCGCAGGGTGACGAGCCAGCCCGGCATCAGCTCCTCCGCGATGGTCAGGCTGGCGGCGACATGCAGCCGGCTGTCCTGCCGGGACCGCAGTGCCGCGGCCCCCTCGACCAGCGCCGCGGCCTGTTCGAGCACCGCACGCGCCCAGTCGGTCACCACCGCCCCGGCCGGGGTGAGCCGGGACCCCGCGGTGGAGCGGTCCAGGAGCTGGAGCCCGAGGTGGCGTTCCAGCGTGCGCATCCGCGCACTGGCCGACGGCTGGCTGATGAGCATCCGGGCCGCGGCCCTGCCCAGGCTGCCGGTCTCCGCCACGGTGACCAGCAGCTGCAGCGACTGCAGATCGGGCAGCGGCCGCTGCCCGCTGTCCTGGGTCTCCCCGCGCTCGCTCACCGGTGCCTCCTCGTACGGCATGGCCTCATAGGAAAACCTTCATAGGGGAACCCTATGACCTGGTCCCGGATTCGCGTCTACCGGGCTGTGCCGATCGCCCACAGGCTGGTGATCATGACACTGAGTACGGAAAGCACCCACTCGTCGTCCCCCGGCGGACCCGGCGGACAGCCGTCGAAGCCGTCCCCGGGCGGCGCGTCCGCACCGGGGCCGGTGCGCCGCAACGCACCCGGCCTCGCGCTCGCCGTCGTCGGACTCGGCCTCGCCGAGGGCGTGCACGCGCTGGTGCCCGCCGTGCCGATGCTGACGGCGTCCGTCGTGCTCGGCGTCGTGGCGGCGCACGTCCCCGGGGTGCATTCCTTCGTACGGGGCCGGGGCAAGGCGGGGCTCACGACGGCCGGCAAGCGGCTGATGCGCGGCGGCATCGTGCTGCTCGGACTCAAGCTCAGCATCGGCGATGTCCTGGGCCTCGGCTGGGCGACGGTGACCATGGTGCTCTGCGTGGTCCTCGCGACCTTCTTCGGGACCTGGTGGCTCGGCCGGAAGATGGGACTGCCCGGCGACCAGCCGCTGTTGATCGCCACCGGCTACTCGATCTGTGGCGCCTCCGCCATCAGCGCCGTCAGCGGTGCGCTCGGCAAGGACGAGGACGACGAGCAGCTGGCGGCCGACGTGGCGACCTCGGTCGCCCTGGTCACCCTGTGCGGGACCCTCGCCATCGCGGTCCTTCCGCTGCTGCACCACCCCCTCGGCCTGAACGATCTGCAGTTCGGCCGCTGGGTCGGCGCCGGTGTCCATGACGTCGGCCAGGTCGTGGCCACCGCGCAGACCGCCGGCCCGACCGCGCTCGGCGAGGCCGTGATGGTCAAGCTGATCCGGGTGGCGATGCTCGCACCGCTGGTCGCCGGGGTCGCGATGGCCCACCGGCGGCGCCGCGCCCACGAGGAGGCCGGCGGCAAGGAGGCGCTGGGCACCCGCCGTCCGGCGATCGTGCCGCTGTTCGTGATCGGCTTCCTGGCGATGACCGCCCTGCGCAGCACCGGCGTGCTGCCCACCGGGGTGCTCGACGCCGCCGACACCGCGCAGCAGCTGCTGCTGGCCATGGCGCTCTTCGGCCTCGGCAGCGCCGTCCATCTGCCGTCGCTCGCCCGCTCCGGAGCCAAGACGGCCGCCCTCGGGCTTGCGTCCTGGGTGGTCGTCGCGGGGGTGAGCTACGCGGGTGTCCTGCTCACCACCTGAGCGTGCACACCGGGGCCGCAGTCCCGGTGACCGCCGGCACCCCGGCGGGGCAGTCGACGACGACTGCCCCGCCGGGGTGTTCCGCGTACGGAGGGTGTCAGGCCCGGGTCTGCTCCTGCACCGGCAGCGCGGAGGACGGCACAGCGGGCAGATCGGCGGCCAGATGGTCATGGATGCCGTCCGGGTCCGTCAGCCGGTTGAGCCGCGCCGGCACATCGAAGCCGACCAGCAGGACGACCAGGACCGTGCCCGCGAAGGTCAGCACGGCGAGGGCCCGGCCCAGCGGCATGCCCGAAGCCAGGTGCGCGCCCAGGACCGGAGCCACCGCACCGCCGAGCGCGCCGACGTTGTAGGTGAAACCGAGCGCGGCGGCGCGGCCCTCGGTCGGGAAGTGGCCGCCGATGTAGCGCGGCAGCAGCCCGGAGATACCGAAACTCAGGGCTTGCAGCACGAACAGCAGGACGCCGAGCAGCAGCAGGTTGTCGTGCACGGCGAACACCGGGAACACGAAGACCATCGAGGCCAGCAGTGTGAACGCGTACGCCTTCTTCGTACCGATCCAGTCGCCGACGAAGCCGGCCAGCCAGCAGCCCGCCATCGTGCCGAACCCGGCGAAGAACAGGGCGTCGCTCACCTGGCTCGGCGAGTAACCCAGGTCGGTCTTGAGATACGTCGGGAGCAGCGCCTGGATGGGCCAGGTGTACAGGAAGGCGAAGAAGACGGTCACGATCATGGACACGTACAGCAGCCAGCTGCGCCGGCCGCCCAGCTGCACCGCGAGAGCGAGCAGGCTGATCCCCGCCAGGACCGAGAGGACGGGCACCATCCCCGCACCGGCCGGAGTGAAGACAGCGAACAGGGCTACGGTCGCGACGGCCACCAGCACCATGTTGACCGTGGCCAGGACCGGCGTGGCGAAGAGCGGGCGGAACGGATTGGGCCTGGCGGTCCTCTCCTTGACCGACTCGCTCCACTCGGGGGCCTCGGGCAGGGCGCGCCGCAGCCACAGGGCGACCACGATCGGCACCAGGCCGATGTAGAACATCCAGCGCCAGCCCAGCGCAGGGACGATCCACTTGTACGCCTGGGCGGCCAGCACCGAACCCACGGAGAAGCCGGAGATCAGGAAGCCGCTCGCCCGGTTGCGCAGCCGCGCGGGCCAGCTCTCCATGGCGTACGTGGCGCTCGCGCTGTACTCACCGGCCATGCCCATGCCGATCGCCAGGCGCGCGACGAACAGGCTGGTGTAGTCCCACGACAGACCGCAGGCGAAGGTGCCCAGCGAGTAGAGCAGGATGCTCACGATCATCGACAGCTTGCGCCCGTACCGGTCGCCCAGGGCGCCGAGTACGGCCCCGCCGAGCCAGCGGGTGATGAACGCGGCGGACACCAGGCTGGCGGCCTGCACCGTGCTCAGATGGAAGTCGGCGCTGATCTCGGTGAGGACCAGGGTGATCACCACGAAGTCGAAGCCGTCCAGGACATAGCCGATCCAGGCGGCGAAGAACGACTTCCACTGGGTGCGGGATACCTCGCGGTACCAGGGGAGCGGGGCTTGGGTCTTGTTGTGCACGATGCCTCCAGAATGCCGGACGGACTCGGCACTGAGGCCGGCCGGCAGGCGGTGATGCGCTATCGCTGGGCAAGTTCCGAGACGAACGCGGCGGTCAGCGCGGTGGGAGCGGTGATGGCGGTACCGACGACGACGCTGTGGGCGCCGTGCGCGAGTGCTGCGGCGGCCTCGTGCGGATTACGGATACGGCCCTCGGCCACGACGGGGACGTCCACCGCACCGGCGAGGGCGGCGACCAGTTCGAGGTCGGGGCCGTCCTGCTGCGGTGAGCCGGGAACATATCCGGAGAGGGTGGTCGACACCAGGTCCGCGCCGTCGGCGGCGGCGGTGATGCCCTCCTCAAGGGTGGAGACGTCGGCCATCACCAGGGCGCCCGCCGCGTGGACCGCCTCGGCGAGAGCGGCGAAGGTGCCGCCGTCGGGGCGGGGCCGGGCGGTGGCGTCGGCGGCGACCACATCGGCCCCCGCCGCCACGAGCGCCAGAGCGTGCCGGACGGTCGGCGTGATGTACACACCGGTGTCGCCGTCCTTCCACAGGCCGATCAGCGGGAGGTCCACGGATTCCCGGATCGCCGCCACCACTTCGGGCTCGTTGGCACGTACGGCTGCCGCGCCGCCCGCCGCCGCGGACCTGGCCAGCCGGACCAGGGTGCCGGTCTCCCTCATCGGGTCGCCGGGAGGTGCCTGGCAGGACACGATGAGCCGGCCCCGCAGCGCGCCGGCCAGCGCTGAGGACGGCGTACGGGGCTGCGTACGGGACGGTGTGGTCACAGGAGGGCTCCCGGTCTGTGCAGGGGGACGGTGGTGGTCAGAGCGGCGGCGCCCAGTACGGCGGCGTCGGCGCCGTACAGCGGCGCCACGGGGCGCAGCCGGCGCAGCGGCGGCATCAGCTCGCCCGCGAAGGCGGCCGTGAGGGCGTCCCAGTAGAGCGGGCCGATTCCCGGTACGCCGCCGCCGACGACGACCCGGTCGGGGCCCAGCGTGTTGGCGAGGCCGCCGAGCGCACGGCCCATGGCCCGCGCGCCGGTGGTGATGGCCCGTACGGCGCCGCTGTCACCCGCCGCGGCCCGCTCGGCCACGGACTGGAGCCGGTCGGCGGTCCGTCCCGTGAGCCGCTCGTACAGGGCGGTGATGCCGGGCCCGGATGCGACCGCCTCAAGGTGCCCGGCGCCACCGCAGGTGCAGTCGAGCCCGGCCGCTTCGGGACTCGGCAGATGCCCGAGATGGCCCGCGATGCCCGCGGAACCGTGCAGCATCCGCCCGTCGCAGGCGAGCGCGCCGCCGACCCCGGTTCCGACGGCCGCGAACAGCAGGGAAGCGGACTCGCCGCCGATCGCGGTGAGTTCGGGTCCCGCGGCAGCGCGTACGTCGTTGTCACAGGCGACCGGAAGGCCGGTGCGGTCCGCGAGGCCGGAGCCCAGCGCGGTGCCCGCCCATCCGCGGATCGAGTCCGTCGCGCTGGTGACGGTGCCCGAACGCGGGTCCACCACACCGGCCGCGGCGACACCGACCGCCACCGCACCGCGGTCGACGGCGCGGGCGGCGTCGCGCAGCGCGTCGAGCACGGCGTCGGCGCCGGCGGTCGACGGAGTCGCCAGGGTGTGCCGGGCGAGCACCGCCCCGTCCGGCCCGACCAGGGCGGCAGCGATCTTCGTGCCGCCCAGGTCAAGCCCGATGACGGGACCCGCCGCCGAACGTGGACCGCGGTGGGTCGTCCGTGTCGTCATCGGGGAGGGGTCAGTCCGGCCGCGCGCAGCCGCGCGGCGATGAGCGCGACGGATTCGGCGTCGAGCTGGATCTGCGGGAACGCCGTGTCGCCGCACGCGATGACACCGAGGAGCCGCAGTGCGCCCTTGAAGGAGCCGAGCGCCGAGGAACTGCGCCCCATGTCGGCATCGGGGCCCACGTCCACGATGTCGAAGAGCGAGACGAGCCGCTCCTGTTCCTTGGCGGCCAGCGTCCAGTCGCCGGCGCGTGCGGCCTCGTACAGCCGCACATAGGCCGCGGGGTCGACATTGCCGATGCCGGGTACGACACCGTCGGCGCCGGCCAGCAGCGCGGCGTCGACGGTGAGTTCGGAGCCCGTGAGGATACTGAAGTGGGGGACGGGGCCCTGGCTCCGGCCGTCCCGGCCGCCGAGTTCGACGAGCAGACGGCGCAGCCCGCCCTCGTCGCCGCTGCTGTCCTTGAGCCCGGCCAGCGTGCCGTCCTCGGCGAGTTCGCGCACGAGGGGCGCGGAGAGCTTGCTGTGCACCGAGACCGGAAGGTCGTACGCGAACAGTGGCAGGTCGACGCTCGCCCGGATGCGCCGGAAGTGGCCGGCGATCTCCTTGGGGTGGGTGCGGGTGTAGAAGGGCGCCGTGGCGACCAGTGCGTCCGCGCCCAGCCGGGCCGCGACCCGTGCGTGGTCGATCACCCGGGCGGTGGTGGTGTCGATGACACCGGCGAGCACCGGGACCCGGCCGGCGGCCGCGCGGACCACGGTCTCCAGGACCGTCGCGCGCTGAGCGTCGGTGAGATAGGCGACCTCGCTGGTCGACCCCAGCGCGAACAGACCGTGCACACCTCCGCCGATGAGGTGCTCGACCAGGCGGGAGAGCGAATCGGTGTCGATCTCCCCGGTGGCGTCGAGCGGGGTGCAGACGGGCGGTACGACCCCGCGAAGGGGGGCGGTCAGGGCCATGGGGTTACTCCTGGTGCAAGTGAGGGCTGGAGATTCTCTCCACGACATGAGACATCAGATGTCCTATGTCTTGCGGTTAGAATAGTCCCCACGGGGTGCGAATCGTCAAAGTGACCCCGGTCACACTTCAGGCCCGGGAGCGGGCCCCGGGAGGAGCCTCAGTGGTCCGCAGTACGGCGTCCGAAGACGTCCAGGCCCGTATCCGCCGGCTGATCCTGGACCGCGGCCTTTCGCCCGGCGGCCCGCTGCCCACGGAGACCGAACTGACCGGACTCTTCGGGGTCGGCCGGGTCACGGTCCGGGAGGCGCTCAAGGCGCTGCAGGCCCTGCAGGTCGTGGAGATCCGCCGCGGTTCCGGCACCTTCGTGGGCTCGCTCTCCCTGGCCCCGCTGGTGGAGGGCCTCGCGTTCCGTGCGGCGGTACGCCACCGCAACGGCGAGGCGAGCCTCTACGAACTCATGCGGGTGCGCGAGGCGTTGGAGGCCGGACTGATCGACAGCGTCGCGGCGTCGGTGCCCGGCGAGGACCTCGTGGTGCTGCGGGGGATCGTGGCGGAGATGGAGGGGGAGGCCGCGCGGGGGCGTATCGCCCGCAGTACGGACCGCGCCTTCCATCTGGTGCTGTACCGGTCCCTCGGCAACCACCTGCTCAGCGAAGTGCTCGACGCGTTCTGGGCCGCCCTCGACCAGGTGCGGGGCGACACGGGTGACGGCCACCAGGACCCGGCCGCCACGGTCGCCCAGCACCGGGAGATCGTCGACGCGGTCGCGGCGGGTGACGGCACGCGGGCCCGCACCGCGATGCGTACCCACTTCGACGGCATCAGGGAGCGGCTCGCGCCCGGTGCGGCGGGGTGAGGTGCGCGATGGCCTGCTGGACGCGAGTCCGGGAGGGGAGGCGGTTGCGATTGCGCATGAGCACAGTACGGCCCGCCAGGGTGGGCCGTACTGTGCTCATCGTCGTGCGGCAGGCCTCACGGGAAGAGCGCCACTCCCACCATGATCAAGACAATGATGCCGACGACGATGGCCGCGCCGACCCAGGGTCCCCGGTGCTTCATCGGCGCCCTCGGACCGCCGCCGCGCGGCCGGTCCTCCGGGAGCACCGGATGCGCGGGCCTGTCACTGGCGTAGAACTCCTTGTCCTGCAACTCAGCCTTGTCCTGCAACTCAGTCATCGGAAGTCCTTCCGTAGTGACCTTTGCAGCAATTATAGGTTCGCCCCACCCTGAATGCGCAAAATGTACCGATTCTCCCCTCGGTCGGGCAACCAACTACGGTTCGGATCCAGGGGAATCCGTACGGTCGCGTGCCTGGGGCCGCCAGCGGGCCGAGCCGACCTGTACCCGTCCGGACCGTGGCGCTCGTACGCCGGGTGAGGGCCCAACTCCGGTCGGCCCCAAGGGCGATGGGTCCGACGAGGCGAGATCATTCGGAGATTGCGGCGTCTATGCTCTCCGGACACCGGGCGCAGCACCGATAAGCGAAAAGGGCGGTAGAGGATGGGCGAGCGGAACGGCCGAGCGGACGTGCGGGGCAACCGGGCGAACTCTGCGCGTGTGTACGACTACATCCTGGGCGGCAAGGACCACTACGAAGTGGACCGGGTGGCTGCCGAAGCGTCGCTCCGTGCCTGGCCAGGGCTGCGGACGAGCATGCTGGCGAACCGGGCGACCATGCGGCGGATGGCCCACTGGCTGGCCGCGGAGGCCGGGATACGCCAGTTCCTGGACATCGGTACGGGCATCCCGACGGAACCCAATCTGCACCAGGTCGTCCAGCGGCAGACCCCGGAGGCGCGGATCGTCTACGTGGACAACGACCCGATCGTCCTCGCGCACGCCGACGCGCTGATGCGCAGCACCCCGGAGGGCCGGACCGCCTATATCCAGGCGGACATGACCGTCCCGGACACGCTCCTCGCCGACCCCGCCCTGCGTGAGACGCTCGATCTGGACCAGCCGGTCGGCCTCACGGTGATCGCCATGCTGCAGTTCGTGAAGGACGCGCAAGGTCTCATCGAGACGCTGATGGAATCGCTGGCGCCGGGCAGTTACCTGGCGCTCACCCTCGCCACCGGGGACCTCGCCCCCGAATCCGCGGCACTGGCGCGCGAATACACCGAGCGGGGCATCCCCATGTATCTGCGCACCCGGGCCGAGGTGGAGGCCCTGTTCACCGGGCTCGACCTGGCCGAACCGGGCGTGGTGCCGATGACGTCCTGGCGGCCGGCCGACGGTGTGGTCCCGCCGGAGAACGGGACGAACATGTACGCGGGAGTGGCCCGTAAGCCCTGACCCCGGACCCGGCGTCCGGACGTTCCGTCCGCCTCTTAGACTGATCGTCCAGACCGTTCGTCCGGATTCCCGGCGGGGCGCCGGCCATACCTGACGGGCCACCTGATCCCCGCGAGCCCCGATGGAGCCCCCGCATGACGAACGCACTGCCGGTCACCCTCGACGACGTCCGCGACGCCGCCGCGCAGATCAAGGGCGTGGCCCACCGCACCCCCGTGCTGCGCTCACGCACCCTGGACCGGCTCGTCGGCGCGGAGGTGCACCTCAAGTGCGAGAACTTCCAGCGGATCGGCGCCTTCAAGTTCCGTGGCGCCTACAACGCGGCCTCCCGGCTGTCGCCGGAGCAGGTGGCCAAGGGTATCGCCGCGTACTCCTCGGGCAACCACGCGCAGGCCGTCGCCCTCGCCGCGAAGGAGCTGGGCACCACCGCGGTGATCCTGATGCCGGAGGACACCCCGCAGTCGAAGCTGGACGCCACCGCCGGCTACGGCGCCGAGGTCGTCACCTACGACCGTTACACCGGCGACCGCGTCGCCATCGGTGAGGCACTGGCCGCCGACCGCGGCCTCGCGCTCATCCCTCCGTACGAGCACCCGCACGTCATCGCGGGACAGGGCACCGCCGCACTCGAACTGATCGAGGAAGCGGGCGATCTCGACGCCCTGGTGGTGCCGGTCGGCGGTGGTGGGCTGATGGCGGGCAGTGCGACCGTCGCCAAGGGCCTGCGGGACCGTATCCGGGTGATCGGAGTGGAACCGGAGGCCGGGGACGACACGAAGAGGTCCCTGGAGGCGGGCAGGCGGGTGTCCATCCCCGTTCCGCGCACCATCGCCGACGGCCAGGCGGCAGACATCCCCGGCGAGTTGACCTTCTCCGTCAACCAGCGGCTGGTCGACGGCATCGACCTGGTGACCGACGACCAGATCCGTGACGCCATGCGGTTCGCGTTCGAACGCCTGAAGATCGTCATCGAGCCCAGTGGCGCCACCGGGCTTGCCGCTCTGCTGGCGGGCCGCGTCGACCGCCTCCCGCAGCGCGTCGGGGTGATCATTTCGGGCGGCAACATCGGCGCCAGCCGGTTCGCCGAACTCTGCGGGAACTGACCGCCCCGGGCCTGGGGCGACAGGGCGGTCAGCGTTAAAGTGACCGCGTGGCCCTACTGCCGGAAGACCTGACGTCACTGATTTCGGACGGCGACCGTGACGCAGCCGTCGAGCGCCTCCAGGAGGCTTTCTCCGAGGGGCACCTCTCGTCGGAGGAGATGGACGAACGCCTCCAGACGGCGCTGACCGCCAGAACACAGGGCGACTTGGTACCCGCCCTGGCCGCTCTGCCCTCCGGAGCCGCGGACAGCACCGTCGAGATCGAGGCCGTCGGCGGGCGGATCGAGCGCGGTCGTGGCTGGCGGGTGCCCCGCACTCTCAGGGTCGAGTCGGCCTTCGGCAAGGTCGAGCTCGACCTGTCGCGGGCAGTGATCGAGTACCCGGTGGTCGACATCGAGCTGCGGCTCGGCAGCGGCCGGGCCCGTATCGTGCTGCCGCACCACGCCACGGTCGACTACGAGGGACTCCGCGCCGACTGGAAACAGCCCGTCCACCGGGCCCCCCGGCGTGCCGCCACGGGCGGTCCGCACATCCGGATCTCCGGTGCCATGGGGTACGGCCGGCTGAAGATCACGCACCGCCGACGCTGACCGGGGGTCCGGCGACCGTACGCCACGGCTCGCCGTCTCATTCACAATCCGCTTCTCCGCTCACCGCCAGGGCTTGACCGACCTCACAGGTTTCCGGGGGACTGCCGCGTTTCTGCGTGGGTACGCGAGCGCCGTAAAGGTGTCGCGTCGCCGTAAAGGTGGCGCACGGTGTCGCGTACACCGAAGTAAAGGGCGCATTCACGCACAGTGAAGCGGCAGCAGACAACGATGTCAGTCAGGTGATTGTGTTCATGGCGGAGACGGCTCCCCTCACAGACGCACCCCAACGTGGCGGTAAAGCTGTAGGCATCTCCATTGCCGCCGCGGTCGGCGGTTTTCTTTTCGGCTTCGACTCGTCCGTCATCAACGGCGCGGTCGACGCACTGGGCTCACATTTCCATCTCGGCACGTTCCTCTCCGGCTTTGTCGTCTCCATCGCTCTGCTGGGCTGCGCGGTAGGTGCCTGGTACGCGGGGCGGCTGGCGGACAGCTGGGGACGCCGGCGTGTGATGGTGCTGGGCGCGGTGATGTTCATCATCAGCTCCGTGGGGTCGGCCACCGCCTTCTCCGTGGCCGACCTCATGGTGTGGCGGGTGGTCGGCGGGCTGGCCATC
This sequence comes from Streptomyces sp. NBC_00440, assembly GCF_036014215.1. Lineage (NCBI taxonomy): Bacteria > Bacillati > Actinomycetota > Actinomycetes > Kitasatosporales > Streptomycetaceae > Streptomyces > Streptomyces sp. NBC_00440. The sequence goes on from NZ_CP107921.1 coordinate 7,816,994, forward strand.
GGCGTCGCCTCCGTGATCGCACCGGCGTACATCTCCGAGGTGGCGCCCGCGAAGGGGCGCGGCGCTCTGGGGTCCCTGCAGCAGCTGGCGATCACCGTCGGCCAGCTGGTGGTGCTCAGCTCCAACAAGGGCCTGGCCGGCGCCGCGGGCGGCGCCTCGCAGAACCTGTGGTTCGGCATGGCGGCCTGGCGCTGGATGTTCCTGGTCGGTGTCATCCCGGCACTGGTGTACGGCCTGCTGGCCATGCTGATCCCGGAATCGCCCCGCTACCTGGTACTGAAGGGCGAGTACGGCAAGGCGGCCGGAGTGCTCCAGCGGGTGACCGGTGAGAGCGACCCCGAGGGCAAGGTCGAGGAGATCCGGGAGACCCTGGACAAGGAGCACCGCAGTACGTTCGCCGACATCCGCGGCAAGCGGTTCGGCCTGCACCCGCTGGTCTGGGTCGGCATCATCATGGCCGCGTTCCAGCAACTGGTCGGCATCAACGCGATCTTCTACTACTCGACCACTCTCTGGAAGTCGGTCGGATTCAGCGAGTCCAGCTCGTTCACCACCTCGGTGATCACCGCGGGGATCAATGTGGTGATGACCGTGGTCGCCATGCTCTTCGTGGACCGGGTCGGCCGCCGCCGGCTGCTCACCGTCGGCTCGCTCGGCATGTTCCTGTCGCTGCTGCTCACCGCGGTGGCCTTCTCCCAGCAGCACGGCAGCGGAGACCATGTGTCGCTGCCCAGCCCCTACGGGCCGCTGGCGCTGGTGGGTGCGAACGCCTTTGTCGTCTTCTTCGCGCTCTCGTGGGGCCCGATCCTGTGGATCATGCTGGCTGAGATGTTCCCGAACCGGATGCGCGCGATGGCACTGGCCATCGGCACGGCGTCGAACTGGGTCTTCAACTTCATCGTCACCTTCGCTTTCGAGCCGATGACCCGCCAGGTCGGCCTCTCCTGGCTGTACGGCACGTTCGCCTTCTTCGCCCTGGCCTCGTTCTTCTTCGTACGCGGCAAGGTCCCGGAGACGAAGCAGCGGGAACTGGAGTCGATGACCGGCGAGACATATCAGCGCCCGCCGGCCGCGCGGGCACCGTCCGCCTAGGCAGTGTCTTCAAAGATCTTGCCAAGATGGCGCGGTAGCTGAGCATGATGCCTTGGTGGAACATCTTTCTGTCGACGTGCGCGCTTCGCTCCGGCTCTTCGCTTTCTACTTGGCGAACGGCACCCTCGACCTGGACCTGCTCGAAGGGTTTGACTATCGCTCGACCGTTTTTCACTCCGGCTCCTCGTTGGAACAGGTCTTCGCGATCTATAGCAATGTGCTGCAAATCGACACCGACGGCATGGTGCTGAACGACGGAGACGCGCAGTACCGGGTCGCGCAGTGGGTCCGAGTGTGCTGCGACCCGAGCTATCGGGTCGAGCCGCCCTTCGATGCCTGGGAGACGGAGCTCCATCTCTGATGACCCGGCGTTCACCGTCAGAACATCACGCCCACATCAGGAGCGACGCGAGAGTGACGGCTGCATGGAAGGACTCCGCGGTCTTGTCGTAGCGAGTGGCGATGCCGCGCCACTGCTTCAGCCGATTGAAGCAGCGTTCCACCACGTTTCGCTGCTTGTAGCGCTGCTTGTCGAAGGCCGGTGGGCGCCCGCCGCGACTGCCGCGCCGGAGCCGGTTTTGGACCTGGTCGGCCCGCTCGGGGATGGTGTGACCGATGCTGCGTCGTCGCAGCCAGGTGCGGATGGCCCGGGAACTGTAGCCCTTGTCGCCCAGCACGTGGGAGGGTCGTACTCGGGGCCGCCCCGGGCCGATGCGAGGCACTCGTATCGCTTCAATCACCGCAGTGAACTGGGTGCAGTCATTGGTGTTGCCGCCCGTGAGCGTGAAAGCGAGCGGACGGCCGGCACCGTCGCAGGCCAGATGGATTTTGCTGGTCAGGCCACCTCGGGAACGTCCGAGTGCGGGGCTGCGGAGCCCCCTTTTCGTGCCCCGGCGGCGTGCTGGTGGGCGCGGACGACGGTGGAGTCGACCGACACGAGCCAGTCGACGTCCCCGTCCGCGTCCGCCCCGGCCTGGGCGGCCTGCAGCATTCGCTCGAACGTTCCGTCCAGAGCCCACCGCCGGAACCGGGTGTGCAGTGTGGCCCACGGACCGTACCGGTCGGGCACATCCCGCCAGGCCACCCCCGTCCGGAACTTCCACACGATCCCGTTGAGCACCATGCGATCGTCCAGCCGCTTCCTACCCCGCAGCGGCCTGGGCAGCAGGGGCCGGACGAACTCCCACTCGGCATCCGACAGTTCATGGCGACGTATCACGACACCATGATCCACCAGCGGTGATCATTTGAAGACACTGCCTAGTAGGGCTTTGTTACGTCTCTAGGCAAGTGGGCGCGTTGGTGGTTTCCTGCTGGTATGAGGGCGAATGAACTCGCAGCGTGCCGGGGCCGGTTGGAGGAGTTCGCTGGGGAGGTGTTCGCGCCTTTGGCGCGTGCTGATCAGCGGGTGAAGGGCGGGCTGTATCTGCGGGGTCTGTTGCTGGACGGGCGTCGGAAGTCGATGCAGCCGATGGCCGGGCGACTCGGGGTGGACCATCAGCAGTTGCAGCAGTTCATGACGTCGTCGACCTGGCCGGTGGACACGGTTCGTGCCGGATTGGCCCGCCGGGCGGTGGCGGTGGTGCGTCCGCAGGTGTGGGTGGTGGACGACACCGGGTTCCCGAAGGACGGGACGTCCTCGCCCGGGGTAGCCAGGCAGTACTCCGGCACCCTGGGCAAGGTCGGGAACTGCCAGATCGGGGTCAGCGTCCACGCCGCGTCCGACACCGCGTCGTGCCCACTGTCCTGGCGTCTGTTCCTGCCCGGCAGCTGGGACGGGGCCGAAGCTGCCGGCCGTCGGGCCCGCTGCCGCATTCCTGATGAGCAACAGCACCGGCCGAAGTGGCGGCTCGCGCTGGACATGCTCGACGAACTGGCGGCCTTGGGGTTGCGGCCCGCGGTGCTGGTCGCGGACGCCGGCTACGGAGCGAACGCCGACTTCCGCCACGGCCTGGAGGACCGCGGCCTCGCCTACGCCCTGCAGGTCAAGGGCGAGATGACCGCCCATACCGAATCGGCCGTGCCACACCAGCCGCCCTACGGCGGGCTCGGACCGCGTCCGCTGCCCCGCTACCGGACCCGGCCCATCAGCCTGCGCGAACACGTCCTGGCCGCCGGACGTGCACGAGCGGTCACGGTCACCTGGCGCAAGGGCTCCAAAGCAGCCATGTCCGCCCGCTTCGTGTTCCTGCGCGTCCGCCTAGCCGGCCGCCGCCCGAAACCCGCCCCGGACGGTGCCATCGCTCTTCGGTGGTTGATCGCGCAGTGGCCCGAAGGGGAGAACGAGCCGGTCAAGTACTGGATTTCCAACCTTCCGGCCGACATTCCGGCCCGGGACCTCGTCCGCCTCGCGAAACTACGGTGGCACATCGAACACGACTACCGCGAGCTGAAAACGACGCTCGGACTCGACCATTTCGAGGGCCGCTCATTCACCGGCTGGCACCGCCACGTCACCCTCGTCACCGCCGCCCACCTCTTCCTGACCGAACAGCGGTCCTCCCCAAAAGCCCCTGCCAGGGCCTGACCCTCTACCAGGCCCTGGCACTCCTCCAACACCTGTTAGCCACCTGGACCGGAACCTGCCCCACCTGCCGACAACCCACCCCATGGCAGACCTACGACACCACCTAACAAAGCCCTACTAGGGGCTGTCCGGCACTGCGATATCGGCGCCCGGCCGGTAGCCGGGCGCCGATACCTGTCAGAGCGGGATCAGGTCAGTTCAGGTCAGTGGGCTGCTCTCACAGCGTGGACAGCCGCACGCACTCCGCCATCGCGCGGAGCCCGGCATCGTTGGGGTGCACCGTGTCGCCGCTGTTGTAGGCCGGCAGCAGGCGGTGCGGGTCGGCCGGATCGCGTACGGCGGCGTCGAAGTCGATGACGGACCCGTCGGCGTCGCCGCTCCGGATCCACTGGTTGACCTCGGTGCGGATCTTCTCCGCACGCGCGTCGAGCTTGCCGTTGGGCGTGATCGTGGCCAGATGCACCCGCGCGCCCGCGGCCCGGGCCCGAGCGGCCAGCCGGCCGAACCCCGCGATGAGCTGCGATGCGGTCAGCGGCTCGCCGGGGTGCACACCGGCGTTGCTGCCGAGGTCGTTATTGCCCAGCGAGACGATCACATCGCGCACCGCCGGGAGGGTGAGGGCGTCCCGGTCGAAGCGGGACTCGGCGCTGCGCCCCAGGTTGTTGGCGCCCGCGCCGGTCGGTCCCGCGTCGGTCAGCAGCCGGTTGCCGCCGATCCCGGCATTGACCACCGAAAGGCGCCGGGACGGCGGCAGTTGGGCCAGCCGCCGGGCGAGTACGTCAGGCCAGCGCTGGTTCGTGTCGGTGGTCGTCGCCCCGCCCTCGGTGATCGAGTCCCCGAAGGCGACGACCGTCCCTGCCGCCCGGGCTCCCGCGACATCCACCGCCCGCAGGAAGAACCACGACGTGGTCCGTTCCGGGAAGGCGGCCCCGCTCGCGTCCGCCGTGTGGTCGCCGGAGGTCGAGATGTAGCTGGTCTGACTCGCCCACGGATGCCATGTCGTGGGACCCGTGGTGGTCGGCAGCCGGAAGCTGACCACCAGGTCCGTATCCGCCCGTACGGACAGCCGGACCGGATCCGTGACCGCTTCCGCCCCCACGGGCACCGTGGTGGACGGCTCATGGAGGAAGGTGGCACGGCGCAGGGTTCCGGGCACGACCGCCGCGTCCTTCGCGCGCCGCGCGACCGTCACCGGACCGACGTCCAGGGGGCGTTCACCGTACGCGTTGGAGAACCGCAGCCGGAACTGATCGCCGCCTGCGGACAGATGGACGACCATCCGCAGGGTCCGGTCGGTGAAACCCTCCGCCGACTGCCCGCTGCTGCCGGGCGGTGTCAGGGCCGTCGTCCAGGCCCCCACCCACGGCGCCGGGTGCGTGTCGGGGAGTACGGACCGCGCCGGCACGGTCGTCGCATCGGCCGCCGACCGTACGGGGCGGCCGGGTGAACTCACGTCCGCTGCCCGCGCGTCCACCGCCACCCCCATCAGCAGCAACGCGGCGACAGCAGCCGCGGAGCGCCTGAGGCGGAGTCTCCCCAACCGCAGTATCAGAGCCGTCCTCGTCATCGGGTCCCCTCCCGCTGCACCTTGAGTACGACCGGATAGCCCGGCCCGGCTCCCGGCGGTCCGGACGCGGGCAGGTCGATCTCGATGGCGCCGGCCGTACGCCGCCAGGCGAGGGGGCCGCCGCGGTGACCGAGCAGCCGGATCACCGAGCCATCGGCCACCGGAAGGTCGGCCGGCACCGTGAGCCGGGTGCCCGGCCAGCTCAGCGGCACGATGTGGAACGCGCCGTCGGAGCCGACCGTGTAACGCAGCTCGCCGTCGTCCGCGCGGGACCACGGTGTGGATCCGTAGACGGCCTCACCGTTGACGTCCAGCCAGGCACCGATCGCCAGCAGGCGTTCGCGCTGCCAGTCGGCGATGGTGCCGTCGGCCCGTGGACCGATGTTGAGCAGCAGAGTGCCGTTCTTGGCGACGATGTCCACGAGAAGCTGGACCAGCTTCTCCTTGGTCTTGATCTTCGAAGTGGGGTCCATGTACCCCCAGGACCTGCTCATCGTCACGCAGGCTTCCCAGGGGGCGGCCTGCAGCGTGTACGACTTGTCGCCCTCGACCGTCAGGTAGTCGGCGTGCGAGGCGATGAAGCGGTCGTTCATGATGACGTCCTTGGGACGCGCCCGGTTCACCGCGTGGTTGTAGAAGTCGGCCATGATCTCGTCGCTGCGCCAGTCCCACTCCGGGGGCCGGAAGATATGTCCCGCGCCGCCGTCGAAGTTGTGCGTGCCCTGGCCGTCGCCCCACAGGACGTCCGGGTCGTAGCGGTCGATGAGGGTGCGCAGATGGACGTGCTCGTACTCCGCGACGTAGTCACGGACCGGCTTGTACCCGGTGTACGGCACGGGCTCGCGGGTGTACGGATTGAGCGGCGGCGTGCCGAGCGCCGGGTTGTAGAACTCGCCGAGCGAGTAGTAGAGACCGCGTTTGAGCTGTGTGTGCCGGGCGGCCCCGAAGAGCTCGCCCACCAGGTCGCGCTTGGGTCCCATGGCGGCCGAGTTGCGGTTCGACGCCCTGTTGGGGAAGAGCTGGAAGCCGTCGTGGTGCTTGGAGGTCAGCACGAAGTAGCGTGCGCCGGCCCGCTCGAAGAGCCGTACCCAGTCGTGCGGGTCGAACCGTTCGGCACGGAAGCGCGGGATGAACGCGTCGTACGGGAAGTCCGCCCCGTAGGTGGCGCGGTGGTGGTCGTGGAGCGTGCCCTTCTCGAAGGCGTTGAAGCCGTACAGGTACCACTCGCTGCTCCACGCGTCGTCGCCCCAGTGGGGCACCGCGTACACACCCCAGTGGATGAAGATGCCGAACTTGCCGTCCGAGAACCAGCGTGCGGTGGGGTGCTGGGAGAGCGACCCGGGTGTGGGTTCGTAGGGGCCCGGGCAGCGGCCCTCCGCCGCACCGGACATCCGGAGCGCGGCGGCGGTTGCCCGGCCGCCCAGCGCGGCCGCCGCCCCGGCGCCGACAGCGCCGGCGAGGAGCGTTCTGCGGGGTAATGACTGCCTGTTGCTCATCCGTCATCCTCACTTCGGGGCCGATCCCCGGGCAGGCGTCAGAAGGCTGTGCGGTCACGTGTGTGACAGGCGTTCCTGTCTCTGAACCGCTTCCGGCATAGTGCAGGTGCATCCGCGGGAGCGGAACCCCCTGCGCGGAAAAACATCGGATGTCAACACGCCTTGCGACGCCCGAAGTTGCGCTTCTCGCCCTTCAGGGGGCGGATACATCGGGCCGGGAGATCAGTGTCGTACCGCGGCCGTCACAGGCCCTCGTTACCGCGCAGCTCCTCCACCGCGGTACGGGCGGCCGCGCCGATGACCGCGTCGGCCCGCGGCAGTGTGCTGTCGGCGCGGGCCGCCTGGGTGAACACCACGGCGGTGTAAGCGCTGCCGTCGGCGAGTTCGACCACTCCGGCTTCGTGGCGCATCGACCCGAACGTCCCGGTCTTGCCCGACACGGTCACGTCGTCGTAGGGGAATCCGGAAGCGAGCCGGTGCGTCCACGGCTGCTTTCCCATGACGTCGCGCATGAACGCACAGCTCTCGGCGGAGGCCGCCCGGCCGGTCCAGATGGCCCGCAGCAGCAGGGCCATGTCCGCGGGTGTGGCGGATGCCTTGGACAGGGGGTCGTAGACGACCGGCGGCACCGTTGTGTCGTTGTCCGAGATCCGCTCCATCGCGTCGCGCAGCGAACCGGCCCCGGTCTCCGTCACCAGCTGCGCGAACGTGGTGGCCACCCCGCCGTGCACGGTGGTGTCCTCCATGCCGAGGTCCCGGCACAGCTCGTCGACCGCCGCGGTCCCGACCCGGTGCAGCACCGCGTCGGCTGCGGTGTTGTCGGAGATGGTCATCATCAGGGCGACCAGGTCCCGCAGTGACATGGACACCGTGTCCCGCAGGACGGAGATGCCGGTCGGGCCGGGCATCCGGTCCGACGGTTCGAGTGTCACCCGCAGGCAGGGGTCGACCGCCCCCGCGTCCACCAGCCGGCAGAACGCGGCCATCAGCGGCATCTTGTAGACGGAGCCGACGGGGACCGCCTCGTCGGGATCGACCGCGACGTACGCAGCCGGACGCCGCAGCTCCGCCACGTGCAGCCAGCCGCGGACCCCCGCGTCGGCGAACAGTCCGCGGATCGTGCGCTGTACACCGCTCTCGCGCCGGGACGCGCTCATTTCGCCGCCTGCAGAGACAGGGCCTCGACCACCAACTGCGCTGTGTGCGCCGCCCATTCGCGGTCCGGGCGCCGCGCGTCCCACACGACCCGCAGGCGCAGGGGCAGGGGCGGATCGGTGGCCCTGACGCGCTCGACGCCGTCGGCGGCCAGTGTCTCGTCGGCCGTGACCAGCACCGCCTGCCCCGCCGCGACGAGCGCCAGCCCGGCGCGTTCGTCGGACACCACCAGGGTCTCCACCCGGCGCCCTCGGCTGGCCAGGGTGTCGACGAACAGGTCGTGCGCCGCGGGGGCTTCGTCCCGCGGGCGCACGGCGACGGGCAGGCGTCCGGCCGTTCCCCTGGCCCCGGCGTGCTGGTCCGCAGGCGAGAGGATCCAGCTGGGGAAGAGCACCACCCGGTCCGCCGCCAGGCCGTGGAGTACGGCCGGGTGCCGGATCACCGCGAGGTCGAGCCGCCCCGCTGCGGTCTCGGACAGCAGCGTGACGGTCGGCGCGGTCGTCACGGCGATCCGGCTCCGCTCCCCGGCACGGACGGGCGCGGCCGCCACCGCGGCCGCGACTCTCGCCGGTACCTCGGGCGTCAGACCCAGCCTGAGCCGGCGGCCGTCCGCCTGCTCGCGGGCTCCCGCCTCCCGGAGTTCCGTGAGCGCCATCAGCGCCCGGCGGGCGTGCGGCAGCAGCAGTGATCCCTCATCGGTGAGCGTGACGCCCCGGTCGCGGTCGAACAGCCGGACGCCCAGCAGGGCCTCCAGCCGGCGCAGCCCCTGGGACAGTGGCGGCTGGGTGATTCCCACGCGCAGCGCGGCCGAGCCGAAGTGTTCCTCCTCCGCGAGCGCGACAAAGATCTCCAGATGCCGTTCGGTCAGCAACGTGCCCTCCGACGTGCGCAGATATCCATCTCGAATCACCCTGAGGCCGAGAGTGTATTCGACATGGATCCGGGCGGCCGACTTGACTGTGTGCCGTGTGGAGCCGGGCCGCCGCGTACCCCCTGCGCGGCGGCCCGTATCTCCCTGACGACGCGACAAGGAACGAGGCCACCGTGCACATCACCGAATCCGCTCCGTCCCGCCGGACCGTACTGGCACTCGGCGCCGGTACGGCCCTGGCCGCCCTGGCGCCCGCAGGCCGGGCCTACGCCGTATCGCCGGGTGACGACATCTCCGGTCGGCTGAAGGCGCTCGAAAAGGAACACTCGGCCCGGCTGGGTGTGTTCGCCCGTGACATGGCCACGGGTGCGACAGTGCTGTACCGCGCCCGCGAACGCTTCCCGGTGTGCTCGGTGTCCAAGGCCCCGGCCGTCGGGGCCGTCCTGCGCGACCTCGACCACGACGGCGAGTTCCTGGCCAAGCGCATCCGGTACACCGAGGCGCTCGTCAAGAAGTCGGGCAACGCCCCGGTCACCGGAAAGCCGGAGAACATCGCCAACGGCATGACCGTCGCCGAGCTGTGCGCCGCCGCTCTCGGTCAGAGCGACAACACCGCGGTGAACCTCCTGCTCGCCGAACTCGGCGGCCCGACAGCGGTCACCCGCTTCTGCCGTTCCATCGGGGACACCACGACCCGGCTCGACCGGTGGGAGCCCGAGCTGAACTCGGCGGAGCCGTGGCGGGTCACGGACACCACGAGCCCCGGCGCCATCGGGTCCACCATCGGCCGCCTCGTCGTCGGCTGTGTGCTGACGCCCGGTCACCGCGAGAAGCTGACCGGCTGGATGACGGCGAACACCACGGACGGCGAACGCTTCAGGGCCGGACTGCCCGCCGACTGGATCCTTGCGGACAAGACGGGGACCGGGGACTACGGCGTCACCAACGACGTGGGGGTCGTATGGCCGCCGAAGCGGCCGCCGCTGGTGCTGTCGGTGCTCTCCACCAAGCACGACCCGAAGGCGCCGGCGGACGACGCGCTGGTGGCCAGGGCCGCCGCGCTGGTGGCGGGGGTGCTGACGCCAACTGTGTGACAGGGGAGCGGTGTTGGCGGTCCTGGTGACCGCCTGAACGCCGTTGCTACTCGAACCGCGCGGTGTCGCCCGCCCCGCGGCGTACGATCTCGGGCTCGCCGTCGGAGAAGTCGATGACCGTGGTCGGCGCGGTCCCGCAGTCGCCCGAGTCGACCACGGCGTCCAGCACATGGTCGAGCCGTTCCTTGATCTCCCAGCCCTGCGTCATCGGCTCGTCCTCGTCGGGCAGCAGCAGGGTGCTGGAGAGCAGCGGCTCACCCAGCTCGGCGACCAGCGCCTGAGCGACGACATGATCGGGAATCCGGACACCGACCGTCTTCTTCTTCGGATGCAGCAGCTGACGCGGTACTTCCTTCGTCGCCGGGAGGATGAACGTGTAGCTGCCGGGGGTCGCTGCCTTGATCGCGCGGAACACGTCGTTGTCGACGTGTACGAACTGCCCCAGCTGGGCGAAGTCCTGGCACACGAGGGTGAAGTGGTGGCGATCGTCGAGGTTCCGGATCGAACGGATCCGGCTGATGCCGTCACGGTTGCCCAGTTGGCAGCCCAGCGCGTAACAGGAGTCCGTCGGGTACGCGACGAGCGCACCGGCGCGGAGACTTTCGGCCACCGTGCTGATGGTGCGCCGCTGCGGATTGTCCGGGTGCACGTCAAAATACTTCGCCATCCGTCGAGCCTACGCGGTCGGCGGCCCGGCAGGCTTCCCATCCCTGGTGGGTCACTCGTTGTGATGGTTGGGCTGTCTGTCATCCATCATCGTCGATGGACAATAGTGTGTGTCACACAGTACCGTGTCAGTCGTGACTGAATCTGAGTTGCTCGACTCGCACCGGCAGGAGTTGCGTCGCGGCTCCGTGGTGCTGGCGAGCCTGCTCGCACTACGAGAACCCGAGTACGGCTACCGGCTGCTGGATGTGCTGGAACGCGCGGGAGTGCCGGTGGCGGCCAACACGCTGTATCCGCTGCTGCGTCGGCTGGAGGGTCAGGGACTGCTGCTGAGCGAGTGGGACACGAGTCAGGCCCGGCCCCGGAAGATCTACCGGACCACCGGCGACGGCGTCCTCCTGGCGAAGGCCCTCCAGCACGAGTGGCAGGCGATCGGTATGGCCCTGGCACATCTCGACCCGGAAACCACGAAGGGAGAAAAGCCGTGACCGCCACCTTGACCGACCGCTATGTCATCAGCGTCGCGCGACGCGTGCCGGACAAGGAGCGGAGCGACATCGAGCGGGAGCTGCGCGCCGCGATCGGCGACGACATCGACGCCCGCGTCGATCGCGGGCAGGCCCCGGACGAGGCCGAGTTCGCGGCACTGAGCGACCTGGGCAACCCGGCGAGACTCGCCGCGCGTTACGTCCACCGGCCCGTCGCGCTCATCGGCGCCGACTTGTACCCGGAGTACCGGCAGGCGCTGCGCGGGGTGGCTCTGGCGGTGCTGCCCGCGGTGTACGTGGTGCTCGCGATCGTTTTCCGCGCCCGCGGGGAGAACGTCTGGGTGACGCTGTTCCGGCCGCTCGGGGACACGGTCAACGTGGCGGTCTATCTCTTTGTCTGTGTAACCGTCCTGTTCGCGGCCGTCGACCGGGCCGTGGGAGCCAAGTCCGGGACTGCGGCGGACACCGGGTGGACGCCCGACCGGCTGGCGCCGGTCCAGGTGCGCCGGGAGACCGTCCGACGGGACCTGATCGGGCTGGTCGGCAAGGCCGCGCTCGTCATCGGGCTGCTTCTGGTGCAGAGATGGGTCTCCCCGGTGAGTGACGGTGCGGGTAAGGCCGTGCCTGTCATCAACCCGGCGCTGTGGGGCGGTTGGATCCCCTGGTTCATGACCCTCGTCGTGCTCGCCGTCGTACTGCGGACGGTCGAGGTACGGCTGCGCCGCTGGAGCCCGGTGACCGCTGTCATCGGCACGGCGCTCACGCTCGCCGGAGCCGTACCGCTCGCCTGGCTGTTCTGGCAGGCGCGGGTGCTGAACCACGAACTCCCCGGTACCAACGGGGAGTTCACCACTCACGGCAGCTGGATCTCCTGGGTGGGTGTCCTCTTCGCCGCTCTGGTCGTGGTCGCCCGGCTCACCGACATCTGGCGCGGCCGCAGGCCCGCCGATGCTCACCGGCCGTAGCGCAGACCGTCCAGCAGCAGGTCCAGCATCCGCCCGGCCTGGTCGCGCTCTTCGGGTCGCCCGCAGGCGAGGAAGATACCGACCAGGCCGGCGACCACGTCCTCGGCGCGTACGTCTTCCCGGAGTGTGCCGTCGGCCGCCCCGGCGTCGAGCAGTATGCGTACGGCCGCCGACAGGTCGTGGCGCGCCTGCGAGCTGGTGACGGCCCCCGAGGCGATCACCGCGCGCAGGGCGTCGGCCATCTCCCGCTTGGTCGCCACGTAGTCGGCGAACCGGTCCATCCAGTCGCGCAGTGCCCGGTCTGAACTCCGGGAGGCGAGCAGCTCACCCGTACTGCCGCACAGGCCGCTCAACTCGGCGCGGTAGACCGCCTCGACCAGCGCCTCACGGGTGGGGAAGTGCCGGTAGAGCGTACCGATGCCGACACCGGCCTCCCGGGCGATCGCCTCCAGTGACACCTTGCCCCCGGCGGACGAGAACGAGCGGCGCGCGACCTCCAGCAGATGTTGCCGATTGCGGTGTGCGTCCGCGCGCAGAGGCTTCGAGTCGGATTCAGTCATGGCTAACCGGAGGATCCTCCGTATTCCTGTTAGTCTGCTCCTGAGCCGGAGGGTCCTCCGGTTGGTCTCGGTCGAGAATAGGCCATCACAGCCAGGAGTGCGCACGTGACGACAGCAGACGGATCCCAGCAGGCACCCGGTGGCACCGCAACGCTGGGCGGGCGGCGCGTCGCCCGGATCGGGTTCGGCGCCATGCAGCTCGCCCTGCGGCCCGGCGACCAGTCGGCCGCCGGACGGGACAGGGCGATGACGGTGCTGCGCGACGCCGTGACGAAGGGCGTCAACCACCTCGACACGGCGCAGTTCTACGGCGCCGGAGCCTGCAACGCGCTGATCCGCGATGCGCTGCATCCCTTTCCCGACGACCTGGTGATCGTGAGCAAAGTCGGTGCCCGGGACGACGGGACGGGACTGGTTGCTGCCCAGCGGCCCGAGGAACTGCGCGCCGAGGTGGAGGCCAACCTCACCGGCCTGGATGTCGAACAGCTGGCCGTGGTCAACCTGCGCCGCCTCGACGTGCCTCCCGGGCTGAGTGCCGAGGGTGACCAGATTGTCGATCTCGACAGCCAGCTCGCGGAGCTCACCGCCCTGCGGGACGAGGGCAAGATCGGCGCGATCGGGCTGAGCAGTGTCGGCCCCGGGCAACTGCGCCAGGCGTTGCCCGCCGGTATCGCCTGCGTACAGAACGCGTACAGCGTCCTCGACCGGTCGAGCGAACCGCTGCTGGACCTGTGCCGGGAGCACGGGATCGCGTGGGTGCCGTTCTTCCCGCTCGGCTCCGCCTTTCCCGGTGTCCCCAAGGTGACCGAGCACCCCGCCGTGGTGCAGGCGGCGGCTTCTCTCGGAGTGACGCCCGCCCAGGTCGGCCTGGCCTGGCAGTTGGCCCACTACGCGCAGACCCTCCTCATCCCGGGGACCTCCGATCCGGACCACCTGGACGACAACATCGCGGCCGGAAGCGTGCGTCTGCCGTCCGAAACGGTCGTCGCCCTCGATCGCCTCGCGGACTCCCTGGACTGACACGCACACACGGGTCGTGCGGGATTCAAGTGGCCCCGAAACGGGGCCCGGTGACGGCCCGTCGGCTCGGCTCAGCTGTTGAAGCCGGCGTGGACGTGGTCGTGGTGCGTGGCGTCCGAGAAGAACTGGTTCGCCGTGGCGCCGCCCCCGAGCTGGACGGGGCCGCCGACGTTGTACGAACCGGCCGCCGCGGCGTCGCGCATGAAGGACTCGATCAGCGAGCGCGGGGTCGACGCGGCGACCACGGGCCGGCCGTTGATCCGCCATACGTCGAAGGCACGGCCGAGCGGGTGGTCGCTGGGCCGGCTGGTGCCGAAGACATCCAGTGGATGCCCGGAGCGTACGACGCTCACATCGATGCGGTAACTGCCCGCCAGCCGGAGCAGTGCCGTGAGCGCGGTGGGGTGGACGGCGCCGCTGCGGATGTCGGCCGCGGAGGCCGGTGGCAGGCTGATGCGGTGGTCGGCGAGGATCTTGCGGGCCGTGTCGGACAGCGCGGACGAGGCCGGTCCCGGGGCGGCCGGGTGGAGCGCCGTGACCGACCAGCGCGGTTGCGCCCGGCTGAGCCGTACGTCCACCGTCGTACCGCCGGCGGTCACCGGCCCGCCGCCTGAGCGGGTCCACTGCCTGCACACGACCAGGACGCTGGCGGAGTTGGTCAGGATGCCGCCGTACTGCGCGTCGATGACCTGCAGGACGGCTTCGTCGGCACCGGACAGCAACGGCCCGGCCTGATCCGCGAGCGCGCCGTGCAGCCCGAGCGCGGTCACCTTGGCCCGGGCCTTCGCCACGCGGCCGCCCCCCGGCCGCCAGGTGCCCAGTGCCTCGATGAGCTGCACGGCGCGCAGCTTCACCTGGGGGTCCACGTCCGCCGCGTTCGGCCGCCAGGGCGTCGTGTGCGGCAGTGCGGCAGCCGACGGTGTGGCGCTTCCCGGGGCGGATCCCGAGGCGGTCGGGGCCGAGAGCTGCGGGCTGCGGGTGGCCGGGCCCGAGCATCCGGAGGCGGTGAGTGCGAGCGCCGCCGCGCTCAGCAGGACCGAGCGGCGACCGGCGTCCGCCGGACCGTGTGCGGTGTCGGGGGTCCGGGGCATCTCTGGCTCCTGTCTCCGTACGGTGTTGACCGTTCTGCTCGATCCGGCCCGGCCAGTGTGTCCCCGCGCCCGGCGGTCGGCTCGTCGACGACGAGCGGTTCCTCCCCCGGCGCGGTGCCGGGGGAGGGGAGGGAGAGGCGTCAGCGACGGTGCTCGAAGCGCACCGGTGCGGTGTCCTTGCTGGGGCGGTACGCGGCGGTTCCGGCGAACGTCGCCAGGTACCCGTGGCAGCGCAGGTCGGCGGCGAGACCGCCGGCCCCACGGGTCCGGTCCCGGACCGTGGCGTCACATCGCGCCACGCCCTTGCGGTCGGTGACCGCGGAGCAGAGCTTCCGGGTCCTGGCGGTGTTGGTGAACGAGACGGTCCGGCCGGTCACCGGTACGCCGTCCGCCCTGGTCAGAGTGGCCGAGAGCCCCTTGACCCGGAGGACCGGCGGTCGCAGGTGCTGGACTGCGGTGGCGGGCTCGGCCCTGAGCCGGGTGGCGATGCGCCGGGCCGCCGGGAGGATGGTGACGGCTTCGGACCGGGCGGACGCGCGGCTGGTGGCCCCGGCCGCGTTGGTCGCGGTGACCGTGAACCGGTAGGTGTCACCAGGGGTGAGGCCGGTGACCGTGATGCGAGTGTCCCGGCCCGGCGCGGTACGGACGCCGTGGGAGGAACGGGTGAGGTCGATGGCCGTCACGGTGTAGCGGCTCACCGAGGGCGAGACGCTCCCGGCGAACGACACCGTGGCCCGCCCGAAGCCGGGGACAGCCCTGACGTTGGTGGGCGGCGCCGGGGACGGCGGTACCGCTACGCCGGCCGGGGTGCTCAGGCCGGTGAAGGGGACGGTGGTCTGCCGCCGGCCGTCGGCGGGCACCTCGATCACACGGTCGTTGCCGAAATCGGCGACGAACAGATTCCTGGCACCGTCGAGCGTCAGCCCCTGCGGGCCGCGCAGACCGGTGGTGGGGACGGTCACCTGCCGGCGGCCCCGGGCCGGCAGTTTCACCACCCGGTCGTTGCCCGAGTCGGCGATGTAGAGAGCCCCGCGGGTGTCGAAGGCCAGGCCGGTCGGCTGGGAGAGTCCGACAGCGGGGACGGTGGTCTGCCCGCTCCCGTCGGCCGGCACTTCGACCACCCGGTCGTTGCTGAAGTCGGCTACGTAGAGGTTGTCGGCGGCGTCGAGGGCCAGCCCGCTCGGGTGGAGCAGCCCGGTGGTGGGAACGGTCCGCTGGGATCCGCCGTCCGCCGGTACCTCGACCACCCGGTCGTTGAAGCTGTCGGCGATGAAGAGGTCGCCCGCCCGGTCGAGTGCCAGCCCGATCGGACGGTTCAGGTCGGTGGTCGGGACATCGGTCTGCGGTCCGCCGTCCGCGGGCACCCGCACCACCCTGTTGTCGCCCGTGTCGACGATGTAGAGATTGCCCGCGGCGTCGAGAGTCATCCCGGTCGGGCGGGTCAGCCCGGTGGCCGGGACCTCCGTCTGCGAACCGCCGTCCGCGGCGAGCCGCAGCACCTTGCCGGCGGTGTAGTCGGAGACGTACAGCGGCGCACTCCCGGGCGCGGGGGCCGCGGTCACAGCAGCCTCCGCCGAATGCGCTGAGCCGAGTCCGGCCGTGCACAACAGCAGGATTCCGGCCGTCGCTGTCATCGGCCGCCACCGCGGCCGATGTCTGTTGCGGGTGGAGTGTTCTCCTGCGTGCGGGTCACCGGGCACGCTCCGGTCGAAGTGCCTGCGCGCGGTGAAGGGGTCGTGCGGGGCAGATGAGGGGTCGGGGGAAGAAGGCAGCGAAGAGCGGTTCATGACACACCCATCCGTTCTGGACGGTCGGCTCGGTGCCGTACCGGTCGGCAGGGACTGCGACCCCGCTCGCGCCGCAGACACGGAAGGGCGAGGACGCATCACCTGTGTGACGTTCCGTCAATTGACAGCGGCCGGGGGGTGGTCGGGCCAGTCCGTGTGCCGGCCGCGGTCCGTAGGCGGCGACCCTAGGAACCTGCGCTCCGCTCCCTCGTGCGCCACGCCACCGGCCATCCGCAATGCACCCCAACGGCAGGCGGCGGAGTCCGCCGGGCGGGGGCACCACCCCTCACGTATCCCGCCACCCCGGTGGGAGCCCCGTCCCGGTGAGGTGTGAGACCCACCCCCGTATGTCACGGCGCTGCCGTCCCCACCCTCGTACCGCCGACGGCCCCGCACCCGTCGCCGCGTCGTCCATGCCCCGCCGGCCGTGTGGTCACCCGTTCGGCCGGGCTGCTGCCGGTGTCCTCACCGGGCTCTGCGCACCCCTCTGAACTGCGACGATCGACCTGGTGCTGGTGTGGTCCCCACGGGAGGCCGTTGCGCCTGATGGGTGGTCAGCGAGATTCGCGGCGGTGGCTGCGCTGTGATCGGTTCTGTGGGTACGGACCCGATCGTCTGTGGCGCACCGGTGCCGCATCCGTACTCGCGGAAGGTTGGATCATGCGTCGTATACACACGCTTCTGGGTACGGCCGCTCTCGCCGCGGCCGTCGCACTGACCGCGCCCTCGGCCCACGCCGCGGTGGTGCACGCTCCGCAGACCGGCGCAGCCTGTTCGAAGGCCACATCGGACGCCCAGAAGGCCGAGGCGGAGTACCAGGCCGCGCTCAAGGACTACAAGGACCAGCTCGCCGACGGCGGCCACCCGGGCAAGGCCGAGCAGGACAACGTCGACAAGCTCCAGTCGAACGCGAACGCGCTGGCCTCGGAGGCCGCCCGTGTCTGCCCCGACGCCAAGATACCGTCGGGCACCATGCGCACCGGCAGCGGCAGCACCAGCCAGGGCGTCAACAGCACGGACATCGTGCTGGGCGCCGGCCTGCTCGCCGCCGTCGCGGCAGGCTCGCTGCTCCTGCGCCGCCGCGGCGACAGCCACCGCTGACCAGGGTCCGTCCGCCGGACACAGCCACACCGCCTCCTGTGCCCCGGCGCAGCCTGGGACACAGCCCTGGGACACAGCCCTGGGACACACTCCTGGGGCACAGGAGGCGCCGCGCGCTCCGGCCCGTACGTCATCAGGCAGGTAAAACGTGGACCGATACGTCCCGGCCGGCGTCCGCCCCCCACCCACGGAGACCACCGGCACGGTGCGCCGCGGCGGCGTAGCGATGCTGGTCACCCTGGCCGTCTGTCTGGCGGTCGCGCTGATCAGCAACGGCCTGCGGACACCGGGACCACCGCCCCAACCCGGGGCCGCCCAGGGGTTCGCCGCCGCAGGCCGCCCACCCGGCGGGGACGGTTCCGTTTCGCCGGCGGTCGCGCCGCTGCCGCCCTCCGTACCCGAGCGCGTGCGCATTCCCGCGCTGCGGGTCGACGCACCGCTGATGCCGCTGGGCCTGGAGGCGAACGGCAGCCTTGCGGCCCCGTCAAACAACGCCCGCAATCTCGCCGGCTGGTACAAGGACGGGACCAGCCCCGGAGCCACGGGCACAGCCGTCATCGCCGGCCACGTCGACAACCGGCATGGCCCGGCTGTCTTCTACGGTCTGGGATCGCTCAAGAAGGGAAACACCGTTCACGTCGTACGGACCGACGGGGTGACCGCCGTATTCACCATCGACGCGATCGAGGCCTACCCGGCGAAGGCCTTCCCCAACAAGCAGGTCTACGGCGCGGCTTCGCGGCCGGAACTGCGCCTCATCACGTGCGGCGGCGGATTCGACAAGAAGCACCAGCACTACCTCGGCAACGTCGTCGTCTACGCCCATCTCACCGGCACCGGCACCGGCACCGGCACCGGCACCGGCTGAGGCTAGGTGCTCCGTGCCGGTGTACCGAGTCCGGCGAGCCCGGCCAGACGCCGCGCCTGTGTGCGGGTGTCGCGGGCGACGGCGTCCTCGTCGACGGTGACGAGATGGCCGTCCTCCACGACCGGCTCGCCGTTGACCAGCAGCAGAGTCAGCGGGGCCGGGGCGCCGAGCACGAGGGCGGCGACCGGGTCGGCGATGGAGGAGTGCAGCAGACCGTCGAGCTTCCACAGCGCGAGGTCCGCCAGCTTGCCGGTTTCGAGCGAGCCGATCTCGTCCTCCCGGCCCAGTACCCGCGCACCTCCCATGGTGCCCATCCGGAGTGCCTGGCGGGTGGTGAGCGCCTTCTCCCGGTGGTCGCCCAGACGGTTGATCAGCAGGGTGTTGCGCAGCTCGGAGCCGAGCTGGCCGCATTCGTTGGACGCGGAGCCGTCCACGCCCAGCCCCACCGGGACTCCGGCCGTGAGCATGTCGGGGACGCGGGCGAGGCCGGCGGCGACCCGCGCGTTGGACGACGGGCAGTGCGCGACGCCGGTACCGGTGTCGGCGAAGCGGGCGATGTCGGAGTCGGACATATGGATGCAGTGGGCCATCCACACGTCCGGGCCGAGCCACCCGGTGGACGCCAGCAGCTCGGTCGGCGTCATGCCGTACCGCAACATGCAGTACTCCTCCTCCTCGCGGGTCTCGCTGCCGTGGGTGTGCAGCCGAACACCCTTGGAACGGGCCAGCGTTGCAGCTGAACGCAGCAGCTCGGACGAGACCGAGAAGGGCGAGCAGGGTGCGACACCGACGCGGAGCATCGAAGCGGGGGACGGGTCGTGCCAGCGGTCGATCGCCGCCTCGGTGGCGAGCAGCGCCTCCTCCGTACTCTCCACCGCGAAGTCCGGCGGCAGCCCGCCGTCCGACGCGCCCCGGTCCATGGAGCCGCGGGTGGGCGAGAAACGTACGCCCATGTCCGCTGCGGCGCGGATCTCGGCACCGAGCAGATCACCGGCGCCGCGAGGGAAGACGTAGTGGTGGTCCGCGGCGGTGGTGACCCCGGACAGCGCCAGGGCCGCCAGTGAGCCCTGCGCCGCGGCGTGCACCATCGGCTCGTCGATCCGGGACCAGACGGGATAGAGGCTGACCAGCCAGTCGAAGAGGTTGCAGTCCTGGGCGAGACCGCGGGTGATCCACTGGTAGAAGTGGTGGTGTGTGTTGACCAGCCCGGGGGTCACCAGATGCCCGTCGCCGTCGATGCGCCGGACGACGTCCGTCAGGTCCGCGGGCGCGGGTCCCGGCCCCACCGACTCGATACGGTGACCGGCGACCACGATGTGGCCGGAGGTGTACTCGGTGCCGCTCGCGTCCATGGTGGCGAGGGCGCAGTTCTCGATGACAAGTCGGTTGGCCGGCACGGTCGTTCCTCTCTTCGGTGCTCCGGTGCTTCGGTGTTCTTGGGTGGGCATCAGGGGGCGGTCCGGTGGCCGGTACGGCGGCGCGGCACGTGGTTGAACAGCAGATTCAGGCCGAAAGCGCAGACCGCGGTGCAGGTGATGGCGCTGCCGAAGACGATGCGCGCACCGGCGGGCAGCCGGTCGTAGATGTGCGGTGCGGTCACCGGCACCATCCCGGCGACCAGGGAGACGGCGACGATCAGCAGGTTCGATGTGCCCTCGAAGTCGACGTGGCGCAGGATGCGGATCCCGACGCCGGCCACCATGGCGAACATCACCAGCGCCGCAGCGCCCACCACCGGATCGGGCAGCATGGCCACGAGGGAGCCCAGTCGCGGGACACAGCCCAGCACGATCAGCAGGGCTCCGGCGACGGCGGTGACCCAGCGGCTGCGGACCCGGGTCATCTCGACCAGCCCCAGGTTCTCCCCGAAGACAGTGTCCGGAAAGGAGTTCATGACCCCGCCGAGCACCCCGGAGAGCCCGTCGGCGGCCAGCCCGCGGGCGAGGTCACCGGTGGTCAGGGAGCGGTCGGTCATCTCCGCCACCGCGAGCATGCTCGCCGTCGACTCGGTGAAGATCACCAGCATGACCACACACATCGAGACCACCGCGGCCACCGGGAAGTGCGGAGCGCCGAAGTGGAACGGCTCCGGCAGCCCGACCCAGGAGGCTCCGGCAGCTTCCGAGAAGTGGGCCTGCCCGAGCAGGACGGCGGCGACGGTGCCCGCCACCAAGCCCACCAGTACGGCGACTTGGCCGAGGAAGCCACGCGAGAGCCGCATCACCACGACGATCAGGGCGAGCACCCCGCCGGCCAGCAGCAGCCGTACGGGCGCCGCGTAGGCGGGGGCCGACGGGTCGTCGCCGGCCACCATCTGGGTGCCCACGCCCAGCAGCGAAAGCCCGATGACGGTGATCACGGTGCCGCCGACCAGCGGTGGGAAGTAGCGCACGAGACGGGCGAAGGGTGCCGCGACGAGCACGCCGAACACACCTCCGGCCAGCATCGCGCCGTAGACCGCTGCCATGCCGTACTGCTGCGCGATGAGGATCATCGGCGATACGGCGCTGAAGCCCGCACCGGCCACGATCGGCAGCCGCACGCCGAGGACCCGGCCCACCCCCACGCTCTGCAGCAGCGTCACGACCCCGGCCACCAGCAGATCGGCGTCGATGAGGAGGGTCACCGTGGCGTGCGACAGATGGGTCGCCGCGCCGAACAGCAGTGGTACGGCGATGGACCCCGTGTACA
Source organism: Streptomyces sp. NBC_00440 (assembly GCF_036014215.1). Classification (NCBI taxonomy): domain Bacteria; kingdom Bacillati; phylum Actinomycetota; class Actinomycetes; order Kitasatosporales; family Streptomycetaceae; genus Streptomyces; species Streptomyces sp. NBC_00440. The sequence continues at coordinate 7,838,033 of NZ_CP107921.1, forward strand.
TCACCAGCACATGCTGGGCACCCAGCAACAGGAGCGCACCCCACGCCGGGCGTTGGTCGACGGGGTGGGGCTGTGGCGTGCAGGGCTCTTCCACGGTACGGGACCTCTCCATGCGCAGCCCGGCGGGCGGCCTTCGCCGGGCGCCCGTCCGCGGGTGGGTCAGCGATCGCCGGCGAGGCCGCCCGGTCCGGAGGCGGAATCGGCGGTGGACGCGGTAGCGGATCCGGTGGCCGATCCGGTGGCGGATTCGGTGGCGGCGAGCAGCCGTGCGCTCTCCCGCTCGGCGTCGTCGTGAGGGCGCAGTGCCCGTGAGCCCGCCAGTTTGGCCGTGATGTGGTCGCCGATGGTGACCGGAGGGTAGAGCGGTTCGGCGCCCGCGGGAACACAGCCGGGCAGCGGGCTGATCACGGCGTCGTGGTTGCCGTCGTGGAAGTAGGCGGCGGACCTGCGGCGCACCAGCCGCCCCTCGGCATCGGTCGGCGGCAGCACCCGGTGCAGCGTGGAGCGCCACTGGTCATTGGTCCAACGGGCCAGTGCGTCACCGAGGTTGACCAGCAGCGCCCCTTCGGCGGGCAGTACGTCGTGCCACTCCCCGGCGGCGCCGAGGATCTGGAGCCCGGGCACCTGGTCGGCCCAGAGCACGGTGACGATGCCGTAGTCGGTGTGCGCGCCCATGCCCATCCTGCCCCGGTCCACACGCGTCTCCCCGGCGGGCAGCGCGTAGTTGTTCATACGCAGCACGTCGACGGAGTGGTCGGTGTAGGGGCGGAAGAAGTTCTCGTCGAGCCCCAGCGCATGAGCGAATACCCCGGTCAGCAGCCGCGCCAGATCTCCCGCGTGCCGGAACCAGGTGTCCACGGCCGCCCGGAAGCCGGGGACACGACGCGGATGGGGCCAGCGGTTCGCGGCGAAATGCGTGGCCGGCAGGGCCCCGCCGGTGTGCCCGGCGCCGTCCACGCCGACGTTGAAGGCCTCGAAGAGGTCCTCCGGCGAGGTCACTCCCAGACTGAGGCTGAGCTTCTCCGCTCTGGGCGGCGTGTAGCCCCGGTTGATCTCGGGCGGTGCCACCAGCGTGCGCTTCTCCTCCTGGGAGAGGGCGAAAAAGGCATCCATGGCGTCGGCCAGACCCCGCCCGGCCGCGGCGGGAATGCCGTGGCCGGTGATCTGCATGAAGCCGACCGTTCGGGCTGCCGCGTCGACGGCCGAGGCGAGTGCGGCGCGCTCCGTCGCGCCACCCTCGGCCCAGCGCGAGACATCGATGGCGGGAACGTCGAAGTCGTCATGGGCGCGGGGCCTTCGGCCATCGCGGCGCCTCCGTCCGTGCGGGTGGGGGGACAGCGGATCTCTCCACTGACTGACGGTGCGTCACACAGTGGCGGAAGCGCTGCGAGCATGTAAATGCCCGGCCCCGGATTCTGGCCGACCGCCCAAAGGGGCCCTGCCCCATTCCCGTAGGCCTTGGTCGAACCTCCAACAGTGGAAGGGTGGTTGACGCGGCCGCAGCCCCGCGGCTGTGAGTCGTCAGCTGTTCGACGTGCCGTAGCGGAGCCCGTCGACCAGCAGGGCGATCATGCGCTGCGTATGGCCGTCGTTGTCGTCCCCGACGGGCACGGTCAGGTTGCCGATGGCGCGCAGCAGGTCCCAGGGGTTGGCGTCGGAGCGGACTTCGCCGGCTTTCGCCGCGCTGTCCAGGAGCTCTCCGAGCGCGGGCTCGAAGCGTCGCTGGAAGTAGGACGGCAGGCTGTCGTACGCCGGGTCTCCCGAGTGCAGGGCGGCGCTCAGTCCGCGCTTGGTGGCGATGAAGCCCGCGAAGCGCTGCAGCCACCTGGTCAGGGCCTCGACCGGTTCATGCTCGGCGGCAAGGGCGGGGGCGGCGGCCGCGCAGGCGTCGACCTCCTTGCGGAAGACGGCGGCGATGAGGTCCGACCGCTGCGGGAAGTGCCGGTAGAGGGTGCCCGCGCCGACTCCCGCCCTGGCGGTGATCTGCCGGACGGGGGCGTCCACGCCGGAGGCGGAGAACACCTCCGCGGCCGCGGCGAGCAGGGCGTCGATGCTGCGCTGTGCGTCGGCGCGCACCGGCTGGCGGGGCCGCTCTTCCGTCGCCTCTTCCGCTGCCTCTCCTGTCGTCGGGCCGTCATTCATGAGTGCTCCTTCTGCCGGCCGGATTGCCAACCGGAACGACGTTCCGTATTGTTTTCGGCGGAACGCTGTTCCGCTTATGTCAGCGTATCGCGCTGCGGCGGACGTCCCAACCCCGGAGGAGAACCATGAAGTACCGCACACTGGGACGGACCGGAATCAAGGTCAGTCCTTACTGCCTGGGCGCGATGATGTTCGGAGCCCTGGGCAACCCCGACCACGACGACTCCGTCCGCATCATCCACAAGGCCCTGGACGCGGGCATCAACTTCGTCGACACCGCCGATGCCTACGCACGAGGCGAGTCCGAGGAGATCGTCGGCAAGGCCCTCAAGGGGCGCCGTGACGACGTCGTACTGGCCACCAAGGCCCACCTGCCGATGGGGGACGACCCCAACCAGCGGGGCAACTCACGGCGCTGGCTGGTGCGCGCACTCGATGACTCGCTGCGCCGGCTGCAGACCGATCACGTCGACCTGTTCCAGATCCACCGGCCCGCGCCGGACACCGACGTGGAGGAGACCCTCTCGGCCCTCACCGACCTGGTACGCGCGGGGAAGGTCCGCGCCATCGGAGCCTCCTCCTTCCCCGCTTCGGACATCGTCGAGGCGCAGTGGGTCGCCGAGCGGCGCGGCCTGGAGCGGTTCCGCACCGAACAGCCGCCGTACTCGATCCTCAACCGGGGCATCGAGCGCGAGGTGCTGCCGGTCTGCGAGCGGTACGGGATGGGCGCCCTGGTCTGGAGCCCGCTCGCGGGCGGCATGCTCACCGGCCGCTACCGCAAGGGCCACCGGGCCGACACCCATCGGGCCGGCTTCGGTTTCAAGCACCTGGTCGACGAGCGGCGGCTCGACGTGGTCGAGCAGCTCATCCCGCTCGCGGAGGAGGCCGGAATGCCGCTGACCCATCTGGCGACGGCGTTTGCGATCTCCCACCCCGGCGTCACCTCCGCGATCATCGGCCCGCGCACCATGAACCACCTGGACGACCTGCTCGCCGGCGCCGGGACCACCCTGACCGACGACATCCTCGACCGGATCGACGCCATCGTGCCCCCGGGCACGGACATCGGGACGCTGGACGCGATCTACAACCCTCCCGCCATCGAGCAGCCCGTCCTGCGCCGCCGCCCGGCCGGCGAGCGCTCCGCCGCCTGACCTGTGGGGGTGCCGGGAGAAGCCGCGCGCCCGTACGCCGGGGCCGGGCCGGACAGCAGGGTGTCCGGCCCGGCCCCGTGTCCGGTCAGGCGCCCCCGGTGGCCAGTTCGGAACGGACCGCGCGGGCGGCGGTGACGAGGTTCTCCAGCGACGTCCGGGTCTCGGGCCAGCCGCGGGTCTTGAGCCCGCAGTCCGGGTTCACCCACAGCCGCTCGGCCGGGATGGCCTCAAGGCCCTTGCGGAGGAGGGCTGCTGCTTCCTCGGCGCTCGGCACGCGCGGGGAGTGGATGTCGTACACGCCGGGTCCCGCCTCGCGCGGGTAGCCGTGTTCGGCGAGTTCGCGGGCGACCTGCATGTGGGAGCGGGCGGCCTCCAGGCTGATGACGTCGGCGTCGAGGTCGTCGATGGCCTGGACGATATCGCCGAACTCCGCGTAGCACATATGGGTGTGGATCTGGGTGTCCGGGCGGACGCCGCTGGTGGTGAGCCGGAAGGACTCGGTGGCCCAGTCCAGGTACGCGGGCCGGTCGGCGGCCCGCAGCGGCAGTGTCTCGCGCAGGGCCGGCTCGTCGACCTGGATGACCGAAGTCCCTGCCATCTCAAGGTCGTTGACCTCGTCGCGGAGGGTGAGGGCGACCTGGCGTGCGGTGTCGCCGAGCGGCTGGTCGTCCCGGACGAAGGACCAGGCGAGCATGGTGACCGGGCCGGTGAGCATGCCCTTGACGGGGCGGCCGGTCAGCGACTGGGCGTACGTCGTCCAGCGGACCGTCATCGGTTCGGGGCGGGAGATGTCGCCGGCGAGGATCGGCGGGCGGACATAGCGGGTCCCGTACGACTGCACCCAGCCCTGCTGGGTGGCCAGATAGCCGGTCAGCCGTTCGGCGAAGTACTGGACCATGTCGTTGCGCTCCGGCTCGCCGTGCACCAGGACGTCAAGGCCCGTCTTCTCCTGGAAGGCGATCACATGCTGGATCTCGGCTTTGACGCGCTCCTCGTAGCCGGCGGCATCGATGCGCCGGTTCCGCAGGTCCGCGCGGGCCGTGCGCAGTTCCGCGGTCTGCGGGAAGGAGCCGATGGTGGTGGTCGGCAGAAGCGGCAGCCCGAGGTGGGCGCGCTGGGCGACGGCCCGCTCGGAGTACGGCTGGGGGCGGTGCGCGTCGGCGTCCGTGACCGCGGCGGTCCTGGCCCGTACGGCAGGATCGCGAGTGATCGCCGAGTCGGCCCGGGAGGCCAGGGCGGCCCGGTTGACGGCCAGTTCGGCGGTGATCGCGCCGGTTCCCTGAGTGATTCCCCTGGCGAGGGTCGCGATCTCCGCGGTCTTCTGCCGGGCGAAGGCGAGCCAGCGCAGGATCTGCGGGTCGATGTCCCGTTCGGCGGACGCGTCGAGCGGTACATGCAGGAGCGAGCAGGAGGCGGAGACGTCCACCCGGTCGGCCAGCCCCAGCAGGGTTCCCAGCGTGGTGAGCGACTTCTCCAGGTCGTTGGCCCAGATGTTGCGCCCGTCGACCACGCCGGCGACCAGGCGCTTGCCGGGCAGTCCGCCGACGGCGGCGAGCGCGCCGATGTTGGCCGCGGCTGCCCCGGTGAAGTCCAGCGCGAGGCCCTCCACCGGGGCCTTGGCCAGGACGGGCAGCGCATCGCCGAGGCGGTCGAAGTAGGACGCGACCAGCAGCTTGGGACGGTCGGTGAGCGAGCCGAGTTCACGGTAGGCGCGTGCGGCGGCGTTCAGGTCTGCGGGGGTGCGGTCCTGGACGAGAGCCGGCTCGTCCAGCTGGACCCACTCCGCGCCCGCCGCCCGCAGATCGGCGAGCACCTCGGCGTAGACGGGCAGCAGCCGGTCCAGCAGGGTCAGCGGTTCGAAGTCCGCTGCGACGCCCGGTGCCGGCTTGGCCAGCAGCAGATAGGTGACCGGGCCGACGAGTACGGGACGGGCGGCGAGCCCGAGGGCGATCGCCTCCTTGAGCTGCCCGGTCTGCTGGGTGGAGTCCGCGGCGAACTCCGTGTCAGGGCCCAGTTCGGGTACCAGGTAGTGGTAGTTGGTGTCGAACCACTTGGTCATCTCCAGCGGCGCCAGCTCCTGGGTCCCGCGTGCCATCGCGAAGTAACCGTCGAGCGCGTCGGTTTCGACGGCCTTGCGGTGCCGCTCCGGGACCGCGCCGACCATCACGCTGGTGTCCAGGACATGGTCGTAGTACGAGAAGTCACCGGTGGGCACCTCATGGATGCCGGATTCCGCCAGACGCTGCCAGTTCGACCGGCGCAGACCTGCGGCGGTCTCGCGGAGGTCGTCGGCGCTGGTGCGGCCCTGCCAGTAGCCCTCGATGGCCTTCTTCAGTTCCCGGTTCGGGCCCTGTCGGGGGTAGCCGTACACGGTGGCCCGTGCTGCCGCGGCTGCGGGCTTCGTTGTCACGGAAATCTCCTTCGCGAGATGACTCCTTGAGATCCCGGAGACGGGACGCGAGCGCGAAGGGGTGACGAACCGGGCGGTCCGCGCGTGCCACGAGGCACGGCCGTCCGCCGGTATGTACGCCGACCCGCCCACGAGGTCACCGGGGTATCCGCACGCGATCGGTCGCGCACGGGCAACAGGCAGGTCTTCGGACTTGCGGGCGCGGTCACCCTCGGAAGGGCATCCACCTACTGGCCGTCGCTTCCCAGACCCGGCCGGGCCCAGTGCGTATGACGGCGGTCGTTCCCACTCACCGCTGCGGGGCAGTCCCGGAATTCCACCGGGTTCCCTCTTACGACGCATCCCGCCTGGCGGACGGGGCGAACCAGTTGCACCAGACAGTCTAGAGCCTCTGGTTCCGATCGGGCCGGATCGCCGGTTTCCACCGGCCGCTCGGTCCACGACCCCTCATCGGCCCCGGCTTCCGGATGGCCTAAATGCCACTATCACGTGATCAGTCGTGCCCATACTGAGCAGATGGTGTCCGCTGCGCGCCGGGCCCCCGGACTCCTTCCGGCACAGGTCACCGGCGACACGGTCGTGCACGGCCGCACGGCCCGCGCCCCGAGATGGACGGAGCTCTCACGATGAAGCGCCTCACCAGGACCGCGACCGCGGTGGCAGCCGGTCTGCTGCTGCTCGGAACACTCGGCACCGCGACGGCCACGGCCGCGACAGGGACGTCCGGGACGGCCACGGCGCCCGGCGGCGTCCTGGGCCCGGACGGTTACAAGGGCATCCAGCTCGGACAGTCCGAACGCGATGCGGAGAAGACCGGCCTGCTGGTCAACAAGCAGACCACTTCCGGCTGCGACTTCTACCGCCTCGCTGCCAGTGAGGGGAAGCCGAACCTGGGCGGCGGCGTCTTCATCGAGCCCCGCAAGGGGGTGGTGGTGATCACCGGGACGAACCTGATCCGTACGCCCGAAGGGATCACCATGGGCACCGGCCTGGCCCGGGTCAAGGCCGCCTACCCGCGGCTGACGAAGGTCGGCGACTTCATCTTCGAGACCCCCGTCCCCGGCGGCACGCCCGGTGAGCGCTACCGCTTCGCCGTGGACGAGCAGAACCTGGTGGCCGACTTCGCCCTGGAGGCCACGGACCGGGGCACCTGCGACAGTTGACGGGCCGCCGTGATGCCGGGCGCCCGGTACGACATGGACGTCCGGCAGGACTTCACCGACACGGACCGCGGCGGCCCGTGTCGGTGAGGATTCAGCCCTTGCGGGTGGTGATGTCTTCGGTGAGTTGCGGGACGACCTGGAAGAGGTCGCCGACGATGCCGTAGTCGACGAGGTCGAAGATCGGGGCTTCGGCGTCCTTGTTGACGGCGACGATGGTCTTCGAGGTCTGCATACCGGCCCGGTGCTGGATCGCGCCGGAGATACCGTTGGCGATGTAGAGCTGCGGGGATACCGACTTGCCGGTCTGGCCGACCTGGTTGGAGTGCGGGTACCAGCCCGCGTCCACCGCCGCGCGCGAAGCACCGACAGCGGCACCGAGCGAGTCGGCGAGCGCCTCGATGATGTGGAAGTTCTCCGCACCGTTGACCCCACGCCCGCCCGAGACCACGATCGCGGCCTCGGTCAGCTCCGGACGCCCGGTCGACTCCCGCGCAGTACGCGAGACGACCTTCGTACCGGTGGCCTTCTCACCGAAGGACACGCTCAGCGCCTCCACCGAGCCCGCGGCCGGGGCCGCCTCGACCGGCGCCGAGTTCGGCTTGACCGTGATCACCGGAGTGCCCTTGGAGACACGGGACTTGGTCGTGAACGACGCGGCGAACGCCGACTGCGTGGCGACCGGGCCACCGTCACCGGCCTCCAGATCGGTGGCATCAGTGATGATCCCGGAGCCGATACGCACCGCGAGACGCGCAGCGATCTCCTTGCCCTCGGCCGAGGACGGAACCAGCACCGCGACCGGCGACACCGCCTCACACGCGGCCTGCAGGGCGTCCACCTTCGGCACGACCAGATAGTCGGCGAACTCGGGAGCCTCAGCGGTCAGGACCTTCACCGCACCGTGCTCGGCAAGCACGGTAGCCGTGTCGGGGGCGCCCGCGCCCAGCGCGACAGCGACCGGATCACCGATCCGGCGCGCCAGCGTCAGAAGCTCCAGAGTGGGCTTGCGGACAACACCGTCGAGGTGATCGACATAGACGAGAACTTCAGCCATGGGATTGCTCTCCTGCGCATACGAAGAATCAGGGGCGGATGAGTCAGAGGGCGGATGAGGGGGACGGGAGGGCCTCAGATGAACTTCTGGCCCGCGAGGTACTCAGCCAGCTGCTTGCCGCCCTCGCCCTCGTCCTTGACGATCGTGCCCGCGGTACGCGCCGGACGCTGCGCCGCCGAATCGACCCGGGTCCACGCACCCTCCAGACCGACCACACCGGCCTCCAGGTCCAGATCCTCCAGATCCAGGGACTGAACCGGCTTCTTCTTCGCCGCCATGATCCCCTTGAACGACGGGTAGCGGGCCTCACCCGACTGGTCCGTCACCGACACCACAGCCGGCAGCGACGCCTCCAGCTGCTCACTGGCCGTGTCACCGTCACGACGGCCCCTGACCGTGGTGCCATCGACCGACACCTCCGACAGCAGCGTCACCTGCGGAACCCCGAGCCGCTCGGCCAGCAGCGCCGGAAGCACACCCATCGTGCCGTCCGTCGACGCCATCCCACAGACCACCAGGTCATACCCGGTCTTCTCGATCGCCTTCGCCAGCACCAGCGACGTACCCATCACATCCGTACCGTGCAGATCGTCGTCCTCGACATGAACAGCCTTGTCCGCACCCATCGACAACGCCTTGCGCAACGCGTCCTTCGCATCCTCAGGACCCACCGTCAGAACAGTGATCTCCGCGTCGTCGGCCTCGCCCGCGATCTGGAGCGCCTGCTCCACCGCGTACTCGTCGAGCTCCGACAGCAGCCCGTCGACATCCTCACGGTCCAGCGTCAGGTCATCGGCGAAATGCCGGTCACCAGTGGCATCGGGCACGTACTTCACACAGACAACGATCCTCAAGCTCACGCCGGCTCTCCTAGCTGGGGGCACCATCTGAAGAGAACATATGGCACTCAGTACCCTCTGTAAAGGTACGCAGTGCTCTCCGGGCCGCCTGGTGTTAGGTTCCCGGCATGACCGAGGTGCGCAGATCAGCCAAGAAGGCATCCATGCGGGAGGTGCTGGCCGAGGCGGCGTTCCAGCTCTTTCTGGAGCGGGGTTTCGAAGAGACGACCGTGGACGACATCGTGGCTCGGGCGGGAGTCGGACGGCGCTCGTTCTTCCGGTACTTCCCCTCCAAGGAGGACGCGGTCTTTCCCGATCACGAGCGCTGTCTCGCCGACATGACCGCACTCCTGGAGGCGGCCGACGGCGACCCGGTGCAGGTGGTGTGCGACGGGGCCAAGCTCGTGCTGCGGCTGTATGCGAAGAACCCGGAATTCTCCCTCCAGCGCTACCGCCTCACTCGTGAGGTCCCAGGCCTGCGCACCTATGAGCTGTCAGTGGTACGCCGCTACGAGCGGACGATGGCGGGATACCTCAGGGCCCGTTACGAGGGTGCCCCGGACAGTGCGCTGCGGGCCGAGGTGATTGCCGCCGCGGTGGTCGCCGCGCACAACAACGGCCTGCGTTCATGGCTGCGTTCGGGCGGAGAGGGAGACCCCGAGGCGGCGGTGGACCATGCGCTCGGGCTCGTACGCCGGGCCTGGGCCGAGGTGGGAGAGGAGGCCGGCGACCGGTCCGCGGGCGAGGACATCGTCGTCGTGGTCGCCTCGAAGGACGCGCCCATGTGGCGTGTGGTGCAGAGGATCGAGTCGGCTCTCGGCGAGGACTGACCATATTTGGCACTCAGTACCTTTACTGCTCGGCACTCAGTGCCATATGGTGCGGATGCGCCGGCGCGCGATGCGGGCGCATCCGTCGAGTGCGGAGGGCCGAGCTGTGTCCCAGTCAGAGATGAGTGCCCCGTCGGGGGCGCAACAGGAAGCCGGGTTGTCGTATCAGCGCTGCCGCTGGTGCGGCACCGCTTCGTTCCGGAGGCTTCTGTGTCCGGTGTGCGCGTCCAGCGATATGGATGCGGAGCGCAGTGACGGCCACGGGGTAGTGGTGCGGTCCACCGTCGTGCACCGGTACACCGAGGTGGCACGCAACGAGTCCGTCGTCCGGTTCCCGGAGGGCTTCGTGTTCCGGTGCCGCGTCGTGGGCGCCGCACCGCACCTCGTGTGGGTGGGTGCCCACGTGCGTCCCGTCGTCGGTGCCGATGGCGGCGGGGAGCCGAAGGCCGGCGAGGTCGTCCTCGAACTCTGCGACACGGGTGCCCGCACCAGCAACCAGTAGGTGGGGTCTGCCTTCCTGTCCGGGAGGCGTGCCTGATGCTGCGAAGTCAATCGCGCCGCACCGGTCGGGGCAGTGGCCCCGGTGCCGGACGCCCGGATACGGCGACCTCCGTCAGACTGCCGAGTCTGAGCGTCACCTGATCCACCCTCACCAACCGGCCTCCGGTCACTGGTCCGTGGACGTGGGGGGCTGCTGCCTGGCCCGGCGCCGGGCGTCACGCAGTCGCTCGCGGCTCTCCTGCCGTCCGGGCCTTCTGGGGTGGTGAGGCGGCGGAGTGACGTGACGGGAGTCGTCGGCCCCGGCAGGAGGGTGGGCGGTGAGGTCGAGAGCGACCGTGAGCGCCCGCAGGTTCGGGTGCTGGAACAGCCAGAGAGGTTCCACCCGCCGACCGAGGACGGTGCTCAGTTCTGCCCCGAATTGCAGGAGCGTGATCGAGGTGAAGCCGGCGTCGAAGAAGTTGGCCGTGGCGGGGACGGGGTGGCCGAGCACCGCGGCCGCGGTGTCGTGGAGCCGGGCGTCGAGTGACATGGGGGAAGAGGTGGTGAGTGCTCCCGCGCCTGGGGCGGCAGGCTTGAGGTTCGCGGACAGGTCAAGCCGGTCGACGAAGGTGATTGTGGCGGGAAGGGCCGGCGCGGCGAGCACTTCGGTGAGATGCGTGCGCACGGCCGCCTCCTGCGGACGCGACCCAGCAGCCATGGGTTGCACCCACAGTCGCAGCGCCTGGTGGCCCTCGTCGCCGACGAGTTCGGCCACCGCGTCCGCGACCTCGGGGCAGCCGCGTGCCGCGGCCTCCACCTCGTCCAGCAGGACACGGTGGGAATTGACCAGAACCTGCCGGTCGAGGCGGCCGACCAGGTGGAGCAGCCCGGTCGAGTCCCGCTGCGCGAGGTCGCCGGTGCGCACCAGGCGGCGGGAGCCGGTGACGAACCGCTCGGGTGCGTCGGTGAGGTAGCCGGACGCGATCCACGGTTCGCCGACCCAGAGTTCACCGCGCTCTCCGTCGGCGCACCGGCGCCCGTCCGCGGTGCGGAGCTCGACCCTTCTGCCGGGCAGCGGACGACCGATGGGTATGTGTGAGGTGTCGGGGAGCGGGTCGTCGGGATCGAGGCGGTGAGCGACCACCAGTTGCGGGGTCTCGACGCATCCGTAGCCGTTGACGATGACGGCTTTCGGCGCCCGCGACCTGATCAGTGCCGCCGTTGCGGTGGTGAGCGGGGCGCCCCCGCAGATGACGAGGCGCAGGTGGGGGAGGAGTTGGGGGCTGCGAGCCGCACCGAGGGCCAGGGCCAGCAGATTCGGGGTCGCGCTGAGGACGCTGATCCTCCGGGTGTGCAGCCACGGGGCCAGCGTGGTGAGGTCGGCCTGCTCACTGGGCGTGGGCAGGCAGAGGCACGCTCCCGTCCTGACCGCGAGGCCGATGTCGCGCAGGGCAGGGTCGTGGGCCGGTCCGCTGAGCAGGGCGATGCGGTCTTCGCCGCCTACTCCGAGCCGGTCCGCGAGGTCGGCGATCGCGGCGTCGGTGACCGGTGTCGGTACGAGTACCGGGAGCGGGTCGGCGGTCGTGCCGGAGGTGAAAAGCACATGGGCCGGCGCGGGAAGGCCGTGCGCCTGCGGGGGCGGGGCGGGAAGGGCTTGCAGGGGGCCGTCGTCGTCGGGGAACCCATGGGAGGCGCGGCTGCCCTGAGCCGCTGCGTCGCGGCGTGCCTTCGGCCACGCGGCATCGATCAGTACGGGGGTGACCTCGGCACGCAGACAGGCGAGGAGCCGCTCGACGAAGAGACGGTCCCGGCGGGCGGGCAGGACGACGAGGTCTCCGGCATCGGCCGTTGCCCGCACCTGGGCGGCGCGGGCGGTGACGGCGTCATCGAATGTGCGCCGGTCGACGACTCCGCCGCCGGTGTCGAGAGCCGGGGCGGTGGGCTGTTCGGCCGCCGTACGGGTGAGGAGCTCGACCGTCGACGGTACGTGGCCGGGGGCGGGTGGTTCGGTGCGGTGTGCGTCGTTCCGCGCCGGCGGCAAGAGGTCGGCGAGCCGGCCCTGCGGGTCGGCTGCGGCAGCTGAGCAGACCCGTGCCACCTGCTCGGCGAGATCGGTGAGATCGACGACGTCGTGGTGCGCCGATCGCTGCGGGGCGGCGAGGTGCAGGCGGTAGCCGTCGGCCGTGCGTTTGACGTACAGGCTGAGGTCGAACAGTGCCCATCCGGGCGGGAGGTCGTATTCCGCGCTCGCGTGGTCGGCGAACCGCGCCGGTGGAGCTGCCCCGGTGAGGTCGTTGAACCAGAGCCGGATGAGTGGACTGCGGGACGTGCGGGGGAGATGCAGGCGGTCGAGGATCTCGTCGTAGGTGGGCGTCGCGTGGTCCACGGCGTCGAGGAGCGTGAGGCGTGTCGCCGCACATGCCTCGACGACGGTGCGCCGGTCCGCGGCGGGATCGCCGGGGTCCAGCAGCAAGGTGTCGAGGAGGAAGGACACGGTCCGTTCGTCGGAGGGCTCCGCCATCCGCAGGCTCGGCACTCCGACCACACCCGAGTCGCCTCCGGAGCGTGCCGCGAGGATCGTGGTGGCGATGGTCAGGAAGAAGACCGCCGGTGTGATTCCGGCGCCGCGCACCATCGAGTCCACCGCGCGGGCGGCCCGGGCCGGCAGGTCGAAGGTGTGGGTGGTGGCCCGGTGCTCGTCAGGTCCGGCTGCGTATGGCGAGGGCCCGGCCAGCGGGATGCGGGCGCGGGCCGCCAGCCGCTGACCCCACCAGTCGAGGTCGGCCTGCCACCGCGCGGAGTCGGCGTGGCCGGCCTGGCGGCGCAGGTGGGGCAGGAGACCGGGGGCCGGGCGCGGCCACTGCGGTGCGGTTCCGTCCTGGCGTGCGGCGTAGGCGGTCGCAAGGTCGTTGAGCACGATGTCCGAGGAGCGCAGGTCGCTGATGAGGTGATGCATCACCAGGGCGATCCAGGTGCGCCCGGTGCCGGGCGACCAGACGAGGCCGCACCGCCACAGGGGTGCGGTGTCGAGGGGGATCGGCCGGTCGGCGGTCCGGCGCAGTGCGGCGTCGACCTGGTAGGCGACGTCGTCGTGTGATGTGCCGTGCACGACGTCGATCTTGAGTGGTACCGGGACTGCCTCGTCGATGACGATCTCGGCGCGGGCGGGCGCGGGTTCGACGACGCGGCAACGCAAGGCGTCATGACGCTCTGCGAGGTCCGCCAGGGCGGCGCGGAGTGTCGCCGGCTGCAGCTGGGCGTCGAGCGTGAGGACCCGGACCACGTTGTAGGCGGGGGAGTCCGGGTGGAGTTGGTGCCACGTCCAGATTCTGCGCATGGCGGGAGAGATGGGCGCCGGTCCCGGGTGGTTGTCGGCGGTCGGCTCCGGGGCGGCGGGACGTGGTCCGGCAGGAGAGGGATCGCGCCTGGTCCGTTCGACAAGAGCGACGAGGTCATGGAACGAAGGGTTGTCCCTGATGAGAGTGGCGAGGCTGAGTGTGGCGTCGAGCTCGGTGCCGATACGGGCGATGAGCCGGGCCGCCAGCACCGAGTGTCCGCCCGCTTCGAGGAATCCGGCATCCGGGTCGGAGCCGCCGAGCAGGTCGGTCCAGATGGCGTGCAGCCGGCGGGCGAGACCGCTGTCGGGGCCGGTCACTGCTGCTCTCCGGTGGAGGTGGCAGAACCGACCTGGAGCACGCGCCGCGCCAGCGCGTCCCGGTCGACCTTGCCGTTGGTGGTGAGGGGGAGTGCGTCCAGGTGGTCGAGATGGCCCGGGATCATGTACGGCGGGAGACGGGAGGCCAGCAGCTCGCGCATCTCGGCGCTGGATGTCCCGGATCCGCGGCAGGTGTAGAAGCCGGCGAGCGTCCGGTTGCCGCCGCGGTAGCAGGTGACGACGACGGCCGAGCGAACATTCCGCGCACTGGCCATCACGGCCTCGATCTCCCCGAGTTCGACGCGGTATCCGCGGATCTTCACCTGGTGGTCGATCCGGCCCAGCAACTGCATCTGCCCGTCCGCCCGCCAGCGGCCGCGGTCACCGGTGGCGTACATACGCTGCCCGGGCCGGAACGGGTCGGGGACGAAGCTCCGCGCGGTCTGCGCGGGGTCGCCGTGGTAGCCGAGCGCGAGCGAGTCCCCGGCCGCGTAGATCTGGCCGACTTCGTCGAGCACGACGGGTTGTCGCTGCTCGTCGAGGATGTAGTAGTGCGAGCCCTTCAGCGGGCGCCCGTAGGGAATGCTCGCCCACTCCGGGTCCACGGAGTCGATCTCGTAGAAGCACGACCAGACCGCGGTCTCGGTGGCGCCGCCCAGATTGACGATCCGCACCTTGGGAAACACTTCACGCGTCTCGTCGGGCATGGACACCGGGATCCAGTCGCCGGCGAGCAGCATCAGGCGCAGCGACGTTCGCTGCTCGGGCGGCGCCTCGCTTCCGGTGAGGAACAGGAGGAGCCAGGAGAACATCGAGGGGGCCGAGTTCCACACGGTGATCTTTTCGCCGAGCAACACCGCTGCCAGCAGGCGAGGTTCGTCGATCTCGGTGTCGTCGGCGATGCGCAGGGCGCCCCCTGCGGACAGTACCCCGAAGACGTCGAAGACGGAGAGGTCGAAACAGAACGACGTCACTTGCAGGAGTGTGTCGTCGGCTTGGACGGCGAACTGTTCGGCGGAGCCCGAGAGTGTGGTGAGCAGTGCGCTGTTGCTGACCGCGACGCCCTTGGGATGGCCGGTGGAGCCGGAAGTGTAGATCACGTAGGCGACATCGCCCGGACCCGCCGAGACGGGTGGCGGGGAATCGGGCTGCCGGGCGAGGTGCCACCTGGTGTGCACGCGCTGGGTGGGTCCTCCCGCCGTATCCGGTGGCAGGTCTGTCCGGCGCAGCACAGTCGTGTGACAGTCCTGCGCCGGGGGCTGTACCGCCCAGGCGGAGCCGGGTTCGTGCGGTGCGGGACCCGGCAGGAGTACGGCACCGCCGGGCCGCACGACGGCGGCGACGGCGCTCAGCAGTGCTGGGGAGGGACCCGCGGGCAGGACGGCCACGTCGACGGTGGTCGACACCAGTTCACCGAGGTGGTCCGGGTGGCCCACCTGGAGATCGGCGAACACGCCGTGGTCCTGGGCCCATGCGGTGGCCGTGCGGATCGCGTCGTGGTCCGCGTCGACGGCGGTGAACAGGTCCACATGAGGTGCGACACGCTTCAGCAGTTCGCCCTGCCCCAGACCGATCTGCAGGACGGTGCGCGGCTCTTCGGCGATGACGCGGTCGGCGACCTCCGTGAAGTCCGCTTCGGTTGCGGCCTGTTCGGTGGGCGGTCGGGTGGGGTGTGGCCGTGGCGGGTCTTCCGTGGCGACATCGAGGAGTACGACGTCGGTGAGATCGGGACAGGCGGCACCGAGTTGCTCGAACAGGGCCAGGTCGTCGGCGAAACCGAGCAGGCAGCGCACCCCGGTCGAGCGCAGGACGTACGCCGTCCGTTCGAGCGGCCACTTGTCGCTGATGGGCACGAACGCGGCACCCGCCAGGGCGATGCCGAGGATCGCGACGACGGATCCCGGATCGCGCCGTCCGATGAACGCCACATGGTGGCCCGCTTCGATGCGCTGCTCGTGGAGAAGCCGGGCGACCTGCGCCGAGAGCTTCAGGAGCTCCTGATACGTGTAGACGACGCGGCCCTTGTCCACGACGGCCGGTGCGTCCGGTGCCCGCCGCGCAGTCTGCGCCACGAGGCCCACCGCGGTGACGCCGTCGGGGACGGGCCGCTCCGCGGGGTCCCCCTCGCCGGGCCGCCGAGCCGGGGCCGGCCTGCCCGAGGCGACCGGCCGCGGCGGACAGGAGGCAATGATGTGCGCCACTCCTGCCGCCACCGCTGCGCCGAACGCCGCTTCGTCCTCGTGCAGGGCGAGATGGGTGCCCTCGACGCGGCGGTGCAGCGGATGCGCGCACACGTCGTCCCAGGCCCGGAGTGACGGCTCGGGCACCAGCCAGTCGGAGTCGAAGCCGACGACGCAGCTCGGCACGGGGAGCGCGGGGCGCGGCCGGTGGCGGTAGCTCTGCACGACCGCGAAGTCCGCGTGCAGAGGCTCGGCGAAGAGTTCGGCCATGCCCGGGACCTTGAGCATTTCCGGGGCGGCGAGCCCCATCTCGACGGCGGCCCGGAGGAAGTCCCGGCCAGGGGGGTGCGTCGTGACCGAAGGGTGCCCGATCCCGGTCTGGGGAGCGCGAGTGCCGCACACGACGAGGCCCATGGCGGGAGTTCCCGCGTCGGTGAGTCGTGCGGCCGCCTCGTAGGCGAGCCACCCGCCCATGCTGTATCCGAGGAGGATGAACCGTTCCGCCGGGAGTTCTTCCAGCGCCCCGAGCAGCCCGGTGACGACGTCGTCCGCGTCGCGCAGGCAGGGTTCGGACAGCCGGGGGCCGTGTCCTGGCAGGTCGACGATCACCAGAACGCTGTCGCCGGGCAGGTACGGGTGCAGTTGACGGAACGCGCGCCCCGAGCCACCGGCGTAGGGCAGCGCGATCACGAGAGGTCCGTCCCCGTCCGGATTGACCACGTCGCTGAACCAGGCTGACGAGAATGCGGTCATGCGGAGGCCGTCCGATCTGGCGTGGTCAGCGGGGACGTGACCTGGGCGTCGTCGTGGACGACGACGCGCAGTTCGCTGGTGTGCGGCCGGCCGTCGGGTCCGGCGAGCCACAGTTCGTCGGGGGCGGGGAGCATCTCGGTGAAGGTGACGGCGGTGGAGGCCTCGGAGGCGGCGCTCCGGCGCAGGCCACGTGCGAGGTTGCGCAGGGACAGCGGCGCGTCCTGGTCGACGAGGTAGGGCTTCGGCTGGTCCGGGGTCCGGGCGAACACCCAGCGCGGCATGCCCAGCTCCTGCAACCGCCGGCGCAGCGCGCGGTGCCGGTAGTCGTTGTCGACGGTATACGGGAGCTCGGACACCGGCAGATGCCAGGTCTCCCGTGCGATGACCACGTCGTCGAGCAGCAGGCGGGGCTGATGGGCGGCCAGGGGCCGGATGCTGAACTGGTTCGCGACGACTGCGGTGAGGAATTCGCCGAGCACTTCGGTGAGCGGCGCCCGCCAGTTGCCGTCGGCCGGGCGGACGACGAGTCGGCTGCTGTCGTCCTGTTCGACGAGCAGACCGGCGCCGGGCAGAACGGTGCTGCCCGAGGGATGCCCCTCGTCCGCGGTCCAGGACCAGTACTGGTAGAGCTCGGGAAGGTCGAGAGCAGGCGGTGGGTAGGTGCGTGAGGTGACCGCTGGTGAAGCGGCCGGGTACACGGGCACGAAGCGGCCGTCGGGGAAGTCGGCCGCGGTGGCCGTGAGCAGCTCCGCACGATCGTCGGCCTGGGTGGCGAAGGCGCGGTTCTCCAGCGTGTTGACGGCGAGGTGCAGTTCGCCGAGCACCCATTGCGGACGGCGGCCGGGGCGAGCGCGGAGCATCAGGTCAGGACTGTGCTGCCGGGCGGCGCGCCACCGGACCGGGCCGGCAGGGAACAGCAGGCGCACCAGCGGGGCCGTCACCGCGGTGCTGAGCCGGACCGAGGACGCCGAGGATTCGGTGGCGGTGGCGAGCAGTTCCGCCCAGCGGGCCCGGAAGTCCGCGGCGACCCGCGAGACCGCGCTGCCGGGCAGTCCGCTGAGGATGTCTCCGGAGGCCATCACCAGGTCGCACAGTCCTACCGGACGTCCGGAGGCGGCGTGCAGGGATTCCGCGCGGGCCGCGAGGTCTCGCTCCAGCTCCGCTCCGTTCTCGCACACGAGCCAGCGGGCGGTGTCCAGGAGGAGTCCGAGCGGGGCACGGAGATCCTTGATCAGGTCCGTGCCGATGTCGACGTCGAGGTCCCGTCGGCAGTCCTCGTACACGATGCACCGCCCGAGGTCACGATCGGGCTTGGCGCGTTGATCGCCGACCCCGGTCAGGGACCGGAACTCTGCCCCGAGCCGGTCCAGTGCGCCGCGCAGCGCCACCGGGTCGCCGGCCGTGGCCGCGACGGCGTCGACGGCTTCGTCGAGGGGGGCGAGTTCGGCCAGCAGGCTGTCGCGCAGCTTCTCGTCCGGGATCTGTGAGAGGTGTGCGCGCAGTGCGTCTTCCGGCTGATCGGTGACCGGCACCGGGAATCCGACGAGGACCGCTCCGGTCGCCGTGAGCCGCTCCAGCGCCCGCGCGGTGGCCGGAGCCGATTCGGGAGGTCCGTAGGCGCTGAGCAGTTCACCCACCCGGCGCGGGCGGTCGAGGGCGGCGGCCAGGGCGGCTTCGTCGGGGTCCAGGGGCTGCGGTCGGCGTCGCGGCCGGCGCAGCACTCCGCCGTCGAAGGAGCACGCCGGGTGCCGCCGGGCGATCAGGTGGGTGTGGAGGGCCGGCCGCTCCGCGAAGGCACGGGCGATCGCGTCGACGGCCCAGTGCTCGCGGAAGAGGGTGCGGCTGCGCAGCCCGGCCGTGCCGCGTGTCGTGACCCCGGCCTGGTCGTCGGTGAACCGGGCCCAGGCGACGGGGCCGAAGAAGCCGATGGTCTCGTTCTTCGCGCAGTAGCGCTGTGCGAGGAAGGCGACGAGGGCTTCGCGCTGGTCCCTGCGGGAGAGACGTCCGTCTCCGTCCGCGGCGAGATCGGCGGCGAAGCGGCCCATCCAGTTCCGGATGAGTGCCGGGTTCTGCCAGGTGACAGCTTCGAGGAAGGCGGGTTGCGCGACGACCGAGCGTACGGCCGCTGCGGAGGTCTCGCGGCTGCGGGTGTCGGACTCGTCGTCCGCGCAGTCGGGTACCGCGAAACCGTCGAGCCATGAGATCGGCATGCCGGCGCTGCGCAGGGCGGCCAGCCGCCACAGCGACCAGTCGGCGTGCAGTGTGAGGCGGTGTGCGGGATCCGCCGAAGGCGCCCCGGGGGCGGTGGAGGTGTGCGGCGCGGCTGTCATCACCGCACCCGCTGGTCGATGACCTCGGCGAGCTCGGCCAAGGTGGGGGCTTCGAAGAGGAACCCGACGGTCAGCTCGATGTCGAACGCCTCCCGGATCTGGGCCATCAGTTCAATCGCGGTCAGCGAGTTGCCCCCAAGGTCGAAGAAGTCGTCGTCGGGTGCGAACTGGTCGTGCCCCAGGGTGCGCGTCCACAGGCCGCGAAGGCGGTCCGAGGTCGAGTCCGGCGTATCGGTGGGGGACTCAACGGCCGGTGCCGTGGGCCTCGTTGGCGCGCTTACGGGCTCTGCTTTCGGTCGTGGCCGGGAAGACTCCGCGCGCATGGATTCGGAAGTCGGCAGTCCGGTCGTGGGGTCTGCGGTGGACGGTACGGGCACCGGTCGGCCGTTCCGGTGCGGGCGGACAAGTATCTGCTCGGAGGTCCTCGTGGAGAGCAGACGCATCAGGATGTCGGTTCCGACGGACGGGTCGATGCCGGCGTGGTCCTGGGTGTCAGCCTCGTGGCCACCGTGGTCGGCGTCGAACGCGGTCCGGTCGATCCTCCGCATCGTGAAGCCTTCCACGGAGACGAGGAGGATGCCGTCGGCGCCGATGACGTCGATGTCCGCCACGAGCTGTCCGTGGTGGCTCTCCTTCCGCCGGACGCGGGCCGAGACCTCTTGCTGAAGCGGGGCGAAGACCGTGAGCGCACGGTAGAGGAAGGGCAGATACGCCTCGTCGGCCCGGTCCTCGGGGCCGGGACCCGGGCACCCCCGCAGCGCGGAGGTCGCCAGATCCAGCAGTGCCGGATGCAGCGGATGCGTGCGGAGATCGTCGGTGAACTGCGCGGGGAGCCGCAGCTCGACAAGCCTCTCGTGCGCACTGTCGCGGACCTCCACGACGGAGTCCCAGCGTGCTCCGAGTGCGAAGGCCCCGACAGCGGATCCTTCCGTCGGACGGGTGGCCTTGCGCAGTGCCGTGAGATCGCAGGCGGGCGCCTCGGCACTCCGGCGTTCGATCCGTCCGGTGGCGTGCGTGACCCACCGCGCGGTCGTGTCGTCCGCGGGCTGGGAGCGGACCTCGAAGCGGTGGCGCGCACCGTCGGCGGCGAACACGACTGTCACGCGCCTCGGCCGCCGCGCGGTCAAGGGCGCGACGAAAGCCACATCGGAGAGCACCAGCGCACGGTCGGTGCCCTCCGGCACGGTCCGGCCGAACGCGCAGATGACCAGGTCGATATGGGCGGTTCCGGGCAGGATGGGAGTGCCGTCGAGCCGGTGCTCGTCGAGCGCCCAGGTGTTCTCGGCATCGAGCGTGGTGGTCCAGTGCAGTGTGCCGGCCGCGGGCGCGCCGTCGGGTCGGCTGGCCATGCCGACGGTGGTCCAGCTCGGGTAGTTGATGCTCAGCACCCGGTCCGCGGGGAACCGGTCGAGGCGCGTGCACAGGTCCATGACCGCGTTCGCTGCGGCGTAGTCGCCGCCGCCTACGAGGCCGTCGACGGCGGCACGACTTGAGAAGAACACGATCCAGTCGAGTGCCGGCCGGCCGGCGAGCGCCTCCGCGAGGGCGAGCGTCCCGTGCACCTTGGGGCGGAGCACATCGGCGGCCCGCTCAGGATCGCGGACCTGCAGAATCCCGTTGCCCGCGACCCCCGCGAGATGCAGCAGCCCCTGGACCGGCCCGAAGGCGGCCGCGACGATGTCGAGCGTGCGCCGGACCTGCCGCGGGTCACCGACGTCGCACGCGAGCAGGCGCACCTCGGCCCCGAGCGCGGTGGCGTCCCGTACGGCGGTCGTGACGTCGGCCGACCAGGTGTCCACGGGCTCTTCGGTGGCGGGAAGGGTGCGACCCAGCAGCGCGATACGTGGCCGGATGCCGGTCGCGGCGATGCTGCGCATAGTCGCCAGGCCGAGTGCGCCCATCCCTCCGGTGATGACGTACACACCTCCGGAACGAAGAGCCGGTGCCTGGTTCGCGGGCAGGGGCAGCGGTGTCTCCCGGGGCACCCAGCGGTGACGCCCGCGCAGCGCGACGACGAGGTCCTCACCGGCACGGCAGAGTTCATCGCTCAGTGCGTCGACGGGAGTGTTGGCGGAGAAGTCGATGACCTTGCAGCGTTGCCGCGGCAGTTCGGCGGCCAGGGTGCGGATGACCCCGTGGACGCTCGCCTTCACCGGGTCGACCGGGTCGGCTCCTGAGACGTCGACCGCGCCCGAGGTGAGCGTGATGAGCTCGGGGACGCGGCCCGTGGTGCCGGTCCGCAGACCGTGCTGGGCGAGCGCGAGGGCGCTGAAGAAGCTGTCGTCCAGCTGCTGTCGGACGGTGGCCGTCGACGCCGGCGGCCATGGAGCAGCCGTGATGGCATGTACCAGGAGGTCGGCCTCGGTCCCGTGGCGGGCCAGCGCGGCGAAGACCCGCTCGATGTCGGCGGTGGCACCGGGGCGGATGCCGAACTCGTCACCGTTGTGGCGGTAGGCGTCGGCCGGACGGATCCGGATCGTGTGCGTCCCGGCGTGTTCGAGCGCGGCCACCACGTCGTTCGCGCGGTCTGCGGCGGCAGGGAGCAGGACGACGGCTGTTGCCCCCGCGCGGATGAGAGGGGGTGGTGTCAGAGCGGAGGAGGTCCAGCGCAGGGTCGAGAACGGGCTGGGCCGACCCGTGTCGGTGCCGGTGCCGGGTCCCGTGGCAGTCGGCGGTGGCGCGGCGTGGGCTTCGGCGGTCGGATCCGGCCCGGTCACGAGGTCAGCTGCCTGCGGCGCCTCGACCCAGTGCTGCTTTCGCTGGTAGGGGTAGCCGGGCAGCGGGATCCGGTGGCGCAGCGGAGCCTGCCCGACAGCCTCCCAGGAGACATCGGTACCCGCCACCCACAGGTGGGCCGCGGCGGTCAGCAGGGCGGTCATGTCTGGATCGGCATCGTCGGCCGCAGCCGTCCCGCCACGCCTCGGCAGCGTCGGCACCACGGCGACGGAGGCGTCCCGGGCCCGCTCGTGGCGGCGGGCCAGCTCGGTGAGTACCTGCCCTGGACCGGCCTCTAGAAGCACGCCGGGCCCGGTCTCCACCAGCGCGTCGAGGGCGGTGGCGAACTGTACGGGTTCCACGAGCTGACGCACCCAGAAGGCCGGGTCGACGGCCTCGTCCGCGGAGATGAGGCGTCCGGTGGCGGCCGAGTAGACGGGCAGGGCCGGCGGCGACAGGGTCACGCCGGTGAAGGCCTTCTCGAACGCCCGGGCGGCGTCCCGGAGCAGAGGCGTGTGAAAGGCACTCGACGTCGGCAGCCGGGTGTGTGCGACACCGCGGTCGGTCAGCTCCTCGGCCACGTCGGCGAGGTCGTCGTCGGACCCGGCCAGCACCACCTGATCCGCCCGGTTGATCACGGCCACGGTGACCGTCCCGGTGAGAACGTCGCGGAGCGCGTCCGCACCGGTCGCGGCAGCGAGCATGCCGCCACCGGCCGGGTGATCGCGCATCGCCCTGGCGCGGGCCAGGACGAGCGTGGCGGCCGCGTCCGGTTCGAGGATCCCGGCGACAGTGGCGGCCGCCAGCTCGCCCAGACTGTGGCCGAGGAGGGCGGCGGGGCGAACGCCCGCCTGCTGCCACATCTGCGCCAGGGCGAGTTCGGCGGCGAACAGCAGAGGCTGGGCGAGGGAAGTCCCGGTGATGTCGAGCCCGGCGGCACCGCGCCAGCAGTCGCGCAGCGGCAGGTCAGGGGCATCCAGTCGGTCGAGCCACTCGTCGAATGCCCGCGCGAAACCCGGCACGCTCCGGTAGAGGCCGTGCGCCATCTCCACATGCTGGGAACCCTGGCCGGGGAACAGCAGACAGACAGAGGGCGGGCTCGTCCGCGGCCGACGCGAGACCAGGATCCGGCCGGTCTCGGCCGCCGTCATGGTGGTGGCCGCGTCGTGCGCGCCGACGCATACGGCCGCCGCTCGGACCGGGTGGGTCCGGCGGCCGTGCTGCAGAGTCGCGACCGCATCCGCGAACACCTCTTCGCCCAGTTGCAGGAAGGCATCGGCGAGGCCGGCGCGGACGGCCCGCTCGGCTTCCGCGGTGGGGCTCGACCAGACCACCAGACGCGGTTCCCCTTGATGCAGGGCGGCGGGGACGGCGGGGGGCTCCTCCAGTACGACGTGGGCGTTGGAGCCGCCGATGCCCATGGAACTGACGCCCGCACGGCGTGGCTGCCGGGGGTCCCGCGGCCAGGCGGTGAGCCGGTCCTGTACGCGGAACAGCGAGGATCCGAGGCCGAGCCGGGGGTTGGGCGACCGGTAGTTGATGCTGGGCGGCAGCTGCTCGTGTTCCAGCGCGAGTACCGCCTTGATGAATCCCGCCAGGCCGGCCACTGGCCCCAGATGCCCGATGTTGCCCTTCACCGACCCGAGGGAGCAGCTGCCGACCGGGAGCGGTTCCTCGGCGAGGGAGGTGAAGGCGTCGGTCAGCGCGCTGATCTCGATCGGATCTCCCACGACGGTGCCGGTCCCGTGCGCCTCGACGTACGAGATGTCGCCCGGCCGTACGTCGGCCACGGCCAGCGCTTCGCTCACGACCGCCCGCTGCGCGGCCGCGCTGGGCGCGCCGAAACTGACCTTGTCGGACCCGTCGTTGTTGATCGCGCTCCCGCGGATCACGGCGCGGATGTGATCGTGGTCGGCGAGCGCGTCGGGAAGCCTCTTCAGCAGGACGGCACAGGCGCCCCCGCCGAACACGGTGCCGTCGGCCGCCGCGTCGAAGGGCCGGCAGTGGCCGCTGCGGGACTGGACTCCGCCTTCCGACCAGAGGTAGCCGTGCCCGTACGGGAAGTCGATGCTGGCCCCTCCGACGAGCGCGGTGTCGCAGTCCCCGGTGCGCAGCGACTGGCATGCCAGGTGCAAGGCGACCAAGGTGCTGGAGCAGGCGGTCTGCACGGTCATGCTGGGTCCGTGCAGGTTGAGCTTGTACGAAGCCATGGTGGCGATGTAGCCGCCGAGGTTGAGGGTCGATACATCGGCGAGCGGAAAACCCAGGGCGTCCTTCTGAGGGCGCAGGTGGTGTTCGTGGTAGAGCGGCGCGCCGGCTGAGGCGAAGACTCCGGTTCCCGCGCTGATGGTGGTCGGGTCGTAGCCGGCGTTCTCGATGGCGGCGTGGGCCGTTTCGAGGAACAGGCGGATCTGCGGGTCGCAGGTCTGCGCTTCCCGAGGGGTCATGGAGAACAGGCCGGCGTCGAAGTACTGGGCGTCCGGCGCCAGGGCGGCCGCCTTGACGTACGCGGCGTTCGTCAACAGCTCCTCGGAGACACCGTGGTCGCGCAGGTGCTCGTCGCTCAGCGCTGCCACGGACTCCTTGCCCCGGATGAGGTTCAGCCAGTAGGCGTCGACGCAAGACGCGCCGGGGACCTTCGCTGCGACCCCGACCACCGCGATCTTGTCGTCATCGTCCACAGAGGCCTCCTCGACCAACGACGTGCGATGGATTGGAAGCTACGGCCCGGGTGGGGATCGGTCCTGTCGCCGAAACAGGCGACCGATCACCGTCCTCGGGACGGTGCGGTCTCGATGAGCAGGGATCGAAGGGGCTGGAGCCGGCAGCCGCGGAAGCGTTTGGCGCGGAGGGATCCGGCACCGAAGTCGATCAGTGTGGCGCCGTCGGCGATGGCGCGGGCAATGGGTTCGTAATAGGTCAAGTTGAAGTACTGACCGTGGTCCGGTGCTGCGTAGTCGCGGCCCACCGCACGAATCGTCCACGTACCGCCGAGGCGATGGACCACCGAGAACGCCACCGGTCTCCCGGACAGGTGTCCTACCAGCGCGCGTACCTCGGAACCGGACGTCATCGCGAGCATGGCCAGGTAGAACTCCGCCTCGTGAGGGCCGGCGGTGTCACCGTGGCGCTGCTGGGTCTGCGCGAGCAGCGGGGCGACCTCGGCGGCGACCGCCGACAGTGGTTCGTCGCGTACGACGATCCCGCTGTCCGCGAAGGCGCGGCGCTCCTGGCGGACCTGCCATCTGCGCTTGCGCGGCAGAGCGGCCAGATACTCGGAGAAGTGGCCCCATCCGATCGGCATCACGGCCTTGTCGCGGGTGGCGACCGCGATGGCGTCCGTCTCAAGTTCCGCCAGCCAGCGTGCCTGTGCCGGGTCGAGGTCCGGGATCAGGACCTGCGGACAGCCGGCCGTCGAGGCGACCTCCCGGGCAGCCGACAGTAACGCGCGTGCGGCGTCGGCGCCGCACGCGGGCGTGAGCGGAGACCTCAGGAACAGATGATTCCGGTAGCCGCCGGCACCACCGGCCGAACACAGTCGGGAGCCGGTCGAAGGCACCTCGCCTTCGAAGATGCTCTCCGGGGCGAGGGACGACTCGTAGGGGCGCGAGAACTGATAGAGGGGGAGCAGGCCGAGAGCGGCACCGGAGGTGCGGCGCGCCACCAAGTAGGTGACCCGGGCGCCGCGTCGGCGCGCCATGATGTGGTGGCGTTCCAGTTCCCCGAGGACCTGGTCGGATGCCGTGATGCCGAGTTCGTCCAGGAGATCGATCGATACCTTGCCGACTTCCTCGGTACGCATTGCCTCACCCCGTCGCCTGCGGGCCTTTGGAGAGGCCCCCTGTGTAGGGGACAACGCAGGGCAGGCAGGAGACCAGTCACCCGAACGGGCGGCATGACGCTGTGTGCGGGCGGATCAGAGACTCGCCTCACAGGTTTGTCCGGGACGGCTTGGATGAACTGTGCGCTCCGGCGGAGGGATTTTTCGTAGGTTACGTAGTGCCCACTCATTCTGGAAACCGACGAATGCGCCGTGAACACGGCACAGAGTGGTGAGGCGGAATGTGGAGGAAGGCTGATGAAGGTTCACACACTCAGTCGTGCGGACGCACGGCGCATCGCGATTCGCGCGCAGCTCCTGCATGGTGAGCGGCCGACGGAGCTGACCTCCATGGTCCGGCATCTGACGCTCCTGCAGCTGGACCCGACCGCGGCCATCGCGCCGGCCGCCGACCTGGTGTCGTGGAGCAGGCTCGGTGCGGCCTATGCGCCGGACCACCTGGTCCAGGTGCTCAAGGGGCGACAGCTCGTCGAGATCGGGGCGACCGTCCGGCCGGTCGAGGACGCGACGCTGTTCCGGGCCGAAATGGCGGAGATGCGGGACCGGCCGCCGACGGCCGACTGGGAGAAGCGGCTGCACGGCTGGATCGAGGCCAATGACGCATGCCGCCGGGACATCCTCTCCCGCCTGGAGGCGGGCGGTCCGCTGCTCTCTCGCGACATCCCGGACACGTGTGCGTTGCCGTGGAAGTCGACCGGATGGACGAACGACCAGAACGTGATCCGGCTGCTCGGGACCATGGCAGATCTGGGAGAGGTGGCGGTAGCGGGGCGCCAGGGCCGCAACCGGCTGTGGGACCTGGCCGACCGGGTGTACCCGGACGCGCCGGTGCCTGACCCGCAGGAGGCGTTGCGGGAACGGAACGAGCGGAGGCTGCGGGCGTTGGGGATCGCGCGCGCCAAGTCGACCAAGGTGCCCATCGAGCCCTACGACGTCGGCGGCGCAGGCGAGGCGGCCGTCGTGGAGGGAGTCCAAGGGCAATGGCGTGTCGACCCCCTGTATCTGGGGCAGCCGTTCGAGGGGCGGACCGCGCTGTTGTCCCCCTTCGACCGTCTGATCCACGACCGCAAGCGCGCGATGGAGCTCTTTGATTTCGAATTCGGAATCGAGATGTACAAGCCCGCGGCGAAACGCCGCTGGGGCTATTTCGCGCTCCCGATTCTTTTCCACGATCGACTGGTGGGCAAGCTCGATGCGTCGGCGGACCGTAAGAGGGGCGTCCTCAGGGTCAACGCCGTCCATGAGGACGAGGCCTTCACGAAGAGGATGACAGCAGCCGTCGACGCGGAGGTGGACGCACTCGCCGAATGGCTCGATCTGGAGGCGGAACGTCCCTGAACGACGCATGGGGCCGATGGAAGGGAGAGGCGACATGGATGATCCGCGCCGGAAATGCGTGGACCGGTCTCATTCGCATCTGTGGGCGGTGAGCGACCTCCACGTCGGGCACCCGGTGAACCGCGGCATCGTCGACGGACTGGCCGCGCAGCACCCCGACGACTGGCTCCTCGTCGCGGGAGACGTGGCGGAGTCGTCATCGCGGACACAGGAGGTGCTGAAGGGCCTGCGCAGTCGCTTCCGGCGGGTCATCTGGACGCCGGGCAACCACGAACTGTGGACGCATCCGCGTGACGAGGACCAGAGCAGGGGAGCGGAGCGGTACGCGGACCTGGTGGAGAAGTGCCGCAAGATCGAAGTGCTGACGCCCGAGGACGAGTACGTGATGTGGCGCGCCCCGGAGCAGGAATTCGTTATCGCCCCGGTCCATCTGCTCTACGACTACTCGTTCCGCGACCCCGGCACGGATCTCGACTCCGCGCTGGAGGCGGCATGGAAGGCGGGGCATGTGTTCAGCGACGAATTGCTGTTGCACCCGGATCCGTACCCGACACGGCAGGAATGGTGCCACGCCCGCGTCGCGTCGACCGAGAAGCGGTTGGCCGCGCTCGGAAGGGACAACCCAATCATCGTGGTTAACCACTACCCCCTGATCGAAGAGCCGGTAAGGCGCATGTTCTCCCCGCATCTGGCCATGTGGTGCGGCACGCGGCTCACTTCCGAGTGGCACAAGCGCTTCCCGATCCGTGCTGTCGTGCACGGTCATCTGCATATGCCGCGGTCGTCGGTCCATGACGGTGTCGCCGTCGAGGAAGTTTCCCTCGGCTATCCACGCGAGTGGGGGAACAGGGCGACAACGTTCGCACCACGGTCGATTGCCTGCGGAGTCGGTGCGTTTGGACCTTAGTACTCCAGCAGGAACAGCGAAGCGCTGCTGGAGTACTAAGACACAGGCGCTCCGTCCCGTCCCAGGTGCGACTCGACCGGAGAAGGGACGCGGGACGAGGGAATGGTCGCGGTGCCGCCGGCTTTCCCGTCCTCCACCGAGGTGACGAATTTGCCGAGAAGCGCGGCGCGGGTGAGCTCGGCCTTGTTTCCCACGTCGAGTTTGACGCGTATGCGTTTCACGTAGGTGTCGACGGTGTGCTGGCTTATCCCCAGACGGGTCGCGATCTGGCCGTGCGTCCTGCCCTGGGCGATCTGGCTGAGAACCTGCTGCTCCCGTTCGGAGAGCGTGGGTTGGCCCGCATGGACTTTGCTGCCGGTGAGTTGTGGGGTGGTGCGGGGTGACTCTGCGCGACCGGCTGATCCGGCGGCGGCGAGCTGGACGGCGCGCACGATTCCGAACCCCGGCTCGCCTTTGCTGATGACCCCCGCCGCGCCGGCGTCGAAGAATTCTTCGCTGTTTGCGGTGAGGCCGTTGGTGAGGACGAGCACGGCCATTGACCGGGCGGCGTCCGTGACGATGTCGAGGTCCCCACCAGCGGCTGCGTCGGCGTCGATGACCGCCACGTCGGCGAGCCAGCACGGCTCCTCTTCGGCCGTGGTTCGGGTGGCGACGATTCTGACCCCAGCCGCTGTGAGGATCTGGCTCAGGCCCAGGAGGAAGCACGGAGAGGTCACGAGCAGGTCTGTACGAATCATACGAATCCCAAGGAGGAAGGCTGCCACTGGCGGTAGCGCGCGATCGATGGACGTCAGGTGTGCCGGGTGATGCTCGGTGCGCTTGTCGCGGCGTGAGGTTCATCCGCGAACCGGGAGGTCTATTGGGGAGCATGGGTACCCCTGTGCGGACATGTCAACCTTCGGGTCTTCGGAGATGTGACCCGCGGAGCGCGCCTCACGTTACGCGGCCGAACGCCCTTGTCCGTATGCGAGTTGGGCGTGGCGTGTCTGCGGTGACGGTGCGTCCGGGCATATCCGCGTCCTATCTGCGGGCATGTCTCTCAGTGACCGGCCGTGCCGAATTCTATGCTCGGCGACGCCGCCAGAAGTGGGCAAATAGTTTGTCGCGCACCCATGAGGTGAGAGGTTGTCACTTGCCGGGGCGAGGGGCTAGCGTCGTGGTGCGTTTTCGGAACAGTCGATCAATAACAGTAGGAGACTGCGGAGATGGCCGAGGTTCTGCTTTTCCACCACATCCAGGGCTTGACCGACGGAGTTCAGGCGTTCGCCGGTGAACTGCGGCAGGCCGGCCACACCGTGCACACGCCCGACCTGTTCGAGGGCCGCACGTTCGGCAGCCTTGAGGAGGGGATGAGCTTCGCGCGCGAGACCGGGTTCGACACCCTCAGGGCGCGTGGTGTGGCGGCGGCCGATGGCCTGAGCCCGGAGCTGGTCTACGGCGGCTTCTCCTTCGGCGTGACCATCGCTCAGAAGCTTGCTCAGACGCGACCCGGCGCCCGGGGAGCACTGCTGATGCACTCCTGCATCCCTGTCACGGAGTTCGGGACGTCCTGGCCCGACGGCGTACCGGTGCAGCTGCACGGCAAGGAAGGCGACGAGTTCTTCGAGGAGGACCTGCCGGCGGCACGCGAGCTGGCCAAGTCCGCTTCGGCTGCGGAGCTGTTCACCTATCCGGGCGATCAGCACCTGTTCACCGACGCTTCGCTCGACGCCTTCGACGCGGACGCCTCCAAGCTGCTGATGGAGCGGGTGCGGACGTTCCTCGCGGCGATCTGAGCCCCGCTGCGGACCGGCGTCCGGCCGCGCGCTGAACGCTGTGCGGCAGGGGCGGAAGCGCACCGCATCCTGGGCAGGGGCGGACCGGGCCTCGTCAGAGGCGTACGAGCATCTTGCCCAGGTTGCGCCCGCGCATCATGTCCAAAAAGGCGCGAGGTGCGGCGGGCAGACCCTCGGCGAAGGTCTCCCGGTACTGCAGCTCGCCGCGGTGCAGCCACCCGGCGGCCTCGGCGACGAACCGCTCCCGCAGGTGTGCGAAGTCGCCGGCGAGAAAGCCCCGGAGGGTGAGCCGCTTGCCCATGGCGAGCGCCAGGTTGCGGGGCGCTGCCGGAGGTTCATCGGCGTTGTACATCGAGATCGCACCGCACATGGCGACCCGCCCGTGCGGGCGCATGGCTCCGATGGCGACCTCCAGGTGCCGCCCGCCGACGTTGTCGAAGTAGATGTCGACACCGTCCGGCGCGGCGGTGCGCAGCGAACGGCGCAGAGCGCCGTCGTGGTAGTCGAAGGAGGCATCGAACCCGATGTCGCGGAGATACGCGACCTTGTCGGGGGAGCCGGCGGACCCGACCACGCGCGCGGCTCCTTTCAGCCGTGCGATCTGTCCTGCCGCGCTGCCGACGGCTCCGGCGGCCGCCGACACGAACACGGTCTCGCCGGGGCACAGGGCAGCGACCTCCAGAATGCCGGCGTAGGCGGTGAGGCCGGGCATCCCGAGCACCCCGAGGTAGGCCGAGGGCGGGGCCAGATCGACGTCCACCTTCGTCGCGGCGTCCTCCGCCACCGTCGCGTACTCCCGCCAGCCGGCGTTGTGCAGGACGACATCGCCCGGTGCGAAGAGCGCGGACCCGGACTCGATCACCGTGCCGACGGCGCCGCCTTCCAGCGGACGTCCGATGCCGAACGGCGCCACGTACGACGGGATTTCGTTCATCCGCCCGCGCATGTAGGGGTCCACGGACATCACCTGGTTGCGGACGAGCAGTTCACCGGCCCGCGGATCGGCCACCGCGACTTCAGCCATGCAGAAGTCGTCCGTCGACGGCCAGCCGAGAGGCCTTGAAGTCAGGTGGATCTCACGGCCCTTCATGAAACTCACCGTAGATGTCGGCGCAGGATCGCCGTCGCCCCAGGTTCCTGTGACAGGACGGGACGCCCTGCCTGGCGTTGCCTTGTTTCAGTCGACCCGACACCCGGATACCGTCAGCGGTGCTGTCGCGTACGCGCGTGTGTCGCCCCTCGTGCTGGAGGTTCACCGTGGCGCCGAAGGAACAGCTCGTGGATGCGCGCACCGTCTCCGAGCTGTTGCAGGAGCGTACGCGCGAGCGGCCCGACTCGATCGGCTACACCTATCTGAGCGACGGCGAGACCGAGCGGGAGACGCTGAGTTACGCCGACCTCGACCTACGGGCATCCGCGATCGCCGCCTCGCTTCACGCCGCGGGGGTCGAACCCGGGGAACGGGCACTGCTGTTGCTGGCGCCCGGACTCGATTACGTGTCCGCGTTCTTCGGCTGCCTCTACGCCGGAGTGGTGGCGGTGCCGTCGTATCCGCCCGACCCGTTCCGGCGCGAACGCACCCTGCCCCGGCTCATCGGTGTGGTGGGCGACGCCGATCCGGTGATCGCCCTGACGACGTCGGATCTCCTCATGTTCATCGACGATCTCGGTGAGCATGCGCCGCTCCTGCGGAAGCTGCGCTGGATCGCGGTCGATGCCGTGCCCGCGGAGACATCCGTTCCCGTCGTGGTCGACCCGGGGTCGACGGCCTTCCTCCAGTACACCTCCGGCTCCACGGCCGCACCGCGCGGCGTGATGGTCTCGCATGCGAATCTGCTGCACAACCTCGGCATGATCCAGAGGTACTTCGGCACCGACTCCGACAGCCAGGCGCTGATCTGGCTGCCGCCCTACCACGACATGGGGCTGATCGGCGGGCTGCTGCAGCCGTTGTACTCGGGCTGTCCCGTGACGCTGCTGTCGCCGCTGCACTTCCTTGAGCAGCCGATGCGCTGGCTGCGGAAGATTTCGAGCCTCGGCGTCAGCGTCAGCGGGGGCCCCAACTTCGCCTACGAGCTGTGTGCCCGCCGTGCCACTCCGCAGGATGTGGCCCAGCTCGATCTGAGCTCATGGAAGGTGGCGTTCAACGGGGCCGAACCGACCCGCCCGGAGACACTGGACCGGTTTGCCGCTGTCTTCGGGCCGGCAGGATTCCGGGCGGACGCCTTCCTGGCGTGTTACGGCCTCGCCGAAGCCACACTGATCGTCAGCGGCACGGAACGGGGTAAGCCGGTGCCTCGCGTCCACGTCGACCGCGACGCACTGGCCGGAAACACAGCCTCCTCCGGTGCGGGGCCGGACGTAGCGCTCGTCTCCTGTGGCTCCGGCCCCCCGGACCAGGAGATCGCGATCGTCGAGGCCGGGACCGGGCAGCGGTGCCCCGATGGCGTGGTGGGAGAGATCTGGGTGACGGGGCCGAGCGTCGCCCCCGGGTACTGGCGTCGCCCTGAGGAGACCCGGCGCGTGTTCGGCGCACGCATCGCGGGTGAGGACGCCGGCTATCTGCGGACCGGTGATCTGGGGTTCCAGCTGGAGGGGCGGCTGGTGGTGACCGGGCGGCGCAAGGACCTGCTCATTGTCCGCGGCCGGAACCACTATCCGCACGACATCGAGTTCACGGCGGAGCACGCGCACCCGGCGTTGCGGGTCGGCTGTTCCGCGGCGTTCCAAGTGCCCGATGACTCCGCCGAAGAGCGGCTGGTCCTGGTCATGGAGGTGCGGGGGGCGCCCGAGGCCGTCGACGGCGCCGGGATCACCGCCCGGGTCCGTGAGGCGGTGGCCCTCGTCCACGGTCTGCGAGCCCACACGATCATGTTGGTGGGCCGGGGCACGGTGCCGAAGACCTCCAGCGGCAAGGTCCAGCGCAGCCTGTGCCGCGCGCGCTATCTGGCAGGCGAGCTGACGGAGATCGCGCCGCACGTGCCTGCGGCCCGCAGGCACGCGGCCGATGTACTGCCCGGCTCCGGCGATGATGTGGAGTACCGGCTGCGTGTCCTCGTCGCACAGCTCGTCGGCGTCGCGCCGGACACCCTCGACGTGCGAACCCCGCTCCTGGCGATCGGCCTGGACTCGCTCGCCCTTGTCACGCTGCAGCACCGGCTGGAGGCCGAGTTCGGGGTCACGGTGCCCCTCGGCCAGGTGCTCGCCGGCGGGGCCATGGAGGGGATTCTCGACCAGATCGCCGACGGCGGCTCACCGCATGGTCCCGGGGCGGTCGGGGCGGTCGGCACGGGGGAGCACGGGGGTGGAGCCCCGGCGCGGGCCGTGGACGCGGTCGGCAGGACAGAGGCACCGCTGTCGCACGGCGTGCGGGAGATCTGGCTGATGCAGCAACTCGATCCGGACAACCCCGAGTTCACCGTCGCCACCGCCCTGCGTCTGCCGGAGTCGGTCGATCTCCACGCGCTCCGGAGGGCCCTGAGCGCTGTCGTCGCCCGGCACCCGGCGCTGCGCACGACGTTCGAGGTACGGGACGAGGACCTGGTCCAGGTCGTTCATCCGGAGCGCCCGGTCACCGTCGAGGTGCACGACATGCCGGAGCTGGACGAACGGGCCCTCACCGCACACCTGACCACCGTGGCGAGCACTCCGATGGACCTGGTCACCGGACCGCTCCTGCACGTCGGCCTCTACCGCTCCTCCGGCGCCGAGGTGCTGCTGGTGCGGATGCACCACATCATCACGGACTTCTGGTCGAGCGCCCTCCTCGCCCGTGAGATGGGCGCCTTCTACAGCTCCTACGCCGCCGGCCGGGAGCTGTTCCTGGCGCCGCCACGAGCGACCTCTCTCGACGTGTCCGCCTGGCGCAACGCAGTCCTGTCCGACCACGCACGCGTGAGCCGCATGGAGCGCCACTGGCTCGACCAGCTGTCGGTCGGAGCGGGCGCCGCATGGCCGCGGCTCACCTTTCCGGCGGGTGACGGGCCCAGGGCCGACGGGCCGGGGGCCGACGGCGGTGCGATCGAGTTCGCGCTCTCGGCAGAGCTGACGGACGCGCTGCGCACCCGTGCGGCCGCCGAGCACGTGACGGTGTACGTACTGCTGTTGGCTTCGTTCATGGCGGTGCTGCACCGGATCACAGGGCAGCACGACCTGGTGGTAGGAACGCCCATGGCGGGCCGCACCCGTCCCGAGTTCGCCGACGTGGTCGGATGCTGCGCGGGCACCTCGCTGATCCGCTGCCGGGTGACCGACGCCATGCCGTTCACCGTACTGCTCACCCGGGTCCGACAGCAGGTCATCGGTGCGCTGGAGCACCAGGACTATCCGATGTCCCTGCTCCGCGAACGCCACGGCGTCGGCGGGCGCGGTCATCTCGTGGATGTGCTGTTCACCGTCAACCAGGCGCCCCCGCGCCCGGCCGGCACCCCTGGGGACCAAGGACAGGAGGGACCGCGACCGCCGGGCACCGCACACCACACCGACGAACTCGCCGCGCTGGCCCAGGTCGGTCCCGCGGCGGTCCAGGGCCGGTTGGGATCCCTGCCGGTCGAGAGGTTCCGGCTGCCCGTCGGCGGTGGTGCGGTCCCCGTCGAGATCGTGATCGCCGAGGTGTCCGGCACCGCGCACGGTCTGCTGCGATTCCGCGCGGGCTCGGTCGACGCGGCCGCGGCCGACCGCATGGTGCAGGACTACCTGGCGGTTCTAAACCGGGTCGCCGCCGACCCGGACGTGACGCTGGCCGGCCTCGGCGAGACGGAGGCGTAGTCAGCTGCGGATCGCCGAGAGCGTGGCCGAGATCTCGCGGGTGAGGGCGCGGGATCCCGTCTCGGAGAGCATCCAGTGGTCGGTCTTCAGCTCGACACTGCGGAAGAGCCGCTGAGTCTGCGCCGCCCAGCGGGGCTGCTCCGCCGCGGGCACCGTCGGGTCGTCCGCTCCGCGCGCCGTCAGAATCGGGACGGGGAGCGCCGCAGAGACGGTGTGCACGTAGCGGTCGAAGATGTCCCAGTCCGCACGCATGGGCCGTTCCAATAGGTCGAGGAGGTCGTCGTCGGCCAGGAGCGCGTCCGGCATCCCGCCCAGCGCGGCGGTACGCGCGAACATGTCCTCGCGGGAGAGCCTGCTGGTGCCGGT
Source organism: Streptomyces sp. NBC_00440 (assembly GCF_036014215.1). Classification (NCBI taxonomy): domain Bacteria; kingdom Bacillati; phylum Actinomycetota; class Actinomycetes; order Kitasatosporales; family Streptomycetaceae; genus Streptomyces; species Streptomyces sp. NBC_00440. Next base: position 7,872,732 of record NZ_CP107921.1, read on the forward strand.
GTCCGGAATGAGTTCCGGCGGTCGGCAACTGCAGATCACGAGCAGCCGCGGATTCGCACACGGCAGACGCACGAGCAGACGCGCGATCTCGAAGGCGACAAGAGATCCGGAGCAGTGCCCCAGCAGACCGTAGTCACCGGAGAAGGCGGCGAAGTCATCACGCGTCGCCGCCTCTTCGATCTCGGCCAACAGCGCATCCATCGTGTGGTGCGGCGCCTCGCGGACCCTGCGTCCACGCCCCGGCAGCAGCGCCCCGGTCACGGCGATGCCCTCCGCCCCTGCCGCTTCGCGGAGCGAGTGGAACAGTGTGGGTCCCGCCGCGATGTGCGGAAAGGCGAACAGCTCGAATCCGTCGGTTTCCCTCCGATAGGGAAACAGCTTACCGATGGGTGACATCAGTGCTCCCTCTGCTGGCGGCATCCGGGTACGCCCAGTCAACCCGGCCTGTGCGCAGGACTCCTGTCGGGTGTTCGAGTGACACACCTGCGACGTACGCGAGCCGGTACCCGTTTTCTGCGACGTCACCGATGGCCGGGGCCGCCCTTACCGTGAACGCCGTGGCCTCTCATCCTTCGCCCCATGCATCCGACCGGACAGACGTGACCCCCGCGGACGGCGCGCACGTCGCCGGGGACGGTCCGGCGCCTTCCCGGTCCGCCGTCGAGGAGGGCATCGGCGGGATCTTCCGCGACATCCTCCGGCGCGACGACGTAGGCGTGCTCGACGACTTCTTCGATCTCGGGGGAAGCTCGCTCATGGCGGTGCGGGCACTCGGGCAGATCCACGAGCGCTACGGCGTGCGCGTCCGGGCCATGGACTTCTTCGAGTCCCCCGCGGTGGCCACCCTCGCGCAGCACGTGATGGACGCAGCGCCCGCCCAGTGGCCCCAGGTGAGCCGGCGGCCCGCGGGAGCCGATCCCGTGCTGTCCTACGACCAGCAGCGGCTCTGGCTTGAGGACCAACTCCTGCCGAGCGCTGCCTACCATGTGCACGGCAGGCAGCGGCTCAGCGGCGTCCTGGACCTGGCAGCCCTGGACGCCTCGCTGCGCGCCATCATGGACCGGCACGAGGCGCTGCGCTCCCGGTTTCCCGTACAGGACGGCCGGACGATACAGATCGTCGACGCACTCGCGGACGACTGGCATCTCCGGTTCGAGGACGTGCGTGCCGAACCCGACGGTGAGGCCAGGGCGCGCGAGCTGATGGACGCCGATGCCGCCGCGCCCTTCAGCCTCGAAACCGGTCCCCTGGTGCGCTGTCTGGTGATCCGGGTGGGAGAGGCCGAACACGCGCTGAGCATCACCGCACACCACATCGTGTGCGACGACTGGTCGGTCGGTGTCTTCGTGAAGGAACTGTCCGACCTGTACGCGGCAGGCGGCGATCCGGAGCGGGCGGATCTGCCCCGGCTGGAGGTCCAGTACCGGGACTTCGCCGTGTGGCAGCGGCGGTGGCTGACCGGCGAGTACCTGCGGCGGCAGGTCGACTACTGGCGCGAACATCTCGCCGGCGCCCCGGCCGCGCTGGCGCTCCCCAGCAGGCGGCGCGGCACACCGGACGATGTGCCGACCGGCGGACGGGTGTCCGCCGCGCTCTCGGCAGCCGACACGCGTGCGCTCGGCGAGCTGTGCCGGAAGGCGGACGCGACCGCGTTCATGGCGCTCCTCGCCGGGTTCGGGACGGTACTCAGCCGCTGTTCGGGCCAGGAGGACGTGGTGATCGGGGTGCCGATCACGGGGCGGTCCGACGCCCGGTTGCAGAACCTCATCGGCTTCTTCGTCAACACGCTGCCGTTCCGCCTGGACCTCAGCGGCGACCCGACGTTCGCCGAGGTTCTCGCCCGGGCCCGCAAGGCAGCGCTCGGCGGCTACGCCCATGCGGAAGCACCACTGGACCTGCTGGTCGGTGAGCTCCCCGCCACTCGTGTCCCGTCCCGGACACCGCTGTTCCAGGTCATCCTGAACGGGGTCGACACGCCTGAGGTCCATCCGCTCGCAGGCACTACGGGGGAGGTGCTGGACACGCCGACCCGGCCCAGCAAGTTCGAGCTCACCCTGAGCGCGCGCGAATGGGACGGCGTCCTCCGCTTCGATCTGGAATTCGATGCGAACCGCTACGAGCGGGACATGATCGAGCAGCTTCTGGACCAGCTGATGGCGGTCCTTCGCACCGCGACGCGCGCTCCTGACCGCCCGTTGGGGGAGTACCGGTCGGCCGCGCCCGGTGAGCCGTCCCTCACGCTGGTGCCCGGACCGACGGAGGACCCGACCACCACGGACTCCGCACCGCCCCGTGGGCCGCTGCCGGCCGCCGAGCCGGACGCGGTGGCGGTCGTCGACCGCGACGGCGAGTGGACCTACCGCCGCATCGACGCGGCGGCGGACGACGTCGCACAGGCGCTGACCCGCCACCTCCCCGTCCACGCCCCGGAACGCCGGCCCGATGACGCCGACCGCCACGTCGTCCTCGAATGGCGGCCCACGGCTCTCTGCGCGGCCGCACTCCTGGGGAGTCTCCGGGCCGGAGTCCAGGTGACGCTGGATCGCTCGGGCGATGCCCGACGTGTCTCCGACGGCCTGACCGTACGAGCCGACGGCTCCGGCATCACGCTGCGGCGCGGGGCGGACGAGACCTGCGTCATCGACCCCGGAAAGCCGCCGAGCGGCGGGACGGAGCCGGGCACCGACACCGTGGTGCCCGGTTCTCGCCCCGACTGGGCGGTGGCACGGTACGGGTTCGGCGCTCACGATCGGTTCGCCGTACTCTCCGGCTCCACCCACCATGTGATCTCGGCGCTCCTTACCGCCTTCGCCGCGGGAGGGGCCGTGGTGCTGGTCGACCACTCGCCTGCCGTCGGGGCGACAGCGCTGGCCGCCGAGTTGGCCGAAGCCGGCGTCAGCGTGCTCTATGCGGCGCCCCCGGTGTTGCGGACCCTGGCGGGCTTCTCCCTGCCGGCCCTGCGCCACGTCCTGGTCGAGAACGCGGGATCGTTCGTGCCCCAGGATGTCGTCGCAGTACGCCGGACGGCCCCGGAGGCGCGGTGCACAGGTCTCTACGGCGTCGGGCCCGACGGTCGTCCGGCGGCGCTGCACGACATACCGGACGAGTGGGCTGTGGACACGGCGCCCCTGCGCGTTCCTCTCGGCCATCCCGTTCACGGCACCGTTCGGCTCGTGCGACGAGGCGGGCAGGAAGCCGCGGTCGGCGAGGTCGCCGAACTTCGCGTCGGGGACAGCTGGAACGGGGAGTTCGGGCGACGCTGGGCCGACGGGACGCTCGAATTCGTGGCCATGGCCGGCAACGATCCGTCGACCGACCCCCTCCAGGTCACGTGTGCGCTGCGGGAACTCCCGGGCGTCGTCGACGCCCTCGTCGTGGACGCGGCGCCAGCCGGAGCAGGCACCGGGTTCGTCGCCTATGTCGTCACCGATGACGGAGAGTTCGATCTGGCCGCGGCGCAACCGCGACTTGCGGCACGGCTGCCCGACACCCTGCTCCCGCAGCATCTCGTGGTGGTGGAGGGGCTGCCGTTGACTGCTGACGGCGAGTACGACCTCGCTGCCCTGCCGCGACCGGAGTCGAGCGAGACAGCCGACCGGTATGTCGCCCCGCGTACCCCCCTGGAGCGGCAGCTTGTCGACATCCTGGCGGCGCTCCTGGAGGACGACCGCGTCGGTATCCATGACAGCTTCTTCGAACTGGGCGGATTCTCCCTGCTCGCGACTCAGCTGAACATCCAGATCCGGGACACCGTCCGAGTGGACCTCACCCTGCGCGACATCTTCGCCTCGTCGACGGTCGAGATGCTGGCGCAGCGCATCGCGTTCCGGCAGGCAGAACAGGAGCCGGCGGAGGACGTCGAGGCCCTGCTGAGCGACCTGGAGTCGGAGGCGTCCCGCCGGGCCTGAGGGCTGAGGCAGGACCCGTGCGCTGGGCTCGGACGTGTGACCGGGGCGGCTCCCTCCGGACCCCGGTCACGCGTGAAGGTCAGAACGTAAAGGTCAGAATGTGAAGGTCCGTACGGCGATGGTCTGCCCCGACAGCACCGGCCAGCCGGCCCAACTGGCGTTCGACGGGAGCCGAGGGGCGTGGACACCGTCCGGGAGGCCGGAGGTGAGGGACACGGCGCGGATGCGCAGGGGGCCGCTGCCCGCGGACCGGATCGTGAGGTCCATGCCCTTGTCGGAGGGGGCCGCGTAGCGGAATCCCCAGCCCCAGGGTTTGGTGAGCGAGGTCCTGCCCGCATCGATGTCCACGCCGTCGACCGTGGCGCCCCGCACCATGTGTGTGGCGGTGTTCGCGAACACGTCCACCAGGTAGGTGTCGTCGGGAACGGTCAGGCGAAGGTGTACGGTGCGCCGGCCGGTGACGCGGTCGATGTCGTCGGGGGCGGTACGCCTGATGCGGGGTTCGGGAACATCGGGGGCTTTGAGCGCTCGGCCGTGGTGGAGCGGCACCCCCGCGAGGGACGGTATCCGGTCGTCCAGCTGCTCGGGCCCGTCGTCCAGCAGCCGCCCCACAACTGGCTGCTCCCGCCCGCCGCGGCTGAGCCAGCTGGCCGTTCCGGTGTCGGACTCCCAGGCATACGCGAGGCTGACCGGGCGCGGGTTGCTGTCGGTGTACCCGTTCATGGAAGCGGCGACGGCCGCCGCTGCCGTCGCGCTGACGAGCAGGCCCGCCCCGAGCGCCGCGCAGACGCGGCGGCTCGGCGAAGGCTCGACGAGGGGGAGCGCCGTGGCGGCGAGCAGCGTCACCATCAGCAGGGGAGCAGCGCCCAGCCCGAGCCCGACCGCGGTCGTCACCAGCACCGAGACCGGGGTCAGGAGCACGGTGGCGGGCAGGGCCGAAGCGGCTGTCGCCAGCGGATGCAGCGGGGAGTGCCGGCCGGCATGCAGCGTCGCGGCCACCGCACCCAGACCGATCAGGGCCGGCCAGGTGAACAGATAGGCGCCCCCGGGGAGGAGCACGGCGCTGATCAGGGCGAGCGCCACGAACCAGCCGAGGACGCCGGTGCTCGCCTCCACGGACGACATACGGCGTCGCGCCCACCGGTACCAGAGGAGGAGGACCGCCACCATCAGGAACGACGCCGCCAGAAGATAGGGCCCCGGGTGATAGACGGCCCCGACGCCGAAGGTGAACGCGGGCTGGAGCGTGCTCAGCATCCACCATCCGCCGAAGCCGACCCCCACGGCCGCGAGGAGCACAGCGGTGAGCGAGCCCGCGGCGAGCCCGGCGCGGGAGGGACGCAGTCCGTGACGCCGGCCGCGGATCAGGACCAGGGAGAGGGCCCCGAGTGAGACGAGGGCCAGGGGCAGGGTGAGCCAGCCCGGGTAGGAGATGACCTTGCCGAACAGGGAGAAAAAGGTGCCATCGGGTTCGTCCTCGGCGAGGTCGGCGGCGCCCACCGAGCGCACGGCGGCGAGGGCCGTGTCGCCCATGTCCTGCACGCTTCCGGCGTTGACGTGGGCGATGTCGTCGTGGGCGGTGTGGTAGCGGGCGACACCGCCCATGAAGGCGAGGTTGATGCCGCGCATGCCGTCGCCCGCCAGGACGGTGAGGTCGGTGTCGTTGGGGAGCAGGCTGTACAAGGCGCTCGCGAACGACGTGGTCACCGCGTGGGAGTCGGCGACCGCAGAGGTCAGACCGCCCTTCATCTGGAACATCAGGGCAGGGCCGGACACCCCGCGGGCTTCCAGGTTCACGACGGCGACGCGGTGGGGGTCGCCGGCGACTTTCGACTGGACGAACGCCCGGGCGCCGAGCAGACCGGGCTCCTCGGCGTCGGTGAACAGCACGTCGATGTCGTTGCGCGGCCGCGGCATGGAGCCGAGCGCACGGACGATCTCCAGGACGGCGGCGACATTGGCGCCGTCGTCACTGGCTCCGGGGCCGTTGGGCACCGAGTCGTAGTGGGCGACCAGAAGGACCCGGCCGGTCGGCTTCGAACCCGGTATGCGGGCGTAGACGTTGCTCACCCGGGCGAGTGTCGGGTAGCCGCCCGACGGTGTGCGGGATCCGACCCGCGTCTGCACGGTGGGCCGGACGCCGAGGCTGCGCAGCTCACGGACGAGGTAGGCGCGTACGTCGGCCGAGGCCGCTGAGCCGGCGGGGTGCGGCACCGCGGCGATGCCATGGAGCCGTGCGAGAGCCCGATTCGCGGAGAACTCTGTCCGGGATGCGGAGGACGGCTTCGGCTGAGGAGTCCGCAGGGACCAGACGCTCGCCGCGCCCAGAAGCAGCAGCACGACCGCGACCGTGAGGGACACCGCGCGCCGGTGCCACGTGGTGGTGGGCGAGGGGCTGTCCTGCGTGGCCGGGGGCGGCGGTGTCTGCTGCTGGGTCGTCATAGGCGTTGCTGACCTGTCGTCAGAGAGCACGGTCCTGTCCTGGGCCAATGATCTGGCAGCCGTCGCGGGCGCGAGCACTCCCCGGTTTCAGGGACTCCTGGGGCAGAACGCCCGTGCTCGGCCCGGCCGGCGACTGTGCTGTGAAAGGGGGACAGCCCGGGCCGCACGGACACCGCTACGGTGAGATCACGTTCCTCGCCGACGCGCGGCCGCCGGCCGACAACGGCGAGCGACCACGAGGGAGAGGGGCCCATGCGGCTGCGGAGTCAGACGGTCGAGCAGGGCGACTCGCCCATCAGCGCTGCCTACGACCTGATCGAAGGGCACCTGGGGGAGGGAAAGCTGCTCGATCTCGCGCAGGCGGCACCGCAGTATCCGCCGGCTCCGGTCGTCAGCGAGTACGTGGCCGACCTCGTCCGTCGGGGAGGCGGCAGTGAGTACACGGAGGTGCCCGGACTCCCGCAGCTGCGGGCCGCGACGGCCGAGGACCTGAGCGAAGCGTACGCAGGGCGAGTGGCCCCGGAGAACGTCGTCGTCACCGCGGGGTGCAACCAGGCGTTCTCGCTGGTCGCCTCGGCGCTGGCCGGCCCGGGCGACGAAGTCGTGCTGGCGCTGCCGTATTACTTCAACCACGACATGTGGCTCCGCATGAACGGCATCACGCCGGTGTATCTGGAGCCCGACGAGGACCTGGTGCCCCGCGCGGCACGGGCCGGGCCGCTGATCACCGGGCGGACGCGCGCGATCGTGCTGATCACCCCGGGGAACCCGACGGGGGTGACGATGCCGCCCGAGGAGATCGCCGCGTTCGCGACGTTGGCGGCACGGCACGACATCGCCCTGGTGGTGGACGAGACGTACCGCTCGTTCCGGAGCACCGACCGGCCGGCGCACGACCTCTTCGCCGACCCGGCCTGGACACGGACCGTGGTGAGCCTCCACTCGTTCTCGAAGGACCTTGCTCTGCCCGGCTATCGGGTCGGGGCCGTCGTGGCGTCGGCCGAGCTCAATCGTGAGGTGTGCAAACTCCTCGACTGTGTGGCGGTCTGCGCCCCGCGGATCGGTCAGGAGGCGGCGTGGGCGGGGCTGACGAAGGCCGGCCGGTGGCGGACCGAGCGTGCGCGGGAACTCGCACGCCAGAGGGCGTGGCTGACCGAGGCGATGGCCGAGCGCCCGGGTGGGTTCGAACTGCTGTCGTGCGGTGGGTTCTTCGGCTGGCTCAGGCACCCCTTCGCGGATCGTTCGACGGAGGACGTCGTGGGTAGTCTCGTGCGCGACCACGGCGTGCTGGTGGTCCCGGGAACCGCCTTCCTGCCGGAGGACCGCCGGACCCTGCGCGTGAGCGTCAGCAATGCCGATCCTGCGGCCATCTCCGAACTCGTGGTCCGTCTGCGGGACATGGGGGCCGCAGGGCCCCGACCGGCGTAGATCCAGGAGCCGGTGTCCTGGCTTCACGTGACAGTGCAACGAGGGGGCGCGCCGGTAGCTTGCCTCTTGTCCGAAGCTGTCGAATCCGACTGGTGAGGCACCATGAATCCGTTCGACGATCCCGACGGCACCTTCCATGTGCTCGTGAACGACGAGGAGCAGTACTCCCTGTGGCCGACGGCGCTGGAGGTTCCGCCCGGGTGGAGCATCAGCCACGAGGCGGACACACGCCAGGGGTGTCTCGACTACATCGAGGTGACCTGGACGGATCTTCGGCCGCGCAGCGCCCGCCGTGACGAAGCCGGAGCCGGCAGGGAACCGGCGCGGCGCGGCGGAGGCGCTTAGTGGACACCAGCATCTTCTTCTTCTCCGCGGAGGCGGAAGCGGGAGGGGGCGCGGATCCGTACGCGTTGGTGAAGGCGGTCGCCGCCCGCATCGACGACAGCGCGATGTGCGGGCTGTGGACGCCCGAACGGCACTTCAACGTCTTCGGCGGTCTGTACCCCAACCCCTCGGTGCTGGGTGCGGCCCTCGCCGTGTCGACGAGCAGGGTGGCGATCAGGGCCGGCAGCGTGGTGCTGCCCCTGCACGATCCCGTGCGGGTCGCCGAGGAGTGGTCGGTGGTCGACAACCTGTCGGCGGGACGTGCGGAGATCGCCTTCTCCAGTGGATGGCACGCCAACGACTTCGTGCTGGCGCCGCAGGCCTACTCCGGGCGAGTCGAATCCCTGGACGACGCCATGGACCGGTTCACGCGACTGTGGCACGGGGACGCCGAGAAGCGCAGCGACGGCAACGGCGACCAGATATCGGTCACGACGTATCCACGCCCGCACCGAGCCGACATTCCCTTGTGGATGTCGGGCCAGTCCGAGACGACGTTCCTGCACGCGGCGCGGCGCGGCACGGGGATCGTCACGAACTTCACCGGCAGACGCTTCGACGATCTCGAACGGAGAATCGCCCTCTACCGTTCCGCGTTCGTGCCGTCCCGTCACACACCGAGCCCACGGGTCGGTCTGATGCTGCACACGTACATCCATGACGATCCGCGTGCCGTCGCGGACGCACTTGACTCGTCCTACGACGCCTACGTCCGCCGCCACCTCGACCTGCAGCTGCAGAACGAGGCCGCCGACATCTCGGCAGCCGATCTGGACGACATGGTGGCCACGGCCAAGGGCCGGCTGCGGGGCGGCGGTGGTCTCGTCGGCGACAAGGCCGCCTGCGCGGAGCGCATCCGCCGCTTCGGTGACATCGGCGTCACCGAGATCGCCTGCCTGGTCGACTTCGGCATCGACCCGGAGCTGGTGCTGGAGAGCCTTGACAATCTTGACGATGTCGCGTCGTCAGTCCAGTGATTGGGGGAGCAGTGGAACTGCCACTCGCGAAGCTCGAAGAATGGATGCGGCGCTACTACCACGTGGTCGACCACGACATCGGCAGCAGCGGAGTCCGGGACCTGACCGTCGGCGAGCTGTGTCACATAGCCGACTTCGACCTGGCCGAACTGGCGGACCTTCCCTTCCACGACAGTGAGCCCCTGGGAGGGCGGAATCTGCGCGCCGCGCTGGCCGACCGCTGGACCGGCGGCGACAGCGAGCGCGTGATGGTCACCCACGGGTCCAGCGAGGCTATCTGGCTCGTCATGCAGACCCTGGTGCGCCCCGGTGACGATGTCATCGTGGTGGATCCGGCCTACCAGCAGCTGCACGACATCGCGGTGGCCCGCGGCTGCCGCCTGCGCAGGTGGGACCTCTCCAGCGGCGACGGCTTCGCCGCCGACACGGACCGGCTCCGGAAGCTGGTGGCGGCGGAGCGGCCACGCATGATCGTGGTCAACTTCCCGCACAACCCGACGGGCATAACCATCACCCGCGAACAGCAGGACGAGCTGATCGAGATCGCGGCCGCCGCCGGCGCATGGCTCGTGTGGGACAACGCCTTCGGCGAACTCACCTACGAAGGCGACACACTGCCCCTGCCGCACGACCGGTACGCACGCAGCCTGTCCTTCGGTACGTTCTCGAAGAGCTACGGCCTGGCCGGCATCCGCACCGGCTGGTGTCTGGCGCCCCCCGAGATGCTCGCCGAGATGGCGTACCTGCGCGACTATGTGGCGCTCTACGTCTCACCGGTGCTGGAGTTCTTCGCGGAACGGGCCGTCCGCAAAGCGGACCGCATTGTCGCCATGCAGCGCGCACATGCCGGTCAGAACCGGGAACTCCTGCTCGCATGGGCGGGCGAGCACCCCGACCGCGTGCGGCTGACACCTCCCGCCGGCGGCGTCAGCGCGCTCGTCGAACTGCGCGGCGTTCAGGACGTCACCGAGGTGTGCCGCCGGCTCGCCGAGGAGTACCGCACGTTGCTGATTCCCGGGGAGTGTTTCGGGGACGCGTACCGCAACCACGTCCGGCTGGGCTTCGGAGGCACCCGTGCCGAACTCACGGCGGGACTGGCCAACCTGGATGTACTGCTGAAGTCGTAGGTCCGGCGGGGGCTCCCTGCCGGACCCACGACCGGGGAGCGCTAGTAGATGACCCGGTGGTCCGCGGCAGGGCGCCAGGCCCGCGAACCGCGGAGGTTGCGCGTGATGTTCAGGCGCTTGAGCCAGCGATCACTGCCGTCGTAGCGGGCCCGGAAGGAGTTACGGCCGTGCACTGCCCGGAAATTGTCGATGAAAGCGCAGTCGCCCCGTTCGAGGGCGATGCCCTTCATCTTGGATTCGATCTCGTCGCACAGCCCGGTATAAGCCGTCAGCGAGCGTTCGGTCCAGCCCTCGGTTTTCATGTGGTAGGGGTCGAGGACCATATAGGGATTGGCCCGGTCACCGAAAAGGACGGGCCGCTTGACGGGGTTCGCGTTCCACGACTCGATGGTCTTGAAGCTGCCCTCGCGCAGCCGCTGGATGGTGGGATCGCCCGTTGATGTCGAATTCACGGGCAGGTGGGAGTTGTCGGGCATCTGGGTGAAGGCGGGCTCGAAGAGCGCGTCGACATCCAGGCCGGACCAGTCGAGATCGCCCGCGTCGCAGACCGTCGTCTCGACGGCATCGGGGTTCTTCAGGCACATCAGGGCGACGTAGTCGCCGCGGCAGGGGTGGAACGCGTCCTCGGTGTGCCAGGACAGGTGCTGAAGGCTGTTCGAGCCGAGCTCGTAGTGTTCGTGGCCCTTGATGGGCAGGACATCGTGCATGATCCGGCCGTCCTGCTGGGTCGCCCAGCCGAACACGTCGCCCAGCACCGAGGCGCACAGCAGGAAGAAGACCTCGTAGCGCAGCGTGGGCGAGCCGACGTGGCTGCCGCGCCAGTGCCCCGGTGTCGGCCCGATCTCCTCCTCGTCCACCTCGAAACCGGAGACCAGACAGAGGGCCGCCGGCTCCCGCAGCCGGTGGTCCTCAAGGAACTCCAGAAGACGCGCGGGCAACCTCCGGGCGAGCAGCGGAGCCTGGCGCAGCAGAACCGGGTCCTCGATGGTGGTCCACCGGGCAGTGATGTCGCTGAGCAGCGGGGCAACTGCTGTACGGTCGTGCGCCGTCAGCGTGAGCTTGTTCATCGCCCTTCCTTCTTCCGCGGCCGTTCGCGGCGAGTTCATGAACGCGTAGAACAAGAAAAAGCGTATGAGCACACACGACGACGGCGGACGTGCCCAATACAAGGGACAAGTAATCCGCGCCCTCCCAAAATAGGGTCTCCAGCGTTGATACCGATTCGGAATCCGTGATATCGGCAGACGAGGGAATCCGTGACCGCGAACTTGACCTTGATGGAAGTCGACGCTCTGACCGACCCCGATGGTCGCCTGAATCTGACGGACGGGCATGCGCGTCTGGCGTTGTCGCCGGAGCAGGCAGCCATCGTCGCCCGCATCCCGGAGATGTTCGCGATCACCACCCGTCGCGCTTTTCCGTCCATCGAGGAAGCGGCGCACACCGCCTTCCTCGGTGCGATCGGACAGCGCACGGCACCGATCGGGACCGGCCGCATCCTGAGCTGCTACTCCTCGACCCTCGCCACGGACATCGTGGCGCGGGCGCTGCCGGCGGGAGCGACGGTCGCCGTCCTGCATCCGACGTTCGACAACATCGCCGACCTCTTCCAGACCCGGGGTCTGAAACTGGTCCCGCTGCACGAAGAGGCGCTGCTCAACCAGGACTGGCCGGGGTCGCCCGTGAGCGCCGTCGTCATCACCATGCCGAACAATCCGACGGGTCTGGTCACCCCGGAGGGCCATCTGCGCTCGCTGGCCGAGCACGCCGCACGGCACGGCCAGACGGTGATCGTCGACGCCAGCTTCCGCGGCCAGGTGCGCGACGCGCAGTACGACACCTACGCCGTGCTCGATGCAGCAGGCGCGGACTGGATCATCATCGAGGACACCGGCAAGTTGTGGCCGATGCACGAGTTGAAGATCGGGATGCTCGCCTACAGCGAACGCACCACACTCCCGATCAGGCGCGCCTTCTCCGAGTCGATGCTGGCCGCGTCACCGGTGGTGCTGCAGCTGGTCGAGGCGCTGGCAGGAGACTGGGCCGACGGCGGCTACGAGCGCGCCCGCGCCCTCGTCGAGCGCAACCGCAGCGCGGTGCGCGAGGCGATCGAGGCCGCCGGCACCGAACTCGCCGATCCCCACTCCCAGATCAGTGTGGCGCGGGTCGCGCTGCCGGAGGGCGGCCCCGACTCCTCGCAGCTCTACCAGGACCTGAGGGCGCGCGGGGCACACGTGTTGCCCTGTGCCCCCTTCTACTGGGCCGATCCCGCGAGCGGCCTGCGCAGTATACGTATGTCGCTCGCGCGGCCGTACGAGGTCGTCCACACCGCAGCGGCGGCTCTGGCCGACGCCTACTCGTCCCGGAGGTGAGCGGTGACCGCCGCGACGATGGACTTCGAGATCTGTCCTACGCGCCGGCCCCGGCCCGCCGCTGAACGGGACGCGGTGTTGGAGGAGCCGGGGTTCGGGCAGACGTTCACCGATCATATGGTGACGTTGCGCTGGTCCGCCGAGCGCGGTTGGCACGACGGACGCCTGGAACCCTACGGGTCGTTCACGCTGGAGCCCGCGACCTCGGTCTTCCACTATGGGCAGGCGCTCTTCGAGGGGATGAAGGCATACCGGCACCCCGGCGGGGCGGTCACGCTGTTCCGTCCGGAGGCGAACGCGGCACGGTTCAACGCGTCGGCGCGGCGCATGGCGATGCCCGAACTGCCGCCGGAGATCTTCGTCAGGGCCGTCGAACTGCTGGTGTCCCACGATCGCGACTGGGTGCCTGAAGGGGCCGGCAGAAGCCTCTATCTCCGCCCTTTCATGATCGCGACAGATCCCTCGCTGGGTTTCACCCACCCGTCGCGCACCTTCCTGTTCTGTGTGGTCGCCTCGCCCGCCACCGCGTACTTCGGCGGAGGACAGCCCAAGCCGCTGGCGGTCTGGCTGTCGACGAACTTCACGCGCGCGGTCCGCGGCGGAACGGGCTGCGCCAAGACGGGCGGCAACTACGCGGGCGCCTTCGCCGCCGGGCTGGAGGCGACGGCCCACGGGTGCGACCAGGTGGTCTGGCTGGACGCCATGGAACACCGTTGGGCCGAGGAGATGGGGGGAATGAACCTGTTCTTCGTCCACACACCTCGCGACGGACGACCGCGGTTGACGACCCCGCCCCTGACGGGCACGTTGCTGCCGGGCATCACACGGGACTCGCTCCTCACCCTGGGGCCGAAACTGGGCTATGACGCGGCCGAGAGCCCGATCTCCATCGAGCAGTGGCGCGAGGAATGCGCGTCCGGTGAGCTCACTGAGGTGTTCGCCTGCGGAACGGCCGCGGTGATCGCCCCGGTCGGCACCGTGAAGTCGGAGAGCGGGCAATGGAAGGTCGCCGACGGCGCACCGGGTCCGGTCACCCTCCGGCTGCGCCGGGAGCTGCTGGGGATCCAGCACGGTTCGGCGCCCGACCCGGAGGGCTGGGTCCATCATGTCCGCTGAACTCAGGGCCCGTGCGCAGGAGCCGCGCTGCATCCACGAGATGGTCGGCGAGCAGGCCCGCCGCACACCCGGCGCGATCGCCGTCAGCCACGGGGATCTGCGCCTCACGTACCGCGAACTCGACCTGCGCTCGGCGGCACTGGCACGGCGCCTGGGGAGCGCCGGGGTGGTGCGCGGCGACACCGTCGTGGTGCTGCTCGACCGGTCGATCGACCTGATCGTGGCACTGACGGCCGTGCTGCGGGCCGGCGCGGCCTATCTCTACCTGGACCCGGCCGAGCCCATCGGCCAGCGGGAGCGGATCCTGGCCGACACCCGCGCCCGATACGCCGTCGCCCACAGCGATTCCGCCCACCGGATCGACCTGCCGGTCGTGCTGAACATCGACGACGGCGAGCCCGAGGCATCTCCGTCCGTCCCGGCCGACGAGGACGACCGAACTCCCGTGGACAGCCCGGCGTACGTCTGCTACACGTCGGGCTCCACCGGCGACCCCAAGGGCGTGGTGGTCTCGCATCGGGCGGTCTTCCGCCTTGTGGACGACCCGTCGTGGATCGATGTCCGCGACGACGACGTGTTCTTCCAGCTCACCCGCGTCGGTTTCGACGTGTCCACCTTCGAGATCTGGATGCCCCTCGTACGAGGGCTGAGGCTGGCCCTGGGGCCGCCGCTGCGCGCCAACCTGGATCTCGCCGATCTGGCCGGGACCATGCGCGCCGAGGGCGTCACCGTGCTGTGGCTGACGGCGGGGCTGTTCCACCAGATGGTGATGCACCACCTGGAGGGTCTGGCCGGGATCCGGCATCTGCTCGCCGGCGGGGACGTGCTGTCCCCGGCCCACGTCAGCCGGGTGATGACCGCCTACCCCGACCTGGTCTTCACCAACGGCTACGGGCCGACCGAGAACACCACCTTCAGCACCTGCTGGACCACACGCGATCCGGGTTCGGCGCCCACAGTCCCGATCGGCGTCCCGATCGACGGCAGTTCCGCAGTGGTCCGCGGCGACGACCTGCGGCCCGTGGCCGACGGGGAGATCGGCGAACTGTGGGTAGGCGGAAGCGGGGTGGCGAACGGGTACCTGCACCGCGGGGCGGAGACCGCGATGCGCTTCGTCGCCGACCTCGACCCGGATGCGGCACCGGGCAGCCGGATGTACCGCACCGGCGACCTGGCGCGATGGCGGGCCGACGGCACCCTTGAGTTCCTCGGCCGGGTGGACCGGCAGCTGAAGATACGCGGCTACCGCGTCGAGCCGAGCATGGTGGAGTCGGAGATCCTGCGCCTCCCCGGCGTCGCGCAGGCAGCCGTGGTGCCCCGCACCTACGGGGCGAGCGATACGCGTCTGATCGCGTACGTGGGCGCCGGGGGCGATCCGTCGACCTGGCCCGCGTTCAGCGCCTCGCTGCGGGAGCAGCTGCAGGCGGGACTGCCGGCACATCTGGTCCCGTGGGCGATCGTCGTGCACCCCGAGCTGGCGCTCAACCCGAACGGGAAGGTGGACCGTTCGGCGCTGCCGTCGGCGAAGATCCCGCGGAACGTGTGGAACGAGTACGTGGCGCCCAGGAACTCCGTCGAGGCGCGATTGGCCGAGATCTGGAGCGAGGCGCTGGACATCGAGGATGTCGGGATCGAGGACAACTTCTTCGACCTGGGCGGGCACTCCCTGCTGGCCGCCGAGTTGCTGGCCGCGCTGCCGGAGGAGTTCGACTCGACGCTGCCCGCACGCACGCTGTACCTGCGACCGACGATCGCCGAACTTGCGAAAGAGCTCCGCGGCAGCGCGGAGGAGTCGAATCCAGAGAGGACCACGGATGCATCGGCTCAGTAGGAACGAGGTCGACTCGTCCGCAGGACCGGCCGCGGGCTGTCCCGTCGGTGCGGCCGCCGCCGGTCTGGCGCACTCCGCGGCCTTCACCGAGATGGGATTCCGTGGAGTCTGGGCGCGGATGCGCGAGGAGGACCACCTGGAGTGGACCCAGGTGGACGACCACAACGGATTCTGGTCGGTGGTGACGTACGCCGATGTGGAGCGGGTGCTGCGGGACGCCGCCGCCTTCACCTCCGAGCGCGGCACGATGATCAATATCCTCGGGGTCGAGGACCCGGCGGGCGGGCGGCAGATCGCCGCCACCGATCCGCCGCGGCACACCGTCATGCGGGCCCGCCTGCAGAAGGCGCTCGCCATCAAGTCCATCGAGAAGCAGCAGAGCATGATCAGCAGCCTGGTCGACGAGGCGCTGGCACCGCTGGCCGCCGACGGCGGCTTCGACTTCGCGGAGGCGATGCTGGCCCTCCCGGTGGCCATCGGCGGCGAGTCCATGGGGCTGCCGCGTGCGGACTGGCCGCGGCTGGGCGAGCTCCTGGTCGCCTCCGTCGCCGCCGACGATCCCGCGTACCAGAACGAGGCGGGCACTCAGGCGACACTGGACGCCGCCCATCGTGAACTGTTCGCGTACTTCCAGGACATCTACCGCGAGCGGCGCCGCAACCTCGGAGACGACCTCATCAGCGTGCTGATCACCACCGAGGTGGACGGACGCACCATGACCCCCGGTGAGGTCATGTCCAACTGCTACAGCGTGCTGCTCGGAGCGGTCGTCACGACGCCGCACGCCCCCAACTACATGATGACCGAGCGCATCGCCGACGGAACCCTCAGCCGGTGGGCCGAGGACATCACCGCCACCCCGACGGCCGTGGAGGAGGCGCTGCGCCTGGGCTCACCCGTCAGCCACTTCATGCGCTACGCCGTCGACGACGTGGTGATTCGCGGGACGCGCATACGGGCGGGCGAAGCCGTGGTCAGCTGGCTCGGCGCGGCGAACAGGGACAGTGCGGTGTTCCCGGATCCGGAGCACTTCGACATCCGCCGGCGCCCGAACAAGCATCTGGCCTTCGGAATCGGCCCCCACTACTGCGTTGGGCACACCGTCGCGCGGGTCACGCTGCGCACCCTGTTCAACGAGCTGCTGACGCGGTTCACGGCGTTCGAGCCTGCCGGGGAGCCCGAGCGGCTGCGCTCCAACTTCGTCTCCGGCTACCGGAAGCTGCCGATCACCGCGTCGCCTGCCCACGCAGGCTGAGTCCGAACGTCGGAAGGGTTTCCCCATGTCCTTGTCCCGACCTCCCCTCCGCAAGCGCTGGCTGACCCGTGAACCGTCGCGGTCCGCGCGCGCCCGGGTCTTTCTCATTCCCTATTCGGGGTGCGGAGCGAGCATGTACCGGCAGTGGCCCGTGGAGCGGGACGGTGTGGAGTACCTGCCGGTCGAGCTCCCCGGGCACGAGTCGCGGTTCGCCGAGCCCAACTTCACCTCCTACGCGGAACTCGCCGTGCAGATGATCGAGGGGCTGGCGCCCCACCTCGACGTGCCGTTCGGCTTCTTCGGCCACTGCGGTTCGGCGCTGGCGGCGTACGAGACTTCGGTGCAGCTGGTGACGAGGGACGTGGCGACCCCGTCGGCGCTGTTCGTCTCGTCCGAAGTCGCCCCGCAGGACGGACCCGCCGGCAGGTTCCTGCAGATGGACGACCACGAGCTGGGCGCCGAGCTGGAGAAGCTGATCCGCGAACTGGGCGGCACACCGTCCGCCGAACTGATCGAGTTGTACCTTGAGGTCCTGCGCGCGGATGTGGAGACCAACAAGCGCTACGTCGTGCCCGACCCCTTCCGGCTGCCGTGCCCGATCGTGGCCATCGGCTGGACCGGGGACGAGGAGATCCCGTACGCCACCATGGGCGGCTGGCCGACATGCGGGGAGACGAAGTCGGAACTGCTGGAGGGCAGTCACCATCGGTTCATCGAGGCGCCGTCCGAGCTGCTCGACCTGATGGGCGCGGCACTCGGGGTCGCGTCATGAGCGGCGCCGCGCGGACGGCGACGGCGCGGGAACGGCTCTGGCTGAAGCGGTTCGCCGCGCCCCTGCCCGCCGGGGCGACCAAGCTCCTCTGCTTCCACTACGCCGGCGGGAGCGCGGGGGTCTTCCGCCATTGGGCCGCGCGGCTTCCGTCGGTGGAGGTCATCGGCGTACAGCTTCCCGGGCGCGCGGACCGGTTCCTCGAAGAACGCCATGCCCGGATGGATCCGCTGGTGGAGGAGCTGATCGACGTGCTGGGGCCGTCTTTGGACCAGCCGTTCGCCTGCTACGGATCCAGCATGGGCGCTCGCGTGGCGTGGGCGCTGGCGCACGCCCTGCGCGATCGTGAACTGCCTTTGCCCCGAGCCCTGTTCGTGTCCGCGAGCGGCGGGCCGGCCCTCGACGACGGGAACTGGCTCTGGGAGGACCGCGACGACGGGTTGGAGGGCTATGTGCGGGAGATGGGCGGAACCCCACCGTCCGTGCTGGCGGAAGCGAGCCTGCTGGCCGCTCTGCTGCCCGTCCTGGAGGCGGACCTGTCGGTGCTGAGTACGCATGACTTCCACCCGGACGTGCCGCTCGACCTGCCGATCCACGCCTTCGCCGGGGAGCACGACCCTGAGGCGGGCCCGGAGCACATGCAGGCGTGGCGGGACGAGACGACGGCGGCCTTCTCCATGGAGGTCCTGCCGTGCGGACACTTCTTCGACTCCGCATCCGAGGCCAAGGTGATCGACTCCATCGGCAGAACGCTCGACGGACCCCCGGCCCGTACCCGGCCCTCGGCTCCCTCGGAAGGAACGGGGCCACGGCCGATCGACGAAGGAGTGGCGATATGAGCGACTTGGCATCGCGGATCGCCGCACTGCCGCCGGAGCAGCGGGCCGTGCTTGAGGCGCGGCTGGCCGACCGTGCGGCCGCTCGCGGGGACAGCGCGGGGGGCCGGATCCTGCCGCGCGACCGCTCCGCCCCCACCCCGCTGGGTGTCTCCCAGCACCGGGAGTGGGCGGTCGGACAGATCCGGTCGGTCAACAACATCACCGGTGCCCTGAGGCTGGAAGGCAGTCTCGACCTGAGCCTGCTGAGCAGTGTTCTCACCGACATCGTCGAGCGCCACGAGGTGCTGCGGACGACGATCGACCTGGCCGGGAAGGGGACACCGGTCCAGGTCGTCCAGGCGGTGACGCCGGTGCCGACGCCCGTGGTGGACCTGACCCATCTGGCGCCGGCCCGGCACAACGACGAGGTCACGCGGCTCGCCCGACGTGACATGACCCGTCCCTTCGACCCTGCCGATCCGCAGCGCCTGCGGGTGACGCTGCTCAGGCTGGAGACGGAGGTCCATGTCGCGCTGTTCGCGGCCGACCACGCGGCTTCGGACGCCTGGTCGCTGGCGATCATCGTCGAGGAGCTGGCTGCGATGTTCCGCAGCCGTCTCGGCGACGGCCCGGCGGACCTGCCTTCGCTCGATATCCAGTTCGGGGACTTCGCGGCGTGGCAGCGCGAGGAGCGTGACGAGGAGCGGGAGGAGCTCGAAGTCCAGCACTGGCACAAACAGTTGGAGGGCATGCCGGCCGAGTCCGCGCTGCCGGCCGACCGTCCCGTTCCGGCGCGCCCGACGTATGCGGGCGGGGTGTACGACACGCACCTCCCGCAGGAGCTGGCGGCCGGAGTGCAGCGGTTCGGCGAACAGGAGGGCGCCTCGCTGTTCGGCGTGCTGCTCGCCGCGTGCTCGGTGCTGCTCAACCGGTACTCGGGCGAGGACGACGTCGTCGTCGGCTCGCTCGTGTCGGGACGTACCCGCGGGGAGAGCCAGCGGCTCATCGGCAGCTTCGCCAATCCGCTGCCGCTGCGGGTGCGGATGCACGACGGACTGACGCTCCGTCAAGCCGTACGGGAGGCGCACGCGACGCTGGCGAGCGCGCTCGACCACCAGGACCTCCCTTTCGAGCGGGTCGCCGAGGGCCTCGGTCTCGGTCGTGAGTCGACCCGCACCTCGTTCAGCCGGGTCTGGATCAACGTACTCACCGTGCCCGACATGACCCTGGACCTGCCGGGACTGCGCATCACACCCGTGTCGATCGCCCCGGCCAAGACCTCGGTCGACCTCACCCTCAACGTCACGCCCAACGCGGGGACGCTGCAGATCCAGTGGCACTACATGTCCGAACTCTTCGACTCCGCCACGGTCGCACTGCTCGCCGAGCAGTTCCAGCGGGTGCTCCACCAGCTCGTCACCGCACCCGATACCCCCGTCTGGGCTGTCGAGCTCAGGGCCGGCGCCGCAGGGAGCGAGCCCACGTTCTCCTACGACGTGAGCGGATTCATCGAGCAGTTCCAGCGCAGGGTGCGGCTCGCCCCCTACGCTCCGGCGGTCGTCTGGGACGGAGTCGCGACCAGTTACACCGAGCTCAACCGCCGTGCGAACCGGCTCGCCCACCGGCTGCGGGCCGCAGGAGTCCGGCGGGACGCGCGCGTCGGCGTCCTGGTCGACCGCTCACCGGCCCTGGCCGTGGCGATCCTGGCCGTGCTCAAGGCGCACGGGGCGTATGTGCCCATCGACCCGACCTACCCGCCGGAACGCATGGCGTTCCAGCTCGCCGACGCGGACGTTCGGGTGCTGGTGACGGAGGAGCCACTGGCGGACAGGCCAGGGACGGGCGCATGGACCACCGTCCTCATGGACGGTGACGACGTACAGGACGGCGACGAGGCCGACCTCGACCTGCCGGATCCGGCATCGGCGGCGTACGTCGTCTACACCTCGGGATCGACCGGCCGGCCCAAGGGCGCCGTGATCGAGCACCGGTCGCTCGCGGTGTTCGCCCGCGACGTGGTGGATCGGCTCGGCCTGGGCACCGGCGACCGGTTCCTGCAGTTCGCCTCCCCGGGCTTCGATGTCCTCGTCGAAGAGCTGTTCCCGACCTGGCTCGCCGGGGGCGCCGTCGTGATGCCGACGAAACACCTGATCAGCGGGGAGGACGACCTCGCCGCGCTGGTCGAGCGGGAGCACCTGACGGTCATGGAGCTGCCCACGGCCTACTGGCACGAGTGGACGCGCGAGATCGACCGGCTCGGCCTGCAGCTCCCGAGGCATCTGCGCCTGGTGATCATCGGGGGTGAGCGGGTCCTGCCCGAGCGCCTCACCATGTGGCGGCGCACCGGCGTGCCCCTCGCCCACGTGTACGGCCTCACCGAGACGACGGTCAGCTCCACCTTCTTCCGGCTGGACCCGGACGACCCGGAGGCGGAGTGGCCGAACCTGCCGATCGGCACCCCGCTTCCGTCGGCCGACCTGCGCATCCTCGACCGGCGGATGCGGCCGGTCCCGGACGGCGGAGTGGGCGAACTCTACATCGCAGGGGTCAGCCTCGCCCGCGGCTACCTGGGCCGTCCGGGCCTCACCGCACAGCGCTTCGTCGCGGACCCGGCGTCGCCGGGCGAGCGGGTCTACCGCACGGGCGACCTGGTGCGGCGCCGCACGGACGGCAACCTTGAGTTCCACTCCCGGGTGGACACGCAGGTCAAGATCCGTGGCTTCCGCGTCGAGCCCACCGAGGTCGAATCGGCCCTCATCGACCATCCCGGGGTCGCGGAGGCCGTGGTGACGGCCCATGAGCCGGCCCCGGGAGACCGCCGGCTGCTGGCCCATGTGGTGCCGTCGGCCGGAATGGCCGGTGTCGCCGCCGGGCTGCGCGACTTCCTCCTCGAACGGCTTCCCTCCTACCTCGTCCCCTCGGCGTTCGTCGAGATGGAGGAGCTGCCGCTCAACGCGAACGGCAAGATCGACCGTGCGCGCTTGCCCGCTCCGAGCCGCGAAGACGCGGTGAGCGCGGCAGGCTTCCGCGCACCGGAGTCGGCGACGGAACAGGCGCTGGCCGGGATCGTCGCCGGTGTCGTGGGCATCGCAGAGATCGGTGTCGACGACAACTTCTTCGAGGTCGGCGGCGACTCGATCCTCGCCATCCAGGTGGTTGCCCAGGCACAGCAGGCGGGGCTGCGGCTGACCCCGTACGACCTCTTCGCGAACCCGTCCGTCGCCCGGCTCGCCGTGGTCGTCGAGGCCGGCCGCATCGTCGACGCCGAGCAGGCGGACGTCACGGGTCCCGCACCCCTTGCACCGACCCAGCACGCCTTCTGCACGGCCGAGTTGACGCAGCCCGCGCAGTGGAACCTCTCGGTGCTGCTCGACCTGGCGGTCGAGATCGACCCCGAGGTGCTGCGCGCGGCAGTCGAGGCGGTGCTCGGACACCATGACGGGCTGCGTCAGCGGCTGCTGCTCGCGGGGGCCCGCACCCGGTCGCGCATCGCCCCGCGCGGCGACGAGACCCCGTTCGCCTACCACGACCTCTCCGCCGGCCCGGACCCGGACCTGCGGACCGCCGCGGTCTGCGCGGAGCTGCAGCGCAGCCTCGAACCCGCGGTCGGACCGATGATCAGGGTCGCGCTGCTGCGAACGGGTCGGGGGCGTGCGGACCAGCTGGCCGTCGTGGTCCACAGGCTGGTGGCCGACACAGCGTCCATGCGGATCCTCCTTGAGGACCTGGAGACCGCGGTGGTGCAGCTGTCGGCCGGTGAGCCGCTGCGGTTCCTGCCGAAGACCACGTCATGGCAGTCCTGGGCACGCAGGCTCGCCTCCCATGCCGCATCGGAGTCCGTACAGGGCCAACGCCCGTACTGGTCCGAGGTGGTGACCGCAGATCCAGGGGAGGAACAGCGCGGACGACTGCCCGGGGACCATCCGGATCAGCGCGGACCCGACACCGAGGCCGGCTCCCGGACCGCCACCGCGCGCCTCGACCCGGCCTCGACCGCCACCCTGCTCGCGGCCCCCGACCGGCTGGCCTGCACCGTCGAGGAACTGCTGCTCGCGGCGCTGGCCCGCACCCTTGAGGAGTGGACCGGCCGCGAGCGCCACCTCGTCGACGTCGTCCGCCACGACCGGGCGCAGCTGTTCGACGACGTCGACGTCACGCGCACCATCGGCTGGTTCAGCCCCGACCACCCGCTGCTCCTGCACGCCGCCGGAGAGGAAACACTCCGCACCGTCAAGGAGACGCTGCGCGCCGTGCCCGCGGGCGGAACCGGCTGGCAGCTGCTCAGCCAGGGGCGCGAGCCGCTGCGGGCGGCGCCGGTCGATCTCTCGTTCGCCTACACGGGCAAGGCCGTGGAGCCTGCGTCCGGTACCTTCGCCGTCGCCGCGGAGACCATCGGCGGCGATCGCAGCCCCTCCGAGCTGCGGCCCCATCCGCTCGATGTGCGCGCCGGCGTACGCAACGGCGAACTCGCCGTCTCCTGGGAATACAGCGAACTGCGGCACGACGCCACGACCGTGGAACGTCTCTGCCTGCGCCACACCGCTCACCTTCGCTCACTGATCGGCGCGGCGAACCCGGAGGGCGCGACGGAGGACTTCCCGCTCGCGCGCGTCGACCGGGCCCAGCTCGACGGCCTGCTGGGCAGGCTCGCCGAGAGGCAGCCCGAGTGAGCGCGGAGGACGTGGAGGACGTCTACGAGCTGTCACCACTGCAGCAAGGCATGCTGCTGCACTGCCTCTACGGCGGGGACTCCGACACCTACCTGGCGCAGCACAGTTTCGCCGTCGACGGAACGCTCGACGCACCGGCGTTGGAGACCGCCTGGCAGCAGACCGTGCGCGCACACCCGGCCCTGCGCACGTCCTTCCACTGGGAGGGCATGGACACGCCCCTGCAGGTCGTGCACCGCCACGCGCCCGTTGAACTGCGCCGCCACGACTGGTCCCAACTCGACACGGCCCTGCAGGACGAGAAGGCAGCACAGCTGCTCGCGGCCGAGCGGGCGGCAGGGTTCGACCTCGCGCAGGCACCCCTGCTCCGCCTCGACCTGGTGTGCCTGGGCGCCGACCGGCACCTCGTGGTGTGGACCCACCACATGCTGCCCATCGACGGCTGGTCCGTGCCGCTGGTCATCGGGGAGGTCGTCCACCGCTACCTCAGCCTCACCACAGGGGCACCGCCACCGGCCCCCGCCCCGCCCTACCGCGACTACATCGCATGGCTCCAGCAGCAGGACCTGGACGCCGCACGGGAGTTCTGGACCGAGACCCTCGGGGACGCCGGTGGATTCAACCGACTGGGTCCTCTGCGGCCGAGTCCGCCGGACGGTCCGCCCTCGGTCATCGACGAGCACAACCTCGTCCTGGGCGAGGAACTGAGCGCCGCGCTGCGCCGGACCGCCGCTCGACACGGGGTCACACCGGGCACCCTGATGCTCGCGGCCTGGGCCCTCGTGGTGGAGTGCTTCAGTGGAGGTTCCGACGTACGGTTCGGCGTGGCCTGCTCCGGCCGGCCCGCGCTGCTGCCGCAGGTGGAGCGGATGGTCGGCAGCTTCGTCAACAGCCTCCCGCTGCAGCTGACGGTCCCCATGGACCGCGAAGTGGGGGAGTGGCTGCGTGAGGTCCAGGCGCTGAACGCGGCGGCCCGCCGCTTCGAGTTCAGTCCGCTCGCCCAGATCAAGTCCTGGGCGAAGGTGACGGCGACCGAGCCGCTGTTCGACAGCCTGCTGGTCCTGGAGAACTACCCCGTGGACTTCGGTGACATCACCGACGCACAGCAACTGTCGCTGCGCGGGCTGACGGACTTCGAGAAGACCAGCGAACCCCTGACCGTCTTCGTCACCGCGGCGTCCACCTTGCGTGCGCTCTACCACCGCGACCGCATCGGCTCCCGGGACGTTGAGGAGATCCTCGGCGCCTTCCGGACGGCCCTGACGGGGCTGACGCGAGAGGCGAGGACCGGCCCCGTCGCCTCCGGCCTCGCGCGCCTCGGCCAGGCGGACCCAGCGGCGTCCGGGAGCTTCGCCCGCTACGGCGACGGCGGGACGTGCCTGCCCGCACTGGTGCAGCGGTGGGTGGAGCGGACGCCTGACGCGCCCGCTGTGGTGGCGGAGGACGGAGGGCTCAGCTTCGGCGAGCTGTGGGACCGGTCGTGCGCCGTGGCCGCGGCGCTGGCCGACGCGGGGGTGCGGCACGGTTCGACGGTCGGGGTCTGTCTCGAACGCTCTCATGACCTCGTAGTCGCCGTCCTCGGCGCACAGTTGGCGGGCGCGGCGTACCTGCCGCTGGAGCCGACGCTTCCCGAGGCACGCCTGTCGTTCATCGTCGCCGACGCCGGGGCCGAGGTGGTGATCGCACAGCCCGGCCTGATGACGCTCGCACACCGCATCGGCGCGACGCGGGTCGTCAGCCCCCTGCCGCCGAAGGAGCCCGGCCCGAGCCGGACACCGGTCCCGATGCAGGGCTCCGACCTCGCGTACGTCATCTACACCTCCGGATCCACCGGCCGCCCGAAGGGCGTCGCGGTCACCCATGAAGCGATTCTCAACCGCCTCCTGTGGGCGCAGGACACCTTCGGTCTGACACCGGACGACCGCGTGCTGCAGAAGACTCCCTTCGGCTTCGACGTCTCGGTGTGGGAACTGTTCTGGCCGTTGATCACCGGCGCGGTCATGGTGCTGGCCCGCCCCGGAGGACACCAGGACGCCGCCTACCTGGCCGGGATCCTGGCCGACCAGCGGGTCACGACAGCCCACTTCGTGCCGTCGATGCTGGAACTGTTCGTCGACGACCCCGCTGCCACCGACCTGCCGGACCTGCGCCGAGTGCTCTGTAGCGGTGAGGCCCTGCCTCACGGCCTCACCCGCCGGTTCGCACAGACACTCCCGCAGGTGGAACTGCACAACCTGTACGGGCCGACCGAGGCCGCGGTGGACGTGACGTGGTGGGACTGCGCCGGCACAGCCCCTCCGGGCGTGGTCCCCATCGGCCGGCCGCTGGCGAACGTACGGGCCCACGTCCTGGACGAACGGCTCGCGGAGGCGCCGCGCTCGGTGCCGGGAGAGCTGTATCTGGGGGGAGTCCAGCTCGCGACCGGTTACGTGGGACGGCCCGGACTCACCGCGGCCACGTTTGTCGCGCACCCGCTGGCGGGCCCCGGCGCACGGCTGTACCGCACCGGCGACAAGGTACGGAGGCTGGCCGACGGCTCCCTGGAGTTCCTCGGCCGCATCGACCACCAAGTGAAGATCAACGGGTATCGGATCGAACTCGGCGAAGTGGAGCACACCCTGGCTGGGCACCGTGCCGTGCGCGAGAGCGCGGTCACGGTCCATGCGCGCGGTGAGCACCGCGAACTCGCGGCGTACGTGACCGCAGCCGACACCGAGGCCGACCGGACGGAGCTGCCCGCGCGGCTGAAGGAGCACCTCGCCGACCGGCTGCCGCGCTACATGGTGCCCGCGACGGTGACGGTCCTCGACACGATGCCGTTGAACCGCAACGGAAAGCTCGACCGCTCAAAGCTGCCCGATCCGCGCCGAGAGGTGCAACGGCCGGCCAACCGCCCGTGGAGCGGACCTGAGACCGCGGGTGAGAAGGCGGTCGCCGCCGCCTTCGAGGCCGTGCTCGGGGTGCAGTCGATCGAGCGCGACAGCGACTTCTTCGAGCTCGGCGGTACCTCCTTCGACGCGGTCCGCGCGATCCGGCAGATCGACGGGGCGACGATCCCCCTCATCACCACACACCCGACCGTGCGAGGCCTCGCCGCCGCACTGGAGTCACCGGCCTCCGCCTCGGGCATGCTCCTGAACCTGGCGCCGCCGCAGACGCGGCCCGGAACGAACCTGGTGTGCGTCCCGTTCGGCGGCGGCAGCGCCATCGCCTACCGTGCCCTCGCCGGCCAACTGTCCTCCGATGTCTCGCTCCAGGCGGTGACACTGCCGGGACACGAACCGGGAAGCGACCCTCAACTGCGCTCGGTGGACGCCATCGCCGGCGAGTGCGCCGCGGCCGTGCTGGCGCTGCCACCCGGCCCCGTCGCCGTCTACGGCCACTGCGTGGGCGTGGCGATGGCCGTCGAGGTCGTCCGCCGGGTCGAAGCCGCGGGACGGCCGGTCGAACGGCTGTTCCTGGGAGCCTCGTACCCGTTCTACGAGCCACGCCGCATCGGAGGTGCACTGCAGCGGGTGATGGCGGCTCTGGTGCAGCGTGGGTGGCTGCGGGTCGGTGCGCGGACGGTGGGGACGACCAGGGGGAGCGTGTCCGAGGCCGACGAGGCGGAAGTGCGCTACCTGCGATCCATCGGCGGGTTCGGCACAGAGGTCGACGACGAGACCATCGCGTTCGTGATGCGTGCCTTCCGCCACGACGTGACCGAGGGCGGCCGCTACTTCGCCGACGTGTGGACCCGCGGGACCGAGCCCTGGCTGAGCGAACCCGCAGAACCACCCACACCGCTCTCCGCACCGATCACGTTCATCGCGGGCACCGCCGACCCGATGACCGCCGGATACGGTCGCGGAGTCCGGCTGTGGGACCGGTTCAGCAGCAGCGTCGACCTCGCCGTGATCCCCGAGGGAAGCCACTACTTCCTCCAGGACCAGGCCGAGGCGCTGGCCGGCGTCATCGAGAAATCGTTGGACGCGCACTGCGGCCGCTGCGGGGCGGAGACGAAAGCCGGCTGAGCCGGCCGCCCGCCCGCAGCGGCCGAGGTCAGTGCGCCCGAGCCGTGCGCCAGGTGACCTCGCAGGGCAGAGTGGCGAAGCCACGCTGATGAGGGGTGTGGACACGGCGAGCGCGGTCGGCATCGATCTCGTACGAGGACACGACAGCGCCGATCTCCTCCAGCGCGATACGCATCTCAAGCTTGGCGAGCACCGAACCCAGGCAGTGATGCGGCCCGTGCCCGAAGCTGATCATCTTGCTGGTGTCGCGATCCAGATCGAAGCGCTCAGGGTCGGGGAAGATCCGGGGGTCCCGGTTGGCGCACGCGGGCAGGACCGCGATACGGGCACCCGCACGCAGCTGCACACCGTGGAGAACCGTGTCGTCGGTGAGGCGACGGGCGACCATCTGGCTCGCCGAGTCGTAACGCAGCGTCTCGTTCGCCCACTTGTCGGCCCGTCCATTCAGCCCGGCCTGCTGAACCTCACGCGCGAGATGCCCGTGGTACCAGGCGTTGCCGATGGTCTTTCCGGTCGACTCGTTGCCCGCGCCGACCATGACGAACAGGAAGCCGACGATCTCCGAATCGGTCAGACGCCGTCCGTCGACCTCCGCCGCTGTCAGAGTCGATGTCAGATCCTGGCCGGGGCTCTTCCGCAGGTCGGTGACGAGTCCGACGAAGTACTGGGCCATGCGCAGCGCCGCCGCAGTCGCCGTCGGCCCGCGCTGGTCCGACATGTCCTCACGCACGTTCAGCGCGTCCGTGTCCGCGCGGATCAGGTCCCAGTCCCATTCGGGAATACCGAGCATCTCGCACAGGACGTCGTTGGGCAGGGCCGCGGCGTAGTCGGTGGCGAAGTCGAAACGCCGCTGACCGCGCAGGGCCTCCAGCCGCTCGCGGGTGATCGCGCGGATCCGGTCCTCCATCGCAGCCACGTGAGACGGGGTGAACGCACTGGAGACCAGCGTGCGGTAGACGCCGTGGTCGGGTGGGTCCATGGCGAGGAAGAAGCTGGTCTTCGGGGCGTGCGGACCCCACAGTTCCGGCTCCAGCGAGATGCCGAACCGGTTCGAGAACCGCTGCGGCCTGCGCAGCGCGTCCACGACATCGGCGTGGCGGGACAGGGCCCAGAAGTCCCGTTCCTCGTTGCGGTACACCGGAGCGTGCTCCCGCATCCAGGCGTAGAGCGGATACGGGTCCTCATGGATCCGGAAATCGAAGGGGTCGTAGCCGTTCGGGAACGCAGAGGCGGGGGCGTCCGATGCGCCTGCGGCGACCGGGGCGTGGTCCATGCTGGGTTCCTCCTGGTCGATGGTGGTCAAGGACGGGCTACCTCAAGAGCGGACGACCGGCGCACGGTCCGGGGAGGAGCCCGCAGCGTCCGCGCGCGGCTTCGGCACCGCGTCCCCGGCTGCCGGTGCGGTCAGCGGAACGTCGTCGCGCAGCGCGCACAGATCGCGTGAGAGGTAGCCGAGCCGCGCGACGACGAGAACGGCCACCCCGAGCAGCAGGATGAGGAAAGCGGAGCCACGACCGGTACCGACACCGATCACCTCGCCGACCGTGTCGGCCAGGGCACCGCCCGGACGCAGCAACGGTTCGAAGATCCGCTCGGAAACCGGACCGGCGAGCATGTAGCCCGCGAACAGCACCGTGTTGGTGACCATGTTGAAGGTGGCGAAGGCGCGGCCCTGCATGCCGGGCTCCACCTCGGTCTGCAGAACACTCCGGCTGGTGCCCTCGATGATCATCGTGGAGAACTGGAACCCGAAGGCCGCGATGGCGACCAGGACGATGTTGGGACGCAGAGCCCCCAGACAGAGGAAGAAACCGAGCGGCACCGCCAGCCCCGCGATGCCATGGATCCGCTTCGGCGGCCCACCCCACGCGGCCATGGTGGCACCGCCGAGAAACATGCCGACCCCACCCGCCGACAGCACCACACCCAGCGCCGTCACCGAAGCCATCCCGATCACCAGCGGCGTGAAAAGAACGTCCACGAAGCCGACCGCCAGATTCAGGGCCGCATAGAAGCAGAGCAGCGGAACCAGACCCCGCCGGGTCGTCAGATGCCGCCAGCCCTCACGGATCTCTCCGAAGATCCCAGCTTGCCTCTGCTCCGGCGCGGCGGGCCGGGGGATGCGGATCCGCAGAAGAATGGCGATGTTCAGCAAGAACGTCAGACAGTCGATGGTGAGGATTCCTGGCAGACCGATTGCGACGATCAGCAGCCCGCCGATCGCCGGAGCCACCGTCTGGCTCACGGCAGTCGCCGTCATCACCATCCCGTTGGCGCGCCCCAGTTGATTGCGCGGCGCGAGCTGCGTCACGCTCGCATTCAGCGCGGGCACCAGGAACGCCCCCAGCGCCGAGCGAACGGTGATGGTGATGAAGATGTGCCACGGCTGAAGAACATGCAGGCCGGACAGCACGGCCAGGGACAGACTCGTGCACACCCCCACCATGTCGCTCGCGAGCATCACCGTGCGCCGGTTCCAGCGGTCGACCAGCGCTCCGGCAAAAGGAGAGAGCGTGATCGCGGGCAGCAGCGACAGGATGAATCCGATGGCGAACTGGATCGTCGAGCCGGTCTTCAGATAGATCCAGACGGTGAGCGCGAACGCGGTCAGCGCCGTGCCCGTCATGCTGGCGATGTAGCCCCCGCAGAGCACCGTGAACCTTCGCACCGGTCGACCGTCCGATCCCTGCCTGGTTGGCGAGGTAGAGGGCTTGTCTGGACACGTACTCACGCCCATGGTCGGCGAGGTCCCGTCCGGAGTGCATCCCCCGAATTCGGGGACACGGCTCACCCCCCAGGGCATCCGTTCGACAGGGGGGGGACACAGCCATACCGGGCCCGGAGGCCGGCGGCCCCAGTGCAGGACCGCGAAAAATATCGGGGGACACTTCCCGGGCGTGCGCCGGCTCACCGGTGGTGTGCGGGCCGCGGCGCACGGCGCGCAGCAGCCGCAGGGCCTGCCCGAGATCACCGACCGCCGCGCGGTGCCGTCGGAATAGCGGCCCAGGCAGTCCAGCGGCAGGCGCTGGATCTCGGTGTGCGGGCTCCGGACCAGCGGGCCACCAGCAGGGCGGCCCGCTGGAACGGGCAGGCGATCGCGTCGATGGCGGGCATCAGCCGGTCGAGGTCCTGGGCGGGGATGAACCGCGGCACCCTGCGGTACTTCGGTGCGTCGCCGGCACCTACCGCTTCACTCCGAGCCCCGCCCAGATCGGGGTCGCTGAGGCGTCGGGCCCGGCGTCCGGGCTGCCGATCTCCTGGGCGTCCGTGTCGGGCCGCCACTGGTAGGGCGCGACCAGACCTGGATCGAGCAGGTCGGTGCCGTCGAAGAACCGCAGCGTCTCGTCCCGGGTGAAGGGCCGGAGGGACGTGCCCTCAGCCGCGAAATCGTCCTCCAGAGTGGCGGAACCCCCCGCGAGCTCCCGTGCGAACACCGATATCAGCAGACAACTGCCGACGGGCAGCGCGTCCATCAGGCGCCTGACGACAGCATGCGGCTGCTTCTTCCGGTCTATCCAGTGCAGCAGCAGACCCATCGTCAGGGCGACCGGCTGCCCGAGGTCGAGCGTGCTGCGCGCGGACGTGAGAATGCTGTCCGGGTCGGTGAAGTCGGCCTGGATGTAAGCGGTGCGGCCGGCCGAGCTGCTGACGTGCAGCGCCCGCGAGTGGGCGAGGACGATCGGATCGTTGTCGGTGTACACGACCCGGGATTCCGGTGCTGTCTCCTGCGCGACCTCGTGCAGGTTGGGCGACGTCGGTATGCCGGTGCCGATGTCGAGGAACTGCCGGATGCCCGCCTCGCCGGCGAGGTGTCGCACGGCGCGCAGGACGAACTCCCTGTTGGTCCGCGCTGCCAGCTGCGCCGACGGCATCTTCTCCACCACCGTCGCGGCCATGGCCCGGTCGGCGGGGTAGTTCGTCTTGCCGCCCAGGAAGACATCGTAGATACGGGCTGGATGGGCCCTGTCGGTACGCAAGTCGATCGGCCCACGCGCGCCCGTACTGCTCATCCACTCATCCGGTGACGACAACGGAATCTCTCCCTCGGCTCTCAACGCTTCAGGAACGATAGTGAACTTGATCCATCGGCATGTCCAACACAGCTTGCTGAGGCCACCACATGGACGAGCAGATCGTCGCGTTCGGCGGGGCACCGGCGAACCGGGTGGGGCGGCGCCCGGATCGGGGGTGGTGCCGGCACCACCCCCGATCCGGGGCCCAGGGCTCCTGTCCCGCGGCGTCTTCCGGAGCAGGATCTCCCTTGTGACCGACGACCGGTCCGGCAGACCACTGCCGGACGGCGACGATGAAGGGGGAGAGCCGGATGGCCAGTCATACGCGGCGGAGGATTCTGCAGGGTGCGGCGCTCACGGCGGCGGGGAGCGTGGTCGGGGGCCTGGGGCTCGGCCCCTGCGTCTCGTCGGCGGCGGCCGCGGGGACGGGCCCCGGAGAGGGCGCGACGTCGTTCCCCTTCCTGGAGGGGGCGTTCGCGCCGGTCACCGAGGAACTGACCGAGTTCGACCTGAAGGTGACCGGCCGGGTGCCGCGCGACCTCGACGGCCGCTTCCTGCGCACCGGGCCGAACGCGCTCGGCATCGAGGACCCGCGGGCGCACCACTGGATGCTGGGCGACGGCATGATCCATGGAGTGCGGCTGCGTGACGGGCGGGCCGAGTGGTACCGCAACCGGTGGGTGCGCTCCTCGCAGGTGGCGAAGAAGCTGGGGGAGAAGTACCCGGGTGAGGTCCCGCCCGACGACTTCGCCGCCAACACGCACGTCATCCCGTACAAGGGACGCATCCTGGCGCTCCAGGAGAGCGGACCGCTGCCGTACGAGATGGACGGCGAGCTGAACACGGTGCGCCCGTACGACTTCCGGTCCACGCTGGAGGGCGCGTTCACCGCGCACACGAAGTACGATCCGGCGGCCGACGAGCTGCACGCCGTGGCGTACTACCCGACGTGGGACCACGTACGGCACATCATGATCGACCGGACCGGCCGGGTGGCGCGGTCCACCAGGATCCCGGTCGCCGGCGCGCCGATGATGCACGACTTCGCGCTCACTCAGAAGTACGTGGTGATCGTGGACGTACCGGTCACATTCGACATGGCGGCTGCCCAGGCGGGCGCGGCTGTGCCCTACATCTGGAACGACAAGCACCCGATGCGGGTCGGGGTGATGCCGCGGACGGGCGGCGCCACCCGGTGGTTCGAGGTCGACCCGTTCTACTACGCGCACACGCTGAACGCCTACGACCAGGGCGACAGCGTGGTGGTGGAGTTCACCTCCATGCCCGCCCCGTTCTACGCGGCCGGCCGGGGCAACGGCGGACCCTCCACGAACGGAACGCCGACGCTCGACCGGTGGACGATCGACCTCAGCACCGGCCGCGCCGCCTCAACCAGGCTGGACGACCGGCCGCAGGAGTTCCCCCGGATCAACGAATCGCTGGTGTCCCGACGGCACCGCTTCGCCTACACGGCCAGCGCCGCCGAGATGTGGGTCGCGTACGAGACGGTCGACGGGGTGCCGCCTGACGACACGTTCACCAACTGCGTCCTGAAGCACGACATGCTGCGCGGCAGCACGCAGGTGCACCGCTTCCCGAAGGGCGCGGCCGCCAGCGAACCGGTGTTCGTGCCGCGCCGGGGCGCACGGGACGAGGACGACGGGTATGTCGTGGCCTATGTGAACGACCCGGAGCGCGGGGCCACCGACCTGGTGATCCTCTCGGCGCAGGACTTCACAGGTCACCCGCTGGCCCGTATCCATCTGCCGGGCCGGGTGCCGCTCGGCTTCCACGGCAGCTGGGTGGCGGACGCCTGACGGACTCCACGGCCCGGAGGACGTGCGCCGCTCGGCGTTGTCAGGACCGTACGGTCGAGTGGAACGTCACCACAGGTCAGGTGTCGCCGAAACAGGTCAGGTGTCGCCGAACCGCAGACTCGCCACCGTGGCAAGGAAGTTGCGCACCGACGGGGCGTCCTGTCGGTCCGCGCGGCAGACCGCGGAGACCGTGGAGTACGCGGGCGGGTCCGTCAACGGCACGTACCGCAGGGCCGGGAGCCGGAGCACGCGCAGACAGTCCGGAACGATCGTCACCCCCGTGTTGGCGGCGACGAGACCGAGCAGGGTGGGGAACTGCACTGCTTCCTGGGCGGCCTCGAGCCGCAGCCCGGCGTGGTGGCACAGCGCCGCGATGTGGTCGTACAGACGTGACACCTGGTGCCGGGGAAAGGTGAGGAAGCGCTCTCCCGCCAGGTCGGCCAGCTCGACGGCGCTCCGGCCGGCGAGCCGGTGGGACTCGTGGACGGCGACGATCAGCCGTTCGCGGTGGATGCGCCGGACGACCAGCCCGGCCGCCGTATCCACCTCGCGGGCGATCCCGACGTCGAGGCGCCCCTCGCTGATCGACTCCAGCTGCGCGTCGGTGGTGGCTTCGGCCAGTTCGAGGTGGAGACCCGGCCAGGACTGCTGCATGGCCAGCACGCTGCGCGGAACGATGCTCAGCGCGGCCGAGCTGACGAAGCCGATCCTCAGCAGGCCGATGTCGCCGTGCGCGGCGTGTCCGACGGCGGACAGCGCGTGGTCGGCCTCGGCCAGCACCCGGCGCCCCTGGGCCAGCAGTACGTGGCCGGCCTCGGTCAGCTCCACACTGCGGGTCGTCCGGCGGAACAGCGGCGTCCGCAGTTCCTTCTCGAACTTGCTGATCTGCTGGCTCAGAGCGGGCTGCGCGATATGCAGCCGCTCGGCAGCGCGGCGGAAGTTCATTTCCGTGGCGACGGCAATGAAGTACCGGAGTTGGCGGAGCTCCATGCGATTGATACTTGCAGCTTATTAATTCAATGACAATAGATACTTCTCTCGTGTCCGGCGACTGCTTAACGTTTAACGCGTAGCCGCAGTCGAACACCGAGGAGCGCCGCCGTGCCGGACATTCCGAACACCCCTGACCGACCGACGGAGCTGCGGCACCTCATCGCGGGGGAGTGGGTGGACGGTGAGGGGGCCGAGGCCCGCAGCCTCGACCCCGCCCACCCGGACCGTGCCGTCGCCGTCTACCGGACAGCCGGTGAGAAGCTCCTGGACCGGGCGGTCACCGCCGCCCAGGAGGCCCAGCCGGACTGGTCGGCGCAGGGGCTGATCCGGCGCGGCCTGGTCCTGCGCCGGGCGGCCGGACTGCTCGCGGACCGGGCCGAGGAGATCGCGCTGCTGATGACGCGGGAGGAGGGCAAGACGCTCCCGGAGTCGCGCGCCGAGGTCGGCGCCTCGGTCGAGACCCTCCACTACCACGCCTCCCGGGCCCGCGCGGCGGACGGCGTCACCTACCCGTCGGGCCATCCCGACGAGGTCATCCGCACCCTCAGGCGCCCCCTCGGCACCGTCGCGGCGATCACGCCGTGGAACTTCCCTCTGCAGATCCCGGCGTGGAAGATCGCTCCCGCCCTGCTGTGGGGCAACGCGGTCATCTGGAAGCCGGCCAGCGACACTGTCGCCGTGGCAGCCGCCTTCGCCCAGGTGCTGGCGGACGCGGGAGTGCCCGCGGGCGTGCTCGGCCTCCTCCTCGCGCCCGGCAGCGTCGGCGCGGCGCTGGTGGCCCGCGAAGAGGTCGCGGGGGTGACCTTCACCGGTTCGGTGGCGGTCGGCCGGTCCATCCAGGCGGCAGCGGTCCCGCGCGGGGCCAAGGTCCAGATGGAACTGGGCGGGCACAACGCGGCCATCGTGCTGCCCGACGCCGACCCGGCCGTGGCCGCCGCCGACCTGGTGGCGGGCGCGATGGGATCCACCGGCCAGAAGTGCACCGGCACCCGCCGGATCATCGCCGTCGGAGAGGCGTACGACGCCCTGCTGCCCGAACTGAAGCACCGGATCGAGGCCCTGGTCGTCGGCGACGGCCTGGACGACGGTGTGGGCATCGGCCCGCTGGTCTCCGTCCGGGCACGGCAGGAGGTCGAAGCGGCGGTCGAGCAGGCCCTGTCCGAAGGCGCCCAGGTGCTGGCGCGCGCCGGTGCCGGTCCCGGCACCGACGCAGACTGCTTCTACGCTCCCACCCTGCTCGCCGGGCACCCCGGCCTGACGATCTGCCACGAGGAGGTATTCGGCCCGGTCACCACCCTGGTGCGCGCAGCTGATCTGGACGAGGCGATCCGGATCGCGAACGGGACCCGGTTCGGCCTCACGGCAGCCGTGTTCACCTGCGACGAGCGGGCCGTACGGCGCTGCGTCGAAGAGCTCGACGCCGGGCTGGTGAAGGCGAACGCGCCCACTACCGGATCGGAGCTGCACGCGCCGTTCGGCGGACTCAAGGACTCCTCCTTCCCGGCGCCCCGCGAGCAGAACGGTGACAGCGGCGCGGAGTTCTTCACCTGGTCCAAGACGGCGTACCTGCGCACCGGCACCCCGGCCCGGAGCCGGTCGTGACAGCCGGGCCGGGGTTGCGGCCCACCGAACGGCTCCGCCGGGCCCAGCAGTTCGCGCGCCCGGCGGACCAGGTCCTCGATCCGGAGGAGCTGGGGTCCGCCCGCCACACCCGGCACAGCTTCGCGCGGTCCTTCCTCCGCACCGCCGCCGCGCAGCGCTGGACCGTGACCCGCGAGACCTGGGACATCGACGCGCAGGGCAGGGGCGAAGCCGTCTACCGGATCGACGCCGACGGCCATGAGCTGAGGTTCGCCGCCTTCTCCACGGTGCTGCCCGACGGGCAGCGTACGGACAGGGTCGTCGCCGAGGCGTGGGACGTCACCGCGGCCCTGGTCGAAGGCCCCTGGAACGAGGCCCGGCGGTCGGAACTGCGCGCGCAGGTGCCGGGGCAGGAGACGGGCCGCGCCGACGCCGCGACTCTGGTGTGGACGCGGGCCAACCGCAGCAGACGGTTCTTCGACTACGTGGTGGACCGGCTCGCCGAGGGGCGGCAGCCCGATCCGGCCGAACTGGGCGACGCAGCGTATGTGCTGCGGAGCACGGCCTTCTACAGCAACGGCAAGTTCGGACTCGCCGACTTCGGCCGGCTGCGCCCCGGCCACCCGCTGCGGCTGCCGTACCGGTCGCAGATGCTGACCGCATGGCTGCTGCGCGAGCTCAGCTACGACCTGGTCGAGCACTGCGCGGCGGCGAAGAGCCCGCAAGCCGTGGCACTGGACGGGGACTGGCGGTGCTTCCTGGGGCTCGGCAACGCCACCGGGCTCGGCATGGTCCCCTACGTGATCAACCACCCGCAGGTGCTGGACGCGTGGTGCGCGGTGCGCGAACTCCCGCTCGCGTACGCCCTCCAGCAGACCACATCACCGCAGGACGCGCGGACGGAGCGGGTACGCCTGCTGCTCGACCGGGCGCGGGAGTACTACCGCGAACGCGACACCCTGGCCACCGCGCCCTATCTCCCCGGCCCACAACTGGCCGGCCTGCTCGACAAGGTGGTGGAGCTGCTCGACGGATACCTCGCCACCGGGCTGGTCCTGGGCGAGCGGACCGACCGGGCCTGGCACGCCCTGCACACGGCGGCCGGGGAGATCGGTCTCGAAGCGCGCGGTGTGGTCGACTCGGTGCTCGTCGAGGTCTACGACGACCTCGACACGGACATCGACGTACTGCTCCGCTGCGACCAGACCCTCCAGGTGGCGCCCGCCCAGACCTGCGGGGAGCTCAGGACCGAGGTGCTCGAACGCTACGGCTGGGTGCGCCGGTTCGACTTCGGTGATCCCGCCCAGCAGGCGCACTTCTGGTTCTCGTCCCAGGACAACGAAGAACCCCGGCGCGGCCGGCGCGGCGTCGATCCGGGCGAGGAGGTGGAGCACCCGGTCGACATCGCCCGCGCGGTGACCGAGCTGCTCGGCGACCTGGAGAGCGCGGACGACGGTCAACTCGTCGGCGAATTCCTGCTTTCGCACCCATGGCACCGCGGAGTGGCCGCCCGTGTTCAGTCGCTGGCGGGGCTTCCCTACGCCGAAGTCCGGGCCAATCTGCTCGCCGCGAACTTTCTGCCCCTGCACCTGCAACGCTTCCAGCTCGCCCTGTACGGCATGGACAACTACAGCCCCCAGTCCACCGACTGGCTCCGGGTCACGCTGTTCTCCGGCGCCCCGCGGGTGGCCGACATCGCGGCCGGAACCGACCCCGACTGGTTCTTCGTTCGCAAACCCCGAAAGGACGCACGGTGAGTTCGCTCGCTCATGAGGACCTGGTCGTCGTGGACGGCCTGGAGATCAACAACTGGGACCGGAAGGTGCTCGAAGAGCTCCGTACCGGCGGCGTCAGCGGTGTGAACGCCACCTGCGCCGTATGGGAGGGGCCGGGCGAGACCATCCGTGCGATCGCCGACTGGTACCAGCTGGCCAGGGACAACGACGACGTGGTCGTGCTCGCCGGGACGGCCGCAGAGATACGTGCCGCGAAGGCCGAAGGCAAGGTGGCGGTGCTGCTGGGTTTCCAGAACACTTCGCCCTTCGGCGACGACTACCGTCTTGTGGAGGTGTTCCACCGGCTCGGGGTACGCGTCGGACAGCTCACCTACAACATCCAGAACCTGGTCGGCGGTGCCTGCTACGACGCCCACGACTCCGGGCTGACCGCCTTCGGCGGCCACATCGTGGACGAGATGAACCGGGTCGGGATGCTCATCGACCTCTCGCATGTGGGCAACCGGACCTCGCGTGACGCCATTGAGGCATCCGCGGGGCCGGTGGCCATCACGCACTCGAACCCGACGTGGTTCTTCGACCACCCCAGGAACAAGCCGGCCGAAGTCATCAGGGCCCTGGCCGACCGTGGCGGGGTCATCGGATGCTGCCTCTACCCCAATGTGCTGGGCGGTGAGCTGACCACCCGTGACCAGTTCTGCTCGATGGTGGCGCGGCTGGTCGACGAGATCGGTCCGGATCATGTGGCCATCGGCAGCGACTGCACGCGGAACTGGTCGCAGGACTTCGTGGCCTGGCTGCGCAACGGACGCTGGAGGCCCGCTGCGGCCAACCCGGTCGAACCCGAATGGCCCGTGTGGCCGCAGTGGTTCGGCGGCCCCGAGGACTTTCCCGCCGTCACCGAGGGTCTGCTCTCGGCGGGCCTCGACGACGCCACCGTCACGAAGGTGATGGGCGAGAACTGGCTCCGGCTCTTCACAGAAGTCTTCGACACCACGGACCCACGATGACCGGCGGACGGACCATGAGCGGCGGACCCACGATTGCAGGCGGACGCACCGGTGCCGGCACGGACACCGACCGGACCGGCAGCGGCTTCCGGGTGGCGGTACGGGAGATCCGCGAGGCGGCCTTCCGCGCGGTCGTCGCCGCCGGAGCCTCCAGCGGAGAAGCCGCGACGACCGCGGACCTCGTCGTACTCGGCGAGGTCCTGGACGGAGCGGGCGTCCTCGCGCTGGCCGGTGAGCTCGACCGCGTCCCGCGAGGCCGGCAACCGGTCTCATGCTCCGGCGGCAGCCACCTGGCACGCCACGATCCGGTCGTACTCCACGATCCGGCGTGCCGCGGGCCCCTGTTGCTGGGGCCTTCGGCGGCGGACCTCGCAGCGGCGGGCCCGCGCCCGGTCCTGCTGCCCGGAGTGTGGACCCCGTCGGTGGAGTGGATCCTCGTCAGCGCCGCGGCCCGGACCGGAACCCCGCTCCTGGCCACCCGGATACGCGCGGACGGCTCACCTGGAAGCTGCGTACTGGCCACCGCCGACAGCACGGTGTACCGGGCTCCCGGCCCCGGCGCCTTCGGCACCCGGCACACCGCGGATGCTCCGATCCGGCCCGCCGATGGCATCCTGCTGAGCCGCTGGAACGGGGACACCGGGACGCCGGATCTGCCACCGGCCCGCACCCCGGCGCACCACCACGAGCGCTTCGCCACAGCCATGACGCACGGTCTGCGGGTCGACCCCGGACCGTGGGCGACGGTCCACGGCGCCGCACGGCGCTACCTGGTTCCCGAACGCCCTGCATCCCCGCAACCCTGAACCCCGCACCGCAGAGGAAGTCCACCGATGCCGACTCTCTTCCCCCACCCCGACGGCCGGCCCCGGCCCTACTCCGCCGCAGCCCTCCACAACGGCACTCTCTGGGCCTGCGGCCAGGTCCCCGTCACCCCCGAAGGCGACACGCCGCACGACATCGGCGACCAGGTCCGGCTGGCCCTGGACAACCTGGAGACCGTGCTGACCGCAGCCGGCGGTGGCCTGGACACCCTGCTCAAAGTCACCGTGTACCTGGCCGACCTCGCCGAGTTCGACCACTACAACTCCGCCTACCTCGACCGCCTGGCGGACGTCGCGCTGCCGCCCCGTACGACGGTGCAGGTCGCGGCCTTCCGCGGTGCCAAACGGGTCGAGATCGACGCGGTGGCGGCCCTCGTCCCCGGCCCGTAGCGGCTCCGGCGTACGTACACCCTGCCGGCCCCCCCGGCGGACCGGGGCGCATCCGGTCACCCCCCCCGTGCCACGCGGTCCCTGCCGCCACGGCAACCCCCAGCGCTCGCCTCGTGCGGAGACGCTACCCGTGCTCCCGAACCCTCGATGGGACGGATCCGATGGACGTCGATACACCCGCCTCAGCCGGCCGG
This sequence comes from Streptomyces sp. NBC_00440, assembly GCF_036014215.1. Classification (NCBI taxonomy): domain Bacteria; kingdom Bacillati; phylum Actinomycetota; class Actinomycetes; order Kitasatosporales; family Streptomycetaceae; genus Streptomyces; species Streptomyces sp. NBC_00440. Next base: position 7,912,400 of record NZ_CP107921.1, read on the forward strand.
CGGGCCGGCTCGTCGCTCGACACCGCGCAGCTCAACAAATTCCACGTCAAACTCGCGCTGGTCTCTTCCGGAGGGCCGTTCCTCGACGGCTACATCCTCGGCATCATCGGCATCGCCATGGTGCAGATACAGACCCAGTGGAGAATGAGCATCCTCTGGTCCGGACTGATCGGAGCATCCGCACTGATCGGTGTCTTCGTCGGCGGAGCGGTGTTCGGAGCGGTCACCGACCGCATCGGGCGCAAGTTGATGTTCATGATCGACCTGATCGCCATCATCGTCTGCTCCGTACTGCAGTTCTTCGTCACCAACGAGATCGAACTCTTCGTGCTGCGGCTGCTCATCGGGATCGCCGTCGGCGCGGACTACCCGATCGCCACCTCCCTGGTGACCGAGTTCGCCCCCAAGGCATGGCGCGCGAAACTCCTCGGCGGGCTGAACGCCATGTGGTTCGTGGGCGCGACGGTCGCCGCGTTCGTCGGGTACGTCCTGCTGAGCTCGCCCGACGGCTGGAAGTGGATGCTGGCGTCGTCGGCGATTCCCGCAGCCGTCATCGTCTGCGCACGGGCCCGCATCCCGGAGTCCCCCCGCTGGCTGCACAGCAAGGGCCGTACGCAGGAGGCCGTCGACGTACTCCGGCAGACCGTGGCCGAACACGCCACGCTCGCAGACCTCCCCGAGGAAGAGGGCGCCGTCCCGATGCGCGCTCTGCTGACCGGCGGCTATCTGAAACGCGTCGTCTTCATCTCGGTCTTCTGGACCTGCACCATCGTCACCCTCTTCGCCATCTACGCCTTCGGGCCACAGGTACTCGCGCTGTTCAACCTGAACGGCGGCGACGAGGCGAATCTCGGCTACGGCCTGATCAACCTGTTCTTCCTGATCGGCAATGTCGTGGCCCTTCTGCTCGTCGACAGGCTGGGCCGCCGCCCCGTCCTCATCGGAGGGTTCGCGGTCTCCGCGCTCGGCCTGCTCTACCTGGCGGTCGAACCGGACTCCGGTCTGTGGATGGTCGCGTTCGCGTTCGCGGTGTACGCGGTTTTCAACGGCGGGCCGTCGATCCTCGAATGGATCTATCCCAACGAACTGTTCCCCACCGAGGTCCGCGCCACCGCGGTCGGTCTGTGTACGGGGATCAGCCGGATCGGCTCGGCCATCGGCACCTTCGCCACTCCATGGTCCCTGGCCTCGCTCGGACTGAGCGCCACGATGTACATCGCGGCGGGCATCGCGCTCGTCGGCGCTCTCGTCAGCTTCTTCATGGCGCCGGAGACCAAGAACAAGGACCTGCACGTGACGTCTGCCCTGACGTGACGCAACCGGCCTCTCGGTGAGGCTACTTGGCGGATGCTTTCCCCGAACGCGGAGGACCGGAACGCGGGGGATCGGAGAGCGGGGGAGGGGTCCAGCGGTTGGTGCGGGACGCAGTCGAGGTGACGCCGTACTCGGCCTTGAGCTGCTCCGGGATGGCGTACTGCATGACGCGGCCGCGGGTCAGGGAGCTGAGTTCCAGGTTGGTGGTCAGACCGCCGAGGCGGTCCAGTGCCCAAGCGGCCAGCGGTGAGTTGTCCTCAAGGCGTTCGAGGACGCCCAGCAGGACCGGGGCGGTCTGGATGGCGGAGTCCCAGGCCGGCGAGCGGGGTACGTCGAGCCAGTCGGCGGCCGTGTCCCCGATGAGGTACCGGATCAGCGCGGAGACCACGGGGTCGAACACGGTGCCCGGGACGACTTCTTCGTAGAGGTCGATCAACTGGCGGGTCAGCCGGGCACCGTCCTCGGAGGGGCCCATGTGCCGGGTCATGTACAGATCGGAGAACTGCCGCGCGCTCTCCAGGTCGGCCGGCATGTGTTCGAGGCCGATGCCGAGCATCGATCCGACCACGCGCCAGGCGTAGTAGTACGACTGTGCGCCGTCGGCCGACATATGGATGCCGAGCCGGTGCAGGGCGTCCAGGACCTGGATGGAGAACATCATCTGGCCGCCGATCATGTCCTCAAGACAGATCGGCACACCCCGCTTCGCCACGTCCCAGCGGTTCTCGCGGCGCAGATGGTGGCGGATGGAGGCATGGAGCAGGCGGACCTTCTGCGCGGCCGGGATGAAGCGGCTGCCGGCTTCGAAGGCGTCGGGGCGCATCAGGTAGACGGTGAACTGGCCGGTCTCGGCCATCCGCCGGGAGGGATACGCCAGGGCGTGGGTGGCACTGAGGAGTTCGGCGATGTGCGGGACGACGTAGCAGGCGGGCATCGCCGCGAAGGACAGTGCGGTGGAGATGTGCACGTTGTTGTCGATGAAGAACAGCCGGGCCTTCTCCATCTCGCCCCAGTCCACCCATGACGGGGGTGCGCTGGTGGCCCGCAGATACTCGCGGGCCACGTCGGGCAGTCCGTCGGGCAGGTCCTGGCCCGCCTCGGAGAACCAGCGCATGAGGGTGTTGAACTGACCGACCTCACCCCGTTCGAAGAGGGTGGCCACCGTTGCGTCCGCGAGCTCGTCACCCACCTCCCGCAGGGCGTCCATGGACTGGCTCGTGTAGGGCACGGGCTTCTCTCCTCGCGTGGTCACGACTGACGAGTGACGGCTGAACCCACCAGACCGGTGAGCGCCGCGGCGGCGGGGGCCGACAGGTCCGCACGGTCGACCGCCGTGGTGGCGGCCCGCACACGGGCGGCGATCAGTTCCTCGATCCGCCCGACAGCTCCGGTGCGCCGCATGATCTCCCGTACCTGGTCGAGGCCCTCCTGACCGAGGGTGCGGCGGCCGAGCAGCCCGCGCAGCACCTTGCGCTCGGCGGCGGTGGCGGAGGTCCAGGTCACCGCCAGCAGAGTGGTGGGCTTGTGGCCCACGAGGTCGTCGGCGTTCGACTTGCCCGTCGCGCCGGGATCGCCGAAGATCCCGAGCAGGTCGTCGCGCAGCTGGAACGCTTCCCCCAGCGGAAGCCCGTAGGCGCTGAACACCTCGATCAGAGCCGCGCGGCCGCCGCCCAGACGCCCCCCGATGTGCAACGGGTGCTCCACGGTGTACTTGGCCGTCTTGTACCGGATGACCTGAAGCGAACTCTGGGCGTGCGGACGGGATCCGGTGCGCAGGATCTCCAGCGCCTCGCCCGCCACGAGCTCACGGGCGAGGGCCGCCCACATCGGGCGCGCACGGGCCAGATACGCGGCGGGCAGACCGCACGACGTGAACAGCTGCCCGGCCCACGACATCAGCAGATCCCCGGTCAGCATGGCCAGCGCCCGGCCACCGGCCTGACGCCCCGCACGGCCGGTGAGCGCCCCCTGCAGCGCGATGTGGGCGGCGGGGACTCCCCGCCGGACAGGACTGTTGTCGATGATGTCGTCGTGGACGACGGCGGCCGCATGGACCAGCTCCATGGCGGCCGCGGCCCTGACCATCTCGTCGCAGTCCGGCTGCCCCGCCGCCCGCCAGCCCCAGTAGCAGAAGGCGGCCCGCAGCCGCTTTCCGTCCGATGTGACCGCACGCAACTGGTCTGCGACAGGGGTCAGTTGCTCGTCGACAGCGATCAGCTCCAGGATCTCCTGGTCCACGAACGACGTGAGTTCCCTGTCGACCCGGGCCTTGAACGCATCGCGTTCGCGCCCGTCGTCAGTCATCGCTCGCATCGAGACGGACGGCGGCACGGCGGGCCAGCAGCTCAAGATGGGGTTCCGGCACGGCGGTGTACCGCTGGACCGCCAGCCGGCCGCGTACCTTCAGGTCCTCCTCGCCGTCCTGGGCCATTTCGACAAGGTCGGACCGCCCCAGGATTGCCCGTACACCGCGCAGGGCCGATGCCGCACCACTCACTGCCAGATCGACTGCTCCGGCGACCAGATACGCCGCCTCCGCCCCACGGTCGGTACCTTTCGAAGCACTGTCGTCACCAGACACCAACGCGTCCTCTTCCCCACCCCAGCACCGGCCCGGGACCCGGCCGACGGCCCACACCATGTGGACCTCCAGGTTCCCGGTCCGGCCGAGCCACCGGGGGCACACCGCTCCCCGACCACCTGATGGAGTGACCGATCGGGCGGAACGGGCCCGCATGTCCCCACGGCTGCTACGGCGGCTGGAGCCGACGGTGAAGCCGGGGTGCCCCAGCGGGCTCAGCGGACCAGTACGCCCCGTGAATAGATGCAGTCGGCACTCTTTCGGCACTGCTTCGGCACAGCCGCCGTCTAGCGTCGGGACGTACGGCTTCGGCAGCAGCGCCACGCTCGTACACACCCGAACCGGCGAAGCAGCGTCTGACGCGTCGATCCGTGGCAGGCGGGCCCTCAAGTCAGGACCAGTGCATGTCATCAACCGAGATCACGGTGGCGGTACACGGCGGCGACCCCTTGTCCCGGGCCGGCCTCATCAGCCACTTGGCACACCAGGACGGTGTAACGGTGCTCGTGCAGACCGGCTCCACCCCGGAGCAGCGCCCCGAGGACGTAGCCGTGGCCCTCCTGAACCAGATGGACGCGACGGCCTCCAAACAGCTGCGCAAGCTGGTCGTGGACCGCAAGCAGCGGGTCGTCCTCGTGGTGGACGAACTGGACGAGGCCCAGCTGGAGATGGTGCTGGAAGCCGGGGTGCCCGCCATCGTGTGGCGCCACCAGGCGACTGCCGAGCGGCTGGTCAAGGCCATCCGGGCGGTGGGCAGGGGCGAGGGCGAGGTGCCCGGCGACCTGCTGCGCAGGCTTCTCGTCCAACTGGGGCGCACGCGCCGCGGTTCGGGTTCGGGACCCGGTCCCACCGTCAGCCCGACCGCCCGGGAGATCGCCGTCCTGAAGCTCGTGGCGAAGGGGATGGAGACCAGGGAGATCGCGGCGCACCTCTGCTACTCCGAGCGCACCGTCAAAGGCGTCCTGCACGACGTCATGGTCCGACTTCACCTGAAGAACCGGGCGCACGCTGTCGCCTTCGCCATGCGCGAGGGGTATCTCTAGAGCGGTGACAGCGGTGACAGCGGTGACAGCGGTGACAGCGGTGACAGCGGTGACAGCGGTGACAGCGGCGGCCTGCGGGGCCCGGGGGACGGACGCGTCAGCCCGGCCGCCCGCACAGCTTGTCGCGGAGCTGCTCCGCGTCGGGGTGGCCGAGCCGGGTCAGGATCGTCAGCGCCCTCTCCCACGCCTCGGCCGCGCCGGACCCGTTGCCCTGGGCGTCGAGGGCGTCGCCGATATGGATCAGTGTGCCGGCCTGCAACGAGAGGTCGTTGACGCTCTCGTACGTGTGCAGGGCGCGCCGGAAGCTGTCGAGGGCGTCGGAGAACCGGCCCAGACCGTGCTGGGCGAACCCCAGGCTGTCCCAGGCCGCGGCTTCCCCGTTCATGTCGCCGATGCGGTGGTGCATGGTGATCGCCCGCCTGCACAGCAGGAGGGAGAGGTCGTGCCGGCCAAGGAGGCTGTACGTCCGTCCGGTCTCGTTGAAGACGCTGGCCTGGCCGCTGAGATGGCGGGTCGAGCGGTAGAGGGCGAGCGCCTGCTGATAGTGGTGCAGGGCGAGGTCGTGGTCGTCGCCGGCGTTGGCGCGGAGGGCGAGAAGACGGTGCGTGCGGGCCCGTCCGTCGTCCTCGCCCAGCTCCGTGAAGAGGGCGAGCGCCCGTCTCAGATGGAGTTGTGCCTCCTCCTCACCGGCGAGTCGTGCGTGGCCGAGACCGAGCGCGCAGTGGGCGTGGGCCTGACCGAGCCGGTCGCCGGTCCGTTCGGCCACGTCCAGCGCGATCCGCTGGATGCCGAGCTGGTCCTGCCGGCGCCCCCGCCGGTCGAGGTAGAGGTCGAGGGTCTGGGCCAGCTGCCAGGTGTGGAGCGGCAGGTCACCGCAGGCCGTCTGCTCCACCAGGAGCAGCAGCACGGGCAGCTCGGTGTCGAGCCAGGCGGCGGCCCGCTCCCGCTGCCCGATCGGTTCCAGCGTGGTGCCGGGCTGCGGCGGAGCCAGGTCGATGTGTTCGATCCGGTGCGGGTCGAGGGTCGTCGCGGCGGAGCGGGCGGAGTGCAGGTAGAAGTCGGCCATCCGGCGGCGTGCGGCGTGCCGGGCCGTCGCGTCGTCGCCGCGGGAGAGCTCGTCGGCGTAGGCGTGGACCAGGTCATGGAATCCGTAGCGGTGCGTTGCTGACCCGTTCAGCAGGTGCGCCCGGACCAGCTCAGCGAGCAGCTCCCCGGTCTTCCCGACCGGCAGACCGGCCAGATTCGCCGCCGCCAGCACGGAGAACGAGGGACCGGGGTGGACCGGGAGCAGCCGGAAGAGCTGTGCCGCCTCGGCGCTGAGGTTGTCGCAGGACCAGGAGAAGACCGAGCGGATGTCGGTTCTGGGGTCGGCGTCGGTGAGGGCGTCGAGGTTGATGCGGCGGCCGCCCAGCTCGGCAGCCACGGACGCCAGGGGGAGACCGGGGCGGGTGGCGGCGCGTGCGGCCACCACGGCCAGGGCCAGGGGGAGACTGCCGCACAGCCGGATGATCGTGTCCGTGGCCTGCGGCTCGTCCATGACGCGGCGCCCGCCGAGCCGCCGTACCAGCGCCTCCCTGGCCTCGTCCGCGGAGAGCGGGCCGAGGACGAGGGGATGGGCGCCCTCGGTGGCGACGAGACTCTGGAGGAAGCTCCGGCTCGTCACGATGACCAGGCTGTCGGACCCGCCCGGCAGCAGAGGGCGCACATGCTGCGGGGAACGGGCGTTGTCCAGGACGATCAGTATGCGCCGCTCGGCCAGCAGACTGCGGTAGAGGGCGGTCTGCTCGTCCACGCCGACCGGCACGCGCCACGCCGGGACGCCGAGTGCGTGCAGGAAGGACCGCAGGGCCTCACCCGCCGTGCTCACGAGATCGGCCGGGGCGAAACCCCGCAGATCGACGTACAGCTGACCGTCCGGGTAGCGGTGGGCGATCCGGTGGGCCACATGCAGGGCAAGGCTGGTCTTGCCGACGCCTGCCATCCCGCTGATCGCGCTGATCACCACCGATGCGGGGCGGCCCGCCCCGGGGACGTCGGGCACCAGCGCGAGGACGCTGTCGATCTCCGGCTGCCGGCCGGTGAACCCTCCGGTCAGCGCGGGGAGTTGACGGGGCCGGACCACCGGTACCGGCGTCGGCCGCGCCGCCGGTGCGCTCATGCTCACCCGGAGCCGGTCACGTCGCGCGCTGTCCACGAGGGGACCCGTGCGGGCACCCGGCACGCGAGCACTCGTGCGGGCACCCGGGCCCGTCCGGCCGCGGAGCACCTGCGCGTGGGCCTGGCGGAGCGCGGGCCCCGGGTCGATGCCCAACTGGTCGGCGAGCCGCCTCCGGACCTGGCGGTAGAGCTCCAGGGCCTCGGCCTGTCTGCCGGTGCGGGCCAGTACGGAGATCAGCCTCGCCTGGAGCTCCTCCTCCAGTGGGTTCTGTTCGGCCGCCTGCTGGAGGGGGATGCGCAGGCGCCCCGCGGCGTCCGCCTCCAGCGCGATGTCCGCGGCGGTCGTGACGGCGTCGAGATACTCGCGGTCGACCGCGGCGAACGCGGGCAGAGCCTGTACCCCGGCCGGGATTCCGGTCGCCACCTGGCCGCTTCGCAGCGCGAGCGCCTGGACCAGCAACTCCACCGCTGCCTCCGGCGCGCCCCCGGCGTACGCCTGGCGGGCGTTTGCAGTGAGTTCGCGAAAGCGCAGCAGGTCGAGTGATGAGGCATCGACCGGCAGCCGGTAGGTGGTGGAGCTGCGCAGGATCTCACTCCCCGTCCCCCCGTTCGGGGGGTCCCCTGCCAATGTCTTTCTGAGCCCGCCCACATGCCGGTGCACCACATTGGTCGCGCTCTTCGGCGGCTGCTCGCCCCAGAGGGCGTCCACGATCTCCGGCATGTCGACCGGGCGGCCCGCCCGTACCAGCAACAGGGCGAGGAGCGCGCGCTGTTTGGGTGGACCCAGCTCCAGCTCGTTGCTGTCGCGCCATGCCCTGAGCGGCCCTAACAGTTCGAATCTCACAGTCTGTGATTCTACGCATACACTCTCGCGAGCCGGTCGGTGATCGTTGGTGATGGCTGTTCCGCGAACACTCAACTCGCCGTCCGGGAAGCCGATTCCACCTCCCCGGCAGGCGCCCTGCCCACTTGCTCACGCCGTGAATCCGGCTGTTTGAAGCCGAATTGGCCGTGGGGGCGGCCGGATATGGTCCTCGTTGGGTAATGCTTTCGAGCCGACGCGCGACACGCCCGGCGACGTGAATCCGGAAGCTCCCCAAGATGTTTGCGACAGCTGTTTGCGATAGCGCATCGCCTGTGCGGGCCGGCCAAGCGTGCTCCGTGTGGGGCGAGGTGCGGGGTGCCCGGCCCTGCGGGCAAGGGCGTCCGGCAACACGTACCGGGCGCTGCCCGAAAGACCGACCAGTGGGACATGCCGCCGGGGCCGTCCACGTACGAGACTCATGGTGGCGGGTTACCCGTTCCCCCGGTACGAACGAGAGGTGGCGCCCATGACGCTCCGTATCACCAAGAGGTTCGAGTTCTCCGCGAGCCATCAGCTCTCCGGCCTCGCGGAGGGACACCAGTGTTCCCGGCTGCACGGTCACAACTACGTGGTCGAACTGGAACTCTCGGCAAAGAAAGCGGATCTGACGCCGACGGGTTTCGTGCGCGACTACGGCGACCTCGCGGCGTTCAAGCAGTGGATCGACAAGACCGTCGACCACCGTCACCTGAACGACATCGTCAAGGGGAACCCGACGGCCGAGCAACTCGCCATGTGGCTCTACGACCAGTGGTCGGGTGATCTTCCGGAGCTGACCGCGGTGAGCGTCTCGGAGACCCCCAAGACCTGGGCCGAGTACCGCCCCGCTCCGGCCTCCTGACGGGCCTCGTGCGGGCAACTGCCGGAGACCGACGGTGAAGGAGGTGGTGCCCTGTGGAATCCGGACTCGTGGTGAACGAGATGTTCGGCCCCACTTGAGACTGTCCAGGGCGAAGGGCGTTCGCTCGGACGGAGGTGTGCGTTCCTGCGGCTCGGTGGCTGCAATCTGTCGTGCCGGTGGTGCGACACCCCGTACACCTGGGACTGGCAGGGGAAGAGCGATACGGGAATCGCCTACGACCCCAAGAAGGAACTGCACAGATCGGCCGTTCCCGACGTCGCGGAGACATTGCTGGCCTTCGGGGTCGGCCTCATCGTCGTCTCGGGCGGTGAACCACTCAGCCAGCAGGCCCGGCTGGTGCCGCTGATCGACATCCTGACCGGGCACGGCATCGAGATCGAATTCGAGACGAACGGGACCCGGGTGCCGGATCCGCGGCTCATCAGGGCCGGCGTGCGCTTCAACGTCTCGCCGAAGCTGTCCCACTCCGGTGACCCGGAGCGGGCCCGGATCGTCCCGACGGCCCTGCGGCGGTTCGCGACGCTTCCGGAGGCGACGTTCAAGTTCGTCTGCCGCACCGAGGCGGACCTCGACGAGGTCGCGGAGCTGGTCTCGGCCATGGGGATCACCTCGGTGTGGATCATGCCGGAAGGCCAGGACCCCCAGCACGTCAGCCGGCACATGCAGGATCTGGCCGCTTCGGTGATCGAGCGCGGCTGGAACATCACTACGCGGCTACACACCCTGTTGTGGGGTCAGAAAAGAGGCGTTTGACCGTGCCTGTGCATATGCGGACCTCTGGCGAACTCACCGGCCTCGACACCGTGACGGAAGAAGACCCGCTGATCGCTCTGGGCAGACAGCTGTTGAAGGAGATCGGGGAGGACCCCGACCGGGACGGACTGCGGGACACCCCCCAGCGCTTCGCCCGCTGGTGGCGCGAGTTCGTCGACTACGAACCGGGCTCGACCGGCACCGTGTTCGAGGCAGTGACGGCGAGCCAGCTGGTCGTGGTCTCCGACATCCAGGTGTGGTCGCTGTGCGAACACCACCTGCTTCCCTTCAACTGCTCCGTGACCATCGCCTACCGGCCGACGGGCCGGCTGCTCGGCCTGTCGAAGTTCGCCCGCGTCGCCCATCGGCACGCACACCGGCTCCAGGTGCAGGAGCGGCTCGTGACGGACATCGCCGAGGAGGTGGCCGACCTCACCGGCACACCGGACGTCGCCGTGCTCGGCAAGGGCGAGCATCTGTGCATGACGATGCGGGGCATCAAGGCCAGCGCCCTGATGACCTCCACGGCGTTCCTCGGTGTCTTCGGCACCGACACGACGCTGCGGGCCGAACTCATGTCCCTCGTGCGGCTCTGACCGTCTCCTTGGCCCACAGCGGTGCCGGTATCGCACACCGGCACCGCCCGGGTGCCGCTCCGCCGACACGGTCTTCAGGGCCGCCACCCTGCACCCCGGCCACCGGAGACCGGAGCGGGCTGACGGGCCGAGCACTCAGGCACCGTGAACCGAAGGAGGACCGCACATGACCGCACCGCCGACCGCCGCCTCGCTCGGCTGGGAGGACGGCGCCCTGATCGCTGTCGACCAGCGCACACTGCCCCACGTATGCCGGACGCTCCGGCTGACCACGGTCGACCAGGTGGTGGAAGCCGTCCGGACTCTGGCGATCCGCGGTGCTCCGGCGATCGCGCTCGCCGGTGCCTTCGGCGTCGCGCTGTCCGCGGCTGCCCATGCCTCCCCGGCCGGGGAGGCATGGGCAGGTGGTGAGCGGGTCCGTGCGGACGCCGAACGCCTCGTGAGCACCGGACCCACCGCCGTCCACCTCGCGCGGGGCGTGCGGCGGGCTCTCGGCCGGCTCGGCGAAGGGCCCGGTGCCGTCCTGGCCGAGGCGCAGTCCATGCTGGCCGAGTACGCCGCCACCAACCGCATGTTGACCCGCCGCGCGGCGGACCTCGTCGAGTCGCTGCTGCCCGAGAGGCCGTTGAGGATCCTGACGCACAGCGACACGGGCCGGTTCGCCACCGGCGCCGTCGGCACCGCGCTGGGCACCATCCTCGAACTGGCCGCCCGCAGAAGGGTGGAGGAGGTCCTGGTCGGCGAGACCCGCCCTCTGCTGCAGGGGTCCCGGCTGACGGCCTGGGAACTGGGCGAGGCCGGGGTGCCGTACCGCGTCGTCGTCGACGCCGCCGTGCCCGCCCTGATGAGCCGCGCGATGGTGGACTGCGTCCTGGTGGGCGCGGACCGTATCGCCGTGAACGGCGACACAGCCAACAGGACCGGCACCTACGGGCTCGCCGTCGCCGCCGCCCACCACGACATCCCGTTCCTGGTGGTCGCGCCGGAGTGCACCTGGGACCCCGGCCTGCCCGACGGCGCGGGAATCGTCGTGGAGGAACGCGACGCCCAGGAGGTCACCCACTTCGAAGGGACCCTGGTCGCACCGCCCGGCGCCGCCGTGCACAATCCGGCGTTCGACGTGACGCCCGCCCCGCTGATCACCGCGTTGGTCTCGGAGAGCGCCACCCACTGGCCACGGCGCGACAAACCCCCGGCACGCCACACCGCCCGGGGGAAGGGAGCGGCAGCGCGGGACATCGAGGCACTTCTGACCATCGTGCCGGACCACCCCCTGCCGGGCCTCGCGGTGCGCGACATGGTCCGGCTCTACGCGGAACCCGGCATGCTGGGGCGACTGGCCGCACGCGTAGCCCGCGAATGCCACGGACCCATCGACCGCATCCTCGCCGTCGAAGCCCGGGGGTTCCTCCTCGGGGCCGCGCTCGCCGCCCGCACCGGCAGCCCCCTCACCCTGGCACGCAGAGCGGGCAGACTCCCCGGCCCCGTCCACGAGACCCCGAACGCGCTGACGTACGGCACGAGTCGGCTCCAGGTGCAGAAGGGAGCCCTGATCCCCGGCGAACGGGTGCTCTGCGTCGACGACGTGCTCGCCACCGGAGGCACCCTCCTGGCCGCCGCGCGGCTCGTCGCCATGAGCGGTGCACGGGTCCAGCAGTGCGTCGCGCTCGTCGAGTTGCGAGGCCTCGGCGGGCGCGAGCGGCTGGCCGGGCATCCGCTGCTGACCCTGTGCGAACTGACTGCGTGAAGGACGACCCCTGACCTGGACGGCGGTCGGACCCGGGTCAGTCCCTGCGGGCGTGCAGCAGGAACCAGTGACGGGCCAGATGCACGCCTCTGCTCTCCGACGCGCCGGATACGTAGGCGTCGAACAGCTTCCTGTCGCTGTCCCGGTCGTAGTCCTCGAAGATCGGCACCGACTCCAGGAACCTGCTCAGCTCGCCGGGGGAGTGGAAGTACTCGTCGTAGAAGAACGTCCGCTCCCGGACGACCGTGAACCCCGCCCGTTCCAGGCGTTCCCGTTCCTCCTGCACGACGGGCCGGCCCTCCCAGCGCCCGTACAACTGGCCGCGCCCGAAGACCGTCTTGAGCGGCCGCACGTCCTGCTCGCCGATGCCGAGATGGACCAGGGTGCCCCCGCTCGTCAGGACGCGCGCGAACTCCTCGGGGAACAGCGGGCCGCGCCGCGAGGTGACGACGTCGAACGAGCCGTCGGCGAAACCCGTGCGGCTCGCGTCCCGCAGGGCGAGGGCGACCTGCCCGGCGCCACTCGCCTCCAGGTGCCCGGCCGCCGCCTCCAGCATGTCCGCCGAGAGGTCGATCGCCGTCACCTCCCCGAACCGGGGGGCGATCGACAGGAGGTTGCGGCCGTCCGCGCACCCGACGTCCAGCAGCCGTGCGCCGGGTCCGCCGGCGCCCACGGCGGCCCTGTCGAACCACTCCTCCGGGTCACCGTCGGGGAACACAGTCGTCCGCCTGGCACCGCTGGAGTAGCCGCCGAACTTGGTGGCCACCTTCGAGTAGAACTCAGGATCCATCGTTCAGGTTCCTTCCCTCAAGTGCCCAGGGGGCGGGCAGGAATCCATCCTGGCGAGCGGCTTGGCCCCTGGCGACGGTCGACGGGCCGTTCCTCCCTCCCTGGCCGCTGAGCCGGGAGAACGCCCCCTTGCCCGTACGGACACCGTGTTCCGTACGGGCGGACCGCAGCCTGCCTGCGCGGCCGGGCGGGCGCCCGGCCGCAGGTCGGCCCACCAGCACCTCCACCAGGGGCTCGTGCGGACGGCACCATCCGGTGTGGCCCCCGCTCGGGGGACGGCGACCCACGGAGGAGATCCCGCATGACGCATGAGGCAGCCCCGGCAGTACTGCTCGTCGACCCGGTCCGCTACGGAGCGGGCTACAAGGACGCCGTCCGCGAACTGGGCTTCACCGTGCTGTCGGTCTACACGCTCGACTACAGCACCGGAACACCGGACCATGACGCGGGCGACGACGTGACCCTCTACGCCTCCGAACGTGCCGGCATCGTCAGCAAGGTCGAGGCCACGGGGCTCTCCGTCGTGGCGGTCGTCCCGGCCGTCGAGGGGTCCGTCTACGTGGCCGACCTGCTCTCCCAGGACCTGGGGGTGCCCGGCAACGACCACGGCCTCGCCTGGGCACGCAGGAACAAGGCGGCGATGAGGGCCCGCGCCGTCGAGGCCGGTGTGACGGTGCCCCGCTTCCAGCTCGTACGGAGCGTCGCCGAGCTCCCCGAAGCGGTCCGCGCCATCGGTTTCCCCGCCATCGTCAAACCCACCATGGGTTCGTGCTCGCAGGGCACCACCGTCGTCTCGGACGAGCCGTCCCTGAGCAGGCTCGCCGCGCTCGACACCCACGACTTCTTCGGGCAGCCCATCACGGAGTGGCTGGTGGAGGAGTACGTACGCGGCCGCGAGGTGGCCGTCAACTGCTACAGCGCGGACGGCGGGCACCGTGTGGTGGACATGTGGGAGTACCGCCAACCGGACGGCCGCGACTACGACTTCCCCGTCTGGGAGACCTTGCAGCTCGACGAGAGCCACCCCCAGTGGGAACGGCTCCAGAGCTACGTCCACCAGGTGCTCGACGCCTACGGTGTGGCGATCGGGCCCAGCCACACCGAGGTCAAGTTCAACCACGAAGGCGTCTACCTCATGGAGATCGGCGCCCGCCAACCCGGCGGCCCCGCCATGGAGTTGTGGTCGCGCTACAGCGAGGACATCCACCCCTTCCGGGACTCCGTGGAGTGCTATCTCGGCCGGCGTCCCTCCCTGATGGACGCACGGCCCCGCTTCTCGGCGGCGCTGGGCTCACTCATCCTCCGCAATGACGACGCGCCGGGCCGGCTCGTCGCGGTGCACGGTCTGGACAAGCTCGCGGACGTGCCGGGCATCGACAAGCTCATGGTCGACTGCGCCCCCGGTGACCTGATCCCCACCACCAGGGACAGCACGGCCATCCCGCTCAGTGCCTACGTCGTCGGACCGGACCCGGCCACGGTCCTGGGCACGCTGGCCACCATCAGGTCGCTGGTCACCCTGGAGATCGACCGCGCCTCCGGGGCGAACTGACGTGATACCGCTGCCGCCCGGCACGCAGCACACGGGCGGCAGCGGTACGTCCACGGGCGGTCTCAGCCGGCCGCGGAGAGCAGGTCGGCCCGCGCACCCAGCTTCTCCAGAATCGCGTGCCGGGACACCACGGAGCCGCGCCCCGCCCCACCACCGGCCGGCGGCGCCAGCGGCTCCACGAGCGTCTCGGGGTCCGACTCGTAGAAGAAGACCAGCGACGTCAGCTCCTCGTCCGGGGCCTGCGCGCTCGGCCCGAGCACCCGGTGACGCAGCGCCCGCCACCGCCCGTCCGTCCACAGCTCCATCAGGTCACCGAGGTTGACGAGGAAGGCGTCCGGGTCGTAAGGAGGCGCGAACCAGCCCTCGGCCTCGTTCCACGCCTGCAGACCGCCCACGCCCTGCTGACGGCTGAGCAGGGTGAACGTGCCCAGGTCGGTGTGGGGGCCGTTGCGGAGCTGGCCGTCGGCCACCCCGCCGACGGCGTTCAGCGAGGGATACCAGCTGAGGTTCTGCGTCCACGTCGAGTGCCGGGCCCGCGATGTGAAGAAGTCCCCGGGCAGGCCGAGAACGGCGGCCAGCAGCGCGTTGATCTCCTCGGCGAGCCGGACCATGTGCGCGGTGTAGGCATCCGCCGCGGCCTTCAGCGACGGCAGTTCCCCGGGCCAGCGGTTGGCCGGGTAGTACAGCCGGTCCAGCGCGCTGGCGCCCTGCCCCTGCCCCGGCCCCGGCCCCAGATAGAACGACTCGTGCAGATCGGGAGCGTCCACGTCCGGCCCATCGCCGGGGGAGTGCTCGACGCCGACGCCGCCCGCGGGATGCATTTCGAGCCAGCCGCTGTCATAGGCCGCCCGGATGCCGTACTGGGACTTGACCGAACGCGGCAGGTCGAAGAACGCCCTTGCCTGGGTACGCAGTTCCGTCATCAGGCGCCGGGGGACACCGTGCCCCCTCATGAGGAACGCACCCGTGCTCCGCAGGGCCGCATCCAGGACGGAGGTGATCTCCGCCTTCCCCGCCACTCCGGCGTGCCGCCACTGCGTGATGTCCACGGTCGGAATGCTCGTACTCACAGGATCTGCTCCTTCGGGGGGAGTGCCGGTGCGGTGGGACGGCTCAGGACGGCCGACCGTGGTGTGCGGGGGAGGACCGCGGCGACGGACGCGCCGAGGATGTGGAGCCCCTCGTCCAGCTCCTCGTCGCTCACGGTCAGCGGCGGAAGCAGCTTGACGACCTGCCCGGCCGCCCCGGATGTCTCCACCAGCAGCCCCCTGTCGAAGGCCGCCGCGCACACCTTGGCCGCGGTGTGGTCATCGGCCCCGCCCGTGACGGGGAAGGCGAGGCCCGCCGCGAGCCCGCGGCCCTTCACCCGGAGACCGGCACGAGGATGTGCGCCGGCGATCTCCGCCAGCGTGGTCGACACACGTTCCCCCGCGGCGCGCACCGACTTCTCCAGATTCCCCAGGGCGCCCCGTCCGCTCCAGTAGGTCCGCAGCGCCGCGGCCCCGGTCACGAACGCCGGGCTGACACCGCGGAAGGTGCCGTTGTGGTCGCCCGGCTGCCACACGTCCAGCTCCGGTCTGACCAGGGTGAGCGCCAGCGGGAGGCCGTACCCCCCGATCGACTTCGACAGGCAGACCATGTCCGGCACGATGCCCGCGTCCTCGAAGCTGAAGAACGGGCCCGTACGCCCGCAGCCCATCTGGACGTCGTCCACGATCAGCAGGACACCCTGCCGCCCGCAGACCGCGGCGAGTTCGCGCAGCCACGGCAATCCGGCCACCGCGAGCCCGCCTTCCCCCTGTACGGTCTCGACGATCACCGCACCCGGCTTGTCGAGCCCGCTCCCCGGGTCTGCGATCAGCTTCTCCAACTGCCCGAGCCCGCCTCCGGGTTCCGACAGATATCCGTCGTACGGGTGGGGCACCGTGTGGGTCAGCGGCACTCCGGCGGCCGCCCGCTTGGCCGCGTTGCCGCTCACCGCGAGCGCGCCCAGCGTCATGCCGTGGAAGGAGTTCGTGAAACTCACGACCGTGGGCCGACCGGTGACCTTGCGGGCCAGCTTCAGCGCCGCCTCCACGGCATTGGCGCCGCCGGGCCCCGGGAACACCACCCGGTAGTCCAGTCCGCGCGGATCGAGGACGGTCTCCCGCAGCGCCTCCAGGAAGCCGCGCCGGGCGACGGTGAACATGTCGAGGGCGTGCGTGACGCCGTCGGCGGCGATGTAGGCGAGCAGGGCTTCCTTGAGGACCGGGTTGTTGTGGCCGTAGTTGAGAGCCCCGGCGCCTGCGAAGAAGTCGAGATAGCCACGTCCGCCCTCGGAGTACAGACGGCTTCCGGCCGCCCGGTCGAACACCACGGGCCAGGACCTGCTGTAGCTGCGTACACCGGATTCCAGAGCGTCGAAAATGGTCACTTCACGATCCGTTCTACGAACCAACGAGTTCTATCGGGCGTACCGAGTGGGGTCCTCGACGCCGGCGGTGATGAACGCCTCGCGCCGCTCGGCGCAGGCCGCGCACCGGCCGCAGTGCACCTCCTCGCCACGGAAGCACGTCCAGGTTTCGTCCCACGGCACCTTCAGCCCGGCGCCCAGCGTGATCACCTCGCTCTTGTGCAACTCGGCGAGGGGGGCGATCAGATCGAGGTCGGGGTGGCCGTGCCCACGGGTCGCGATCCGCTCCATCGCGACGAAGGCGCGAAGGAACTCCAGTGACGTGTCGGAGGGACCGATGTCGTCCGCCATCACACCGAACGCGACCACCGGGGCGTTCTCGACGACCGCCACTGCGAACGCCACCGACAGCAGTACCGCGTTGCGGTTCGGCACGATGTTGGGATTGCTCCGGTGCGGTCCGGTGTCCGGGGGCACGGCCACCGCGGGGTCGGTCAGCGATGAGCCGCGGAACACCCCACGGACACCGCTCAGGTCCGCCTCCTCGTAGGGCGCGCCGAGCCGCTCGGCCGCCAGCCGGGCGAACTCCAGCTCTTTCCGGTGGCGTTGGCCGTAGTCCACGGCCAGCACATGTGGCTGATGGCCCTCGGCACTCAAGTGGTGCGCCATCGTGACGGAGTCGATCCCGCCGGACACCACCGCGATCACCTTGCTCAACTGCCCGTCCCCTGCCTCGTCCGCCTCGTCGCGGACGGACCCGTACAGTCCGCCGCTCGTCCGTGCTGACGTACAGAGGAATCATGGGGACACGGCCCTGGTGAGAGCCATGTCCTGCCGGACGAACCAGGGACCGGACGGGCGCCCTCCCGGCGGCGGTGCACGGACCGCTCGTACGGTCCGTGCACGGCCGCCGCAGCCGTCTCCCGGTGGGCCAGGCCCGGGTAGCGCAGGCGGCGGCCCTACTGGAGCGGCCCGGCCCCCGGTCGGCCGAATCCGGAGGACTCCCGTGTCCCGGTCACGTAGCCCGCCACCCGGTCCAGCCGGTGACGAGAACCTCCACCACCTCACCGGCCGGCGGTCGTCCCGCGTACTGCTGCGGGTATTTCTCGGAGAGCAGCGCCGCGTAGCGCGCCGCTTCGGCGGACCGCTCGGCCGGCGGAAGGACTCGGGCCTGCCCGTCCGCGCGGGCCCACCACAGCTGGTCCCAGTCCTCCCGGTACTCGTCGGTGAGCAGGCAGACGTCCGGATTGGCACGGATGTTGGCCAGCCGTTTGAGACGGGGCGACCGTTTGGGCTTGTGGTCGACGGCCATGACCAGGGTCTCGCCGGTCACCGCGAAGACCACCGGCACCAGGTGCGGGCGCCCGGCCGCGTCAGCGGTCGCCAGGCGGGCGACCCGGCACGCCGCGAACCGCTCACGCGCCTGGGACCGGCTCAGGCGTGGCATCAGCGGAAGCGCGCCGCGACTTCGGCCAGCCGGTCGAGCTGTGCCAGGGCGGCGGGCTCCGGCTCGGACGGCAGGTAGAACAGCACCCGCTCCACATCGAGTTCCGCGTACTTCTCGATCGCTTCGGGGGTGTCGGGCACCGCGTAGACCGTCACCGGGACCGCACGGCCCGCCGCGGCCCGTACCTCCTCGATCTGCGACCGCAGTGTCTCGGGCGGGACGCTGTTGGCGAGCCAGGCGTCGCCGAGTTCGGCGACCCGGGGGAAGGCGCCCTTTCCCCCGCCGACGTAGATGGGCGGGTGCGGCCGCTGCACGGGCTTGGGCCACGAGTAGACGGGATCGAAATCGACGAACGTGCCGTGGAACTCGGCTTTCTCCTTCGTCCACAGCTCGACGATCGCGCGCAGCCGCTCGTCGACGAGCCGGCCCCGGGTGGCGGCGTCGGTGCCGTGGTTGGCCATCTCCTCACGGTTCCAGCCGACGCCGACACCGAAGACGGCCCGGCCCCCGGAGATCAGGTCGAGCGAGGCGATGCCCTTGGCGGTGTGGATCGGGTCGCGCTGCGAGACCAGGGCGATGCCGGTCCCCACCAGCAGACGCTCGGTGACGGTGGCGGCCGCGGTGAGTGCCACGAACGGGTCGAGCGTGCGGTAGTAAATGTCGGGGAGGTCGCCGCCGCCGGGGTACGGCGAGCGGCGGTCGACGGGGATGTGGCTGTGCTCGGCGATGAACAGCGAGTCGAGACCACGCTCCTCAATGGCCCGCCCGAGGGGAGCCGGCCGGATGCTCAGGTCGGTGATAAAGGTGGAGATCCCGAACTTCATACGGCTCCTTCGTCGCTGGTTTCCCGCCGGGCTCCGGCTCATCGGCCCGGTCGGGCGCAGTCGGGCACTGCTGGTGGGCCCGGCCGGCTGTCCATTCTCCGGGCCGGTGAAGGACGGCAGGCATACGGCGCGCCGGTCCCGGGAGCCGTCGACGCGCTTGGCGGCAACCAGTACACACAACCGACAAGAAGCTGTGACACAAGAACCGGAATCCACAGCTGTCCACCGGTCGTTTGCAGCGACATGACTGTGGGAGTAGTACTCAACGCACCGGACGCCGCCAACCAGGTCGATGCCACCGTGCAGCTCGGCGGGGAAGCCGCGGCCGCCGGGCTGAGGTCCGCCTGGTTGGGGCAGACCTTTGGCGCGGACTCACCTCAGCTCGCAGCGATCGTCGGGCGTGAAGTACCGGGCCTGCACGTGGGCACGTCCGCCATCCCCGTCTTCGGACGCCACCCGCTTGTTGTCTCCAGCCAGGCCCAGACGGCGCAGGCGGCCACGCACGGCCGCTACCACCTCGGACTCGCACTGGGCACCAAGCTCCTCACCGAGGGCGGCTTCGGTATTCCGTTCACCCGGCCCGTCGCCCGGCTGCGTGAATTCCTCGTAGCCCTGCGCCAGTTGACCGAGACCGGCTCCGCGGACTTTCACGGTGAGCTGTTCACGGCGACCACCCCGGTCTCCGCCCGCGTGCCCGGAGCCGAGGGCGGCGTCCCCCTGCTCGTGGCCGCCATGGGACCGCAGGCGCTGCGTGCCAGCGGGGAGCTGGCGGACGGGATCCTGCCCTATCTCGCCGGGCCCCGGGCCCTGGCCGAACACATCGTCCCGGCCGTCACAGCCGCGGCGGAGGCCGCGGGCCGCCCGGCGCCACGGATCGTGGCGCTCGTGCCGGGTGTGGTGACCGACGACGTCGAAACCGTACGACAGAAGGCGGGCGGACAACTCGCGTTCTACGAACAGATTCCGTCGTACGCCCGCGCCATCGAGCTCTCCGGAGGCAAACGGGCCGTGGATGTGGCCGTGATCGGCAACGAAAAGACGGTCGCCGACGAGGTACGGCGCTACCGGGACGCCGGGGCGACGGAGGTGGTGTTCTCGGGAACGGAGATCGCAGGAGACGCCGCCAGGCGCCGCACCTGGACGCTCCTGGGAGAGCTGGCGCACGAAAGCCCCTAGTCGTCCCCACCTTCGTGATCGCTGCCCGCATCGCCTGCGCCGGTCTGGGTGTTGGCCGTACGGTCGACCTCCAGCCATGAGTCCGCGTGCGAGTTGTCCACTTCGACCGCGGCGATGTGGGTGGGCAGGATCAGGGAGGACACGAGCAACGGGCGCTCTGTTGCGGCAGTGGAGACCCCCTGGCCCCACGCGGCGCTGATGGCCAGGCCGGCGGCCACGGTGAGGACGCTCCGGAATCGCGTCGTCAGGGGTGCCTGGTACACATGTGACGTGTCCGGGCGATACGCATGGCGTGGTGCCCTCGTACGGGTGGGAACGGCGCGTGGGTCGCGACGGGGGTTCATGGTGTGGCGCTCCTCTCGGCCATCGCGACGACGCGGTGGCCGTCGGCAGTCATGGCTGGCCGGCGGGCGGCCGGGCGGAGTTGTCGGATGTGTACCCGCGGCCGACGGCCGCGGGTACCCGATCAGACACCCACGCGTGACGCCGAGTCGTGGTGGCGGCTGATGTTGCGCTCCAGCAGTTGTGTCGACTCCGGGACGCCGACGCTTCGTGGGCCGCTCATCTCGGGGAGCCGTCCTTGCGCCGCCTTGAGGCCTCGCATGGAGGCATCGATGGCCTCGTGAGCAGCGAAGAGGCACGGGGTGGAGTAGATCGCCACGTCGACGTCCAGCGCGTCCAACTCCGGGAGCGACAGGCGCGGTGACTTGCCGCCGGCGATCTGATTGAAGAGCAGCGGCTTGTCCCCGATGACGTCTCGGATGCGGCGGATCCACTCCACACTGCGTACACCGTCGACGAGCACCACGTCGGCGTCGGTCTTGGCCAGCGCGGCGGCGCGGTAGAGGATGTCGTCCTCCTCGACCGCGTCGGTACGGGCCACCACGACCATGTCACCGCGGCATTCCAGCACCATGTTGAGCTTGTCCAGGTACTCCTCGAACGGCAGGACCTGCTTGCCGTCGGCGTGCCCGCAGCGGCGGGGGCGCTTCTGATCCTCCAGGATCACGCCGGACGCGCCGGCCCGGTGCAGGCGCTGCACGACGTGGCAGGCGACTTCCGGGTCCACATACCCGTCGTCGATGTCGACGAGGAGGTGCCGGCCCGGGAAGGCCAGCCGCAGCCGCTCCACGAACGCGACCATGTCCGGCCAGGCGATGTATCCGATGTCGGGAAGACCGTAGTGCGAAGCCGCAAAACCGAATCCCGAGACGAAGAACCCGTCGTAGTGTTCGGCGGCGACAGATGCCGAATACATGTCGTAGATACCGATGAGTGGTGTGGTGCCGGGCGCGGAGATCTCCTCGCGCAGCGCTGGTCCATAACGCATCGAACCTCCAAGGTTCCGATGTCGGAAGGGCGAGTTCGCCCTTCGCTTGACTCGGAATTTACAGACATTTGAAGTTCTGCTGGTAGGTCTCAGGACGCTCTCCTCGGGTGGAAAGAGGTATGGGCTTCCCTTTGCGTATCTGGGCAGAATCGTTTCGACATGAGAGCCGTTCGGATGACTCGGAAAGAATTCCGACCCGGGGGTGTCTGGGCGTGTTGGGTGCCGGACACGGGTGAAGCGCCGTGGAGAGCCTGAGGCTCGGAGTGGGGGATTCGCCGGTTCCCATGCAGTCACGTTTTCGATGCCGGTGGCCGGGTCATCTCGCGCGCCGGAGCCTTGCCGGCCGGACGGCAGCGCTTCCGCCCACCGGCCGGGCGCGGGGCTGTTGGTGACCGAGTGGTACATCCGTCACGATCCCCGCTCCGCGGGGGCGGCCGGACGGAACTGGCCTTCTGAGCACCGGGTTTGAACCACGGACATCGCGGCAGTCGTCACACCGTCCGTGCCACCCGCAACTCAGTGAGATACCGCTTGGTGACCCGGCCTCCGTGCCGTCCGTCGATCAGTCCTTCGATGCACCTCAGCAACCCCTCGCGGGCCTCCGGTGGCAGCGCCCGGTGGCCGGAGTAGGTCCGCAGCACCTCCAGATACTCCGCCGTGGTGTACCCCAGGTCCCACTGATAGCGCCGACGGACGACAGGGCCGAACCGGCCGCTGCGAGCCACCTCGTCGACGTGGCCCGAGGTGTCGACGTCCTCCGCGGCGGGAGGGCGCAGCCCTGGAGGCGTGGCCGGATCGAAACGCTCGTAGCAGTCCTGGACCTCGGCGAAGAACTCCTCGCTACCGCCCGCCACATGCTGCGTGCCGACCACGGCGAGGGCGCCACCGGGGCGCAGCGCGTCGGCCGCCTTGACCATCCGCACCGCAGGGTCGATCCAGTGGTACGCCGTGGCCGAGACAACCGCGTCGAACGGTTCCTTCGGCAGGGGCCAGGTCTCGAAGTCCGCCGTCACGACTTCCACCGCCTCGAACCCGGCCAGGTTGCGCCGCGCGACGGCTGCCATGTGGGTGCCCAACTCCACTGCGGTGATCCGGCAACCCCGCCCGGCGAGCGGCACGGTCGCCTTGCCTGTGCCTGCCCCCACCTCCAGAACACGACAGCCGGGACCAGCGCCGGCGAGTGTGCCGAGGTCGTCGAACAGCTGTGGCGGATACCCGGGCCTGGCCCGGTCGTAGAGTTCCGCGTCCTCGTCGAAGGTCCGGCTCAGGCGGGCACGGCGCGTTGCGTCAGGAGGGTCGTCGTGCATGGCTCCATGCTAAAGATCGCTTTCGGGTGTGATCAACAGCTCGCAGGGGGCGGTGCGTTGCCGGTCCTTCCCGCTTCTTGCGCCCCCGGGGCGGCGCCGGGCCTTCAGTGCAGAGCGGCCGTGCGCTGTGCGGCCGGGGCTGTGCAACCCCGGTCGCGGGGTTGCACAGGTGCGCGGCCGGTCAGAAGTTGAAGACCGAGCTCCCGGAGAGAGCCGCGTCCATCTGGCAGGCGTTGCCGTAGGTGGCCCGCCAGGCAACCCGTCGGCCCTGCCAGACGCCGTCGGCGGTCACCGTCACGGGAGCCCACAGGAACGAACACTCCCGGTCCGACGGGGTGGCGCCGAGGAGGCCCAAGTCGCCGTCCACGGCCTTCAGTTCGGCGCACGCGGCCTTGCTCGCGGGGTGCGTTCCCTGCGGCTGGGGCGCACAGCTCAGGGTGACGGCACGCAGGACCGTCGATGCCACCTCGTCTCCGTGGCCGATGGTGAGCACCAGCGCGGAGGGGGCGTAGACGCTCGTCGGCTCGGCGTGTGCCGTTCCGGCGATGCCCGTCACGCAGGCCGCCGCCGCGAGTGCCGCCGCGCCGAGAGTCTTGAGGCTGTGCCGCATTTCGAATCTCCTGTCGAAGGGGGTGGTTGATTGCGGACAGGAGTCTGGCCGGTGCGGAGAGTTGCCGCACCTTGCTGATCGGTTTTCGGACGCAGATGTCCGCTCACGGTGACGGAAGGAGGGATACGGGCAGCTCATGGGGGACGGGAGGGGTGGTGTGGGCGTGTCCAACATATGGACAAAGTGAATTGGTCTCATCGTAAACTGCCTCCTGACCTGCGTTGATGGGATTCTGGTTTCTTTTTCAAGTGCGGGCTTTCGGCGGGAAACAGGTGCGATTCCCCGTCGGTGCGTGCCGTGCCGCGGGGTCTTCGGCCGCCCGTGCAGGTGTCAGGGGAGGCTTGGCCGTGACGTCGAGGAGGTCGTGTGAGCACCGAGCCGGGAGCATGTTCGTGAACCAGGAGGGTGGCGGTGAGCCGGACCGCGCCCAGGCCGGGGCACGGTCTAACCTCGGCACCACCGTTGTGACAGGCGGTCTCAGGACCCCGTCCACCGGGCCGGACGCAACGGACAACGGCTCACGCTACGACTCCCAGGAGAGTGAAACAGGATGGCCGCCGCGGAACCGCAGAAGATCACCACGTTCCTGATGTTCGAAGGCTACGCAGAGGAAGCGATGACGTTCTACACCTCGCTGTTCGATGATGCCGAGGTCATCGACATCACCCGTTACGGCGCCGGTGAATCGGGGGATGAGGGCACCGTTCATCGCGCCACGTTCTCGCTCGCCGGGCAGCAGTTCATGTGCATCGACAGCAATGTGGAGCACAACTTCGGGTTCACCCCGGCGATCTCGCTGTACGTGCGGTGCCAGGACGAGGCCGAACTCGACCGCCTGTTCACGGCCCTCTCCGGGCGGGGCACGGTGCTGATGCCATTGGGGGACTACGGGTTCAGCACCAAGTTCGGCTGGGTGGAGGACCGCTTCGGCGTCTCCTGGCAGCTCGACCTGCCCGCGTAGGCCCGGCCCGCCGCTGCTCACTCGCCGGAGTGGCCGCAGCCGGCACGCCCTGGTCGCCCCACGCCGCGTGGCGCCGAGTCGTCCTCGGCGCACTCGGCGCACTCGGCGTGCTCGGCCGTCCCGGAGTCATCGGTCCCCGCAGTACGCATTCGGCTGACATGCCACCTTGACGCTGTATCAGCTCCGTTCTACGGTGACGCACCATCAATATTTACATCGATGCAAAGAGGTGCCACGGCTCATCGGAACAGGCACGCGAAGAAGGAGCCCCCCATGGGTACGCAACTCCACGGAACCGTAAATCCACTGCGCCTCCTACGCCTCCTGCGTCTGTTCGGCGTGCTGACCGCGCTCGGGCTGATGCTCACCGGAACGGGTACCGTGCGGCCCGCCACCGCCGCAGCGGCGCCAGTCACCACTATGGCGGCTCAGCAGGCCACCACCGCGGGCACGTTCCGCAACCCCCTCAACACCGGCCCCGACCCGTTCATGACGTACTGGAACGGGAACTACTACCTGACTACCACTCAGGGCAACAGCATCCGAATGTGGCGCTCGCCGTCCCTGAGTACCCTGCTCACCGCCGATCCCATCACCGTCTGGACCGACAGCGACAGCTCCCGGAACCGGGACATCTTCGCCCCCGAGTTCTACCGCTTCGGCGACCGCTGGTACCTCTACTACACCGCCGACGACGGCGTCGACGACCACCACCGGATCTACGTCGCGGAGTCCGACGGCGACGACCCGGCGGGCTCCTACCACTTCAAGGCGGAGCTGGCGCCGCCCAACCACGCCGCCGACTTCGCCATCGACCCCGGCATCCTCCAGCACAACGGCCGTCTCTACCTGGCCTACAGCGGCATCAACCAGTACCAGCACAACGGGCTGAACATCGCTCCGCTGTCGAATCCGTACACCGTCTCGGGCGACGCGGTCCCCATCGACGCAGCCGGCGGCTGCCCCGAGGTCCGTGAGGGCCCTGAGTTCCTGTACCGCAACGGACGCACATGGATGACCTACTCCACCTGCGACACCGGAAAACCGGACTACCAGATCTGGATGATGTCGCTCCCGTCCGACGCCGACCCGCTGGTACCCGGCAACTGGACGCAGCACCAGGGCCCGGTCTTCTCCCGCGCCGACGACCACGGGGTCTTCGGCCCCGGCCACCACGCCTTCTTCCGTTCCCCCGACGGTACCGAGGACTGGATGGTCTACCACGCCAAGAGCACCTCGGCCGTCACCTACAGCAACCGCACCACACGCGCTCAGCGCATCGGCTGGAACGCCGACGGAAGCCCCGACCTCGGCCGCCCGCTCGCGATGGGCGCCACCCAGGATCTCCCGTCCGGGGACCCGGGGCCGGGCGCGTACTGGATCAATGATGACGGCCGTTCCAGCGGCGACGGGACCGTCGCCTACACCGGTGACTGGAACTCGGGCACCGGCTGCGCCACCCAGTGCTTCTGGGGCGACGACCACTGGAGCGACGGCGCCGGAAACACCGCCACGTTCACCTTCACCGGCACCCGGATCGCTCTGCTGTCCGTCCGCGACACCGGCAACGGATATGCGGGCCTCAGCATCGACGGTGGCCCCGAACAGCGGTTGGACTACTACGGCGCGATCCGCACCGGGGAGACGCTCCAGTTCGTCAGCCCGCGCCTTCCCTACGGAAAGCACACGCTGCGGGTACGGGTGACGGGCGAGCACGACGGGCAGTCCCAGGCGTCCTACGTGAGTGTGGACCGGGCGGAGGTCTATGTGAACTGACGCCGTCCGGGCCGGTCTCCGCTGCCGGAGCCGGAGGGAGGGGTACGGGAACAACTCGTTCCCGTACCCCTCCTGTGTGTTTCTGCGCGAGCGGATCAGTGCCTCGCCGCCTCCGCGGTGCTCAGTGCAGGGTGAATTTCTGTGCCGCCGCTCCGTTGCAGTCCCAGATCCGCAGGTGGGTGCCGTTGGCGGTCGCGCCGTCGGGGGAGTCGAGGCAGCGGCCCGACTGGGGGTTGAACAGCGAACCGTCGGAGCGCTGCTGCCAGACCTGACCGCCGACACCGTTGCAGTCCCACAGTTCGACCTGGGTGCCATTGGCCGTGCCGTTGCCGTCGATGTCCAGGCATCTGCCGATCGTGCTCAGGGAGCCGTTGGTGTGGTGCTGCCAGTACTGGTCCTCGGCGTAGGACTGGCAGTTCCACAGCTGGACGGCCGTGCCGTTGGTGCCGGTGTCGTCAGCCGCGACGTCGACGCACTGACCGCCCGGACCTGTGATGGCGCCCTGCGGGCCGTTGGGTACGTCCGTCTCACCCGAGTAGCCGACGGAGGCGACGTTTCCCTGTACGGCGTTCTCGGCGGCGTCGGTCGGGTAGCCGGCGACCATCACACCTTCGAAGAAGGTGCCCATGTTCCAGTTGCTGTTGTCCCCGCCCGTGCCGAGGATGATCCCGCCCTCCTGGTGCATCGGCATATAGCCGCCACGGGCCGGCAGTGAGCCGTTCCACCAGGTCGACAGGGATCCCGACTGTGCGTTGGCGCCCTTGAGTGCGTATGTCGTCTGCCCGTTGTTCTTCAGCATGGCCGTCACGAACGGACTCTTGTTGCCGGCGTTCGCGGTGTTGGAGCCGTTGTCCCCCTGGAACATGCCGTTCTCCATGTCCGCCTCGACCCAGGGGCCCGAGCCGGTGCACGGCGCGAAGTAGCAGGTGGTCGCGATGGACACCGCGTCCATGTGGCCGTTTCCGGTGTCGGCCGGTGTGCTCTCGGCGTTGCCGTAGTCGAAGCAGCAGGCAGAACCGACATGGGTGCCGCTGGCCACCATGTAGGCGCCCTCGGCCTGACCGTTCACGGCGACACCCGAAGCCGCGCCGGTGGAGCGGTAACCGACCCCGGGTGAGATCCAGATGCCGTACACCTTGTGGCCGCCGGCCGTGACGGCGATCTCACCGGCGTCGGCCCCGCGGTCGGCGCCCATGCCGGAGGTGCCGGCCGGTCCCGGGGTGAGGTCGTTGTGGCGCGAGGTCTGGTCGTAGACCTTGGTGACGCGGCAGGTGGTGTCCTGGCAGAAGGTGTCCTGCTGGGCGGCGTTGGCGTACCCGCCCTGAGCCAGCAGACCGATGTCGGACCGGGCGCCGTCCGAGGCGCGGGTGACCTGGTACAGGGGGCCGTTGTAGGAGGACAGCAGGGCGCGTGTCGTGCTGTGCGCCGCGACGCACGGGGTGCCGGCGGCGCTGTAGATGTCGCAGGGCAGTGAGCCGGCCGCCTGCGACAGGGAGGGAAGGCCGATCAGGGCACCGAGAACGAGCCCGAGGGCCGCCACGGCCGTCAGCAGCTGTCTCCGGAGACGGTGAGCCGGCGGCCCCGCGGGGGGACGCGCAACGGCTCGTGCAGCTACGGATCTGTCGTCTCTGTCGTCGCGCATGGTGTGCTCCCGGTGATGTGGTGGGGGAACGGAGCTCAACCTGCCGTTGCGGTACCGGAGTTCACACCGCTCGGCGCCTTCGCCGGGAAGGTACGCGCACGGGGTGTCCGCGTCAATATTTGTTTGCTTCGGTTTTCCTTCCGTACGTGGAAACGGTCAGAATCTGTTGACTTTCGTGCGGCTGAGCCCGGCAGCGGGGGCAGTCGGACATCCGCCACGGCCGGGCCCCGCTCGGTCCGGGGCGGGCTGCCTGACCGACGCCGTTGTCTGTGCCGAATTGACCTCAACCGTGGTTCATGTCCGAGGCTGCTCATGCGGCGTCGGCCGCGACCAGGGATGTGCCCCCGGGACCGATCGTTCCGAACAAGGTGGTCCGGCAATGACCGAGACGGTGACCCAGTGGATCAGGCAACATGCCCATCGCCTCACCGCCCTCGACCCCGAAGCCCCGTGGACCGATCTCCGGCCGATGGCCGACATCGTGCGCGATGCCAAGGTCGTAGCGATCGGTGCCTCAACCCGTCAGGCCCATGAACTGTCCACCCTCTCGCACAGGCTCCTCCGGCTGCTGGTCGAGGAACTGGGATTCCGTTCACTCGCACTGGAGGGGGACGATGCGTCACGGCTCGGACTCGACGAGTACATCAGAACCGGAACGGGTGACCCGCGGGCGCTGCTGGCCGAGGCGCGGTCCTTCTGGCAGACCGAGGAAATCCTCGACGTCATCCGCTGGATGCGCTCCTACAACCGTCACCACCCCGATGACCCGGTTCGGTTCGCGGGGGACGTCCGCTCTCCCCGGGTACCGCCCGCCCGGCTCGACGGCCTGGCGGGTATCGAGCGGAGTCTGGCCGACGACACGATCCGATGGCACGAACACACCGGGGACAGGATTGTCCACTGGGGTGGCATCGCGCACACCGCCAATGGTGATCCGCGGACCGTCTCGCCCTCCTCACCGCCGCTGACGCACCGTAACGCGGGCAGTTACCTCCGAGAGCATTTCGGCGCCGGCTATGTATCCGTCGGCCTGACCTTCCATCACGGCATGGCTCCCTACCCCGTCCCGGCCCCGCCGGCGGAGTTCGCTGACGAGGTCCTGGGAGGAACCGGTCTGGACGCCTACCTTCTGAACCTGCGCGCCGATGGTCCTGCGGCTGTCCGCACCTGGCTCGAAACGCCGACCAGGACGCGCCTGATCGGTCCTCACTACGCCCCCGAGCGCAACGCCGATTACCACCTTTCCGGCGGATCGCTCGCAGGCTGGTTCGACACCATCCTCCACGTTCACAAGGTCACCCCGGTCCAGTTCCTCTCTCGCGCAAGGAGTTGAGTTACCGTGGTGATTAGTTTGATGCCTATCGTACAAGGAGGTGGGGGCCGTGCGCGTGATCGGCCTGACCGAGTTCGGCGGACCCGAGGTGCTGCGGGTGATCGAGCTGCCCGATCCGGTGCCCGGCAGTGGTGAGGTGCGCATCCGGGTGCGCGCCGCCTCGGTCAACCCCACCGACACGCTGTTCCGTTCCGGTGCCCTGAGCGTGCGGTTGAACGGTCGCTCCGGGCCGTACGTCCCGGGTATGGACGCGGCGGGCGTGGTCGACGCGATCGGGCCGGACACCGATACCCCACTCCGGGAGGGGGATGCGGTGATCGCGATCGTCCGCCCTTATGAGCCGCGCGGCGGTGCCTACGCCGAGTTGGTCGTGGTGCCCGCCGAGTCGGTGGTGCCGATTCCGTCCGGTGTGGACTTCCCGGCCGCCTCGACGCTGTTGATGAACGCCCTCACCGCCCGAGTCGGGCTGGACCTGCTCGCCGTGCCGGCCGGTGGCACCGTCGCGGTGACCGGAGCGGCCGGGGCCTTCGGTGGATACGCGGTGCAGCTGGCCAAGAGCGATGGACTGCGCGTGCTGGCGGACGCCTCACCGGCCGACATGAAACTGGTGGCCGGCCTGGGCGCCGACGAGGTGGTGCCGCGCGGTGACGACGTCGCCGACCGGTTCCGCGCGCTCGCGCCCGACGGGGTGGACGGCGTACTCGACGGGGCGATGCTGCACGAGCTGGTCGTCCCGGCCGTCCGGGACGGTGGCGGGATCGCAGTCATCCGCGGCTGGGACGGCCCGGTCGACCGCGGTGTCAGGGTGCACCCGGTCTGGGTCAACGAGGCGGCCACCGACCACGCCCGTCTGCTCCGGCTCCGGGACCAGGCCGATACGGGCGAGCTGACCCTGCGGGTGGCCGACGTACTGCCCGCCGCCCACGCGGCCCAGGCGCACCGGAGGCTGGCCGAAGGCGGGCTGCGGGGCCGTCTCGTGCTGGACTTCACCGCCGTGTAGCACTGCTCCCGGGGTCATTTCGAACGACTCACCGAAGAACTGGGACAGGCTCCGTGATTTACGCCAATTTCCCGACACTGCACGTCAGTTGGGCTACTTTCGGATGCGAGGTGCTCCATGCCGGAGCATCAAGAAGCAGGGGGAAGAAAGTATGCGCAAGATCGCGATGACCGCCGCAGGGCTGTCCCTGGCCGCCGGAGTGCTCGGCGCTGGACTCGCCGTAGCGCCCAGCGCCGATGCGGCGACGGCCTGTCCGTCCGGAGCGTTCTGTATTCGTGAGACGAACGGCACCATCCTGAGCAAGAACATCTTCTACAGCTACGGCAACCACAACCTGTCGAACGTCACCGGCAAACGCGTCCTGATCAACAACCAGACCGGCGGCGCGGGATTCAAGCTCTGCTTCGGGTACAGCGGCACCCGCTGCTCCGCCGTGGACCGTGCCAAGGGCACCTTCTCGCCGTACGACATGACGCCGATCAACTCCGTTGTCCTCGTGAAGTAACCAACACCGAGAACACCAACACCGAGAACACCAGCGCCGTCCCGGTCGGCGCCCGCGCTGGGCGCCGATCGGACCTGGCAGCGGCGCTGCCCGTCAGCCGGACCCGTCGGACCGATCTGGCGGGCTTCCTGTCTGCCCGGTCAAAATCCGCCGAAGTTCGGCGGTTCCGGCGAGCCCGGCGGCGGCCTGGGCGCGGTGCGCCCCGCGTGTCACACCGATACGGACCTGCCCCACCCGGCGACTCTCTCCGTCGCCACCGTCGCGATGCGGGAGGCGATGGCGGCCGCCCTGGCCGGTGCTCTCACCGGTTCACCCGACGGAGCGACCCGGCCTGATGCACCGGACGGAACGACCCGGCCGGCACCGCCTGTACCGCCGGCCTCCACGGCGGCCCCGAGCCGCTGAGAAGTGCCCTGTGAGGCAATGACGCCGCGTCCGAAACACAAACTTAACAAGAGTTTACCGGTGAGAAACGACACTCAGGCGGTCGTTGCTCCGGGTGGTGAAGCCGGCACAACAAGAGAGATGGTGGATACAACTAATCCCCCCCACGGAGAGGTTGTCCCCTGTGTGCGGCATAACTGGATGGGTGTCCTATCGACGCGACTTGACGGCCCATCGGGAGACCGTCGATGCCATGACCGAAACGATGTCCTGCCGTGGCCCTGACGCTCAGGGGGCCTGGCTGACGCCGAGGGCCGCGCTCGGGCATCGCCGGCTCGCCGTCATCGACCTCCCCGGCGGAGCTCAGCCGATGGAGGCGCGGACCGAGAACGGCACCGTCGCGATGGTGTACTCCGGCGAGGCATACAACTACGTCGAGCTGCGCGAGGAACTGCGCCGCCACGGACACCGCTTCGAGACCGATTCCGACACCGAAGTCGTGCTGCGGGGCTACCTCCAGTGGGGCGAGGAAGTGGCCGGCAAGCTCAACGGTATGTACGCGTTCGCGATCTGGGACCCGCGTACGGAGAAGCTGGTCATGATCCGGGACCGGATGGGCATCAAGCCTTTCTACTTCTACGAGACCGACGACGGCGTGCTGTTCGGCTCGGAACCCAAGGCCATTCTGGCCAACCCGCTGGCTCCGGCCGTCGTCGGCAGGGACGGGCTGCGGGAGATCTTCTCGTTCGCCAAGACCCCCGGGTTCGCGGTGTGGGAGGGCATGCGGGAACTGAAGCCCGGTCATGTGGCGATTCTGGACCGCAACGGCCTGCGCGAGCACGCCTACTGGCAGCTGGAAGCCACCGAGCACACCGACAGCCGGCAGACCACCGTCACGCATGTGCGTGAACTGCTGGAGGACATCATCGCCCGTCAGCTCGTGGCGGACGTGCCCCGCTGCTCCCTGCTCTCCGGCGGGCTCGACTCCTCCGCGATGACGGCCCTGGCCGCCGAGCAGCTCGGCGAACACGGGGAGACCGTACGCAGTTTCGCCGTCGACTTCCCGGACCAGGCGAAGAACTTCCGCGCCATGGACATCAGTCCGACACAGGACACCCCCTTCGTGCACGCGGTCAAGGAACACATCAACTGCGACCACAGCGACATCATGCTGGACGGTGCCGCTCTGTCCGACCCGGCGGTACGGCGGGCTGCCGTCGGCGCACGTGACCTGCCGGTGGGACTCGGCGACCGCGACAACTCCCTCTACCTGCTGTTCGCGGCGGTCCGCGAACACTCCACGGTCGCCCTGTCGGGAGAGTCCGCCGACGAGGTATTCGGCGGCTATCCGTGGTTCCATGACAAGCGGCGTGAGGCGCAGACCTTCCCCTGGCTGGCCGGAGACTCCCCGATCGACCTGACGGGCGCTCTGTCGGACGACCTCGCGCACACTCTGGAACTCGACTCCTATCTGCACGACAGCTACTCCACCGCCCTGGCGGAGGCCCCTCTCAAAGAAGGGGAAAGCGGGCTGGAGAAGCGGATGCGGCAGGTCTGCTACCTGCACTTGAGCCGCATGGTGCAGTCCCTCCTGGACCGGAAGGACAGGATGAGCATGGCGGTGGGGCTTGAGGTCCGGGTGCCGTTCTGCGACCACAGGCTGGTGCAGTACGTCTTCAACACCCCGTGGTCCATGAAGACGTTCGACGGGCGGGAGAAGAGCATCCTGCGCGAGGCCACACGCGACCTGCTGCCGGACTCGGTGGTGCAGCGCAAGAAGAGCGGCTACCCCGGCAGCTTCGACCCCAACTACGTGGCGGCCATCCAGGCGCAGACCTCCGACCTGCTCGCATCGGGCCACCCCGCCCTGGACCTGTGCCAGCGCACGCGGCTCCAGGAGGCCGCCCGGGCCGACGGTGCGACGATCACCACTCGCCAGCGCTCCCACCTGGAACGGGCGCTCGACCTGGCCACCTGGTTCGACCTCCACAAGCCGGTCATCAGCCTGAGCTGAATGGCCGGGACCGCCGCGTGACTGTCGTCGACACAGGCCGGGACAGTGCCCGCAGGGCCGTACGGAGGCTATGCGCGCACGGCCGTGCCGAGGCCGCCGAGTGAACGCATGAGGATCACATAGGCGGCCGACGCGACGACCATGCCGACGGGCAGCGCCAGGTCAACTCCGCCCAGGGCGGCTGCTATCGGGCCGGTGTACAGCGTGTTCACACAGAGCGCGGACGCGACGACGCCCGCCACGAGCGCGCCGGCGCCGGCCCAGTTGACGCCCCCGGTGTACCAGAAGGTGCTGCCGGGGGCCTCGTCCGTGAGCGCGAGGCCGTCGTAGCGGTTGCGGCGCAGCAGGATGTCGGTGGCGTAGATGGCCATGCTGGGGCCGAGTAGTACGACGGTCAGCTGGAGGACATTGCTGACGGTGTCCAGGAAGTTGGACACGAGCAGCGCGTACAGGGTCAGGGCGACGGCGGCGGTCCCGTCGAAGAGCACGCTGACGGAGCGGCGGATACGGATGCCGACGGCCTGGAGGGCCAGCCCGGCGCTGTAGGCGGTCAGAGCGTTGATGGAGATCGTGCCGAGCACCAGGGCGAGCAGGAAGACGGGGGTGAACCAGACCGGCAGGATCTTCGCCAGCGCGGCCTGCGGGTCGGTCATGTCGACCGTGGTCGCGGCGAACGCGCCGAGGGAACAGACGACCACACTCGGCAGGAAGCTGCCGAGCGCGGTCCAGCCCACGATCGCCCTCCGGGGCGTCGTGCTGGGCAGGTAGCGGGAGAAGTCGGCGCTGGTGGTGTAGGAGAGCGGGCCCGATGCGGTGAGCGTGACCCCGGCGATAAGGGTGGCCCACAGGTCCACACCGGTCAGCGGTTTCGTGGGTACGTACGAGAAGTCGGTGTGCCCGACCACGCTGACGGCCACGACGGCGAAGGCGACGGTGAGGACCACCGTGATCGGAAGGTAGAGCTTCACGATCGTGGCGTGCCCATAGACGCTGATGGTCAGGGTGAGGGCGGCGATAACCACCACGACAACGCACTTGACGCCGGTGGTCGCCGGGATGCCGCACTTCTCGACGAGGGAGAAGGCGGCGACCGCGGCGGCGGACAGGTTGAGGGCGAAGTAACAGACGGAGATCATCCAGCCGACGACCGCGTTGTTGACCCGATTGCCGAGGATGCCGTACATGGTCCGCGTGATCACCTCGCTCGGGGCGCCGGCAGCCGGTCCGGAGACGGCGAGAAACCCGGTGAGCACCCAGAAGAGGTTGCCCACGACGAGCACGGACAGGGCCTGCCACAGGCTCAGGCCCATGAGGATCAACGCGCCGCCGACCACCAGGTTGAGGTAGTTGACGTTGGCCGCCGCCCAGACGGAGAACAGCTCCCGCGCCCTGCCGTGCCGGTCCGCCTCCGGGATGTGGTCGATGCCGTGGGCCTCGATACGGACCGCACGCTCCGATGGGACTGCGTCGGACGTGCCGGGGCGCGGGTCGGGAATCGTGGACGCCATGAGGTCCTCCGAGGGTGGTCGTCACTCACTGTTTGCTTATTGGTCGCACACTCAATAGCATCCGGGGTATGTCGTCAAGCGTTCAGCGCAAGCGAGTTCGGAAGCCACCAGCCGCCCGACGTGCGGAAATCGTTGCCGCGGCCGCCGCCGTCGCCCTGACCGAGGGCCTGGAGTGCGTCACGCTCCGGCGGATCGGTGAAGAGCTCGACGTCCGGCCCGGACTGATCAGCCACTACTTCCCCTCGGCGGAGGACCTCGTGGCTGAGGCGTTCGGCAGCGCCGCGAGCGGCGAACTCGACACCCTCCTGCCGGCCGAGCGGCCCGACGGGAGCCCCACGCAGCACCTGGCGCGGTTCTTCGCCGACACGACAGGTGAGGCGTACGACGACCTCAGCCGACTCTGGATCAACGCGCGGCACCTCAGCCGCTACCGGCCCGTGCTGCGCGACCGGGTCGCGGAGCAGGAGGCCTTGTGGCGCGGACGGCTGGGGGACCTTGTGCGGCAGGGCGTCGACAAGGCTGAATTCCGTACTGCTGACCCGTATGTGAGTGCCATTCAGATCCTGGTGGTACTCGACGGCCTCGGCGTCCACGCCAACACGGACATCAGCAGCCACCCGGAGGCCGTGAGGTACATGGCCGTCATCACGGCGGAGCGCGAACTCGGGCTGGCCTGCGGCGCGCTCGGCCGGCCGGTCGACACATCCGCCGACGCATCCACCGGAACGTCCGCCGGTTCACCCGCCGGTTCGGCCGCTGATCCCGGCACGGAGTCGGCCGTCGATTAGTACCGCCGGCCGGCCCCGCCGACCAGTGCCACGCCACCGACCAGTGCCACGCCACCGACCAGTGCCACGGCGCCGGGCCGTGTCCGGTCGCGCGACCGCCCCAGGCACTGCCCGCCATCCCCGACCGACCCATTCCCATCACCCTTTGAGGAGCCGCTGTGCGCATCCCTCTCGTCCTGCTCTCCGCCCGTCTGCTCGACCCGGTCACCGGCGGGTTCCTGCCGGAAACCGCCCTGGCCGTGTCCGCAGGGCGGATCCGCGCCCTGGGCGACGACCGCGAGATGCGCGCGCTCGCCGACTCCGCCACCACGGTGATCGACCTCAAGGGGGCCGTGGTGACGCCCGGCCTGGTCGACGGACACCTCCACCCCGTCTCGGGCGCCGAGCTGACCCACGGGCTCGACCTGTCGCACTGCGCAGACCTGGACGCGGTGCGCGAGGCGCTGGCCCGCGAGGTCCGTAACCTCGCGCCCGGCGCGTATCTGCACGGCTGGGGCCTGGACCCGAACGTCTTCGGGGACCGGCCCGTCGAGACCGCCGCTCTCGCTCCCGTCCTCGACGGCGTACCGGCCCTCCTGCAGCTCTTCGACGCGCACTCCATGCTGGCCAGCCCGCGCGCGCTCGAACTCGCCGGCGTCGACGGTCCGCGCGCCTTCGCCCAGGCCGCCGAGGTCGTCTGCGACGACGCGGGCCGGCCCACCGGGCTGCTCCTGGAGGACGCCGCCTGTGAACTCGTCGAGCGCGCCGCACCACAGCCCACTCACGCCGAGCGCCGCGACCGCCTCGCCGCCACCCTGCGCGGCATGGCTGCTGCGGGGCTCACCGGCGGCCACGCCATGGACGCCAACGGCGACAGCCTCGCGCTGTACGCCGAGCTCGACGCGGCCGGTGACCTGCCGTTGCGGCTGCGGGTCGCCCCCTGGTGCCAGCCCGGCACCGACGCGGACGCGCTGCGCGGACTCATCGAGCAGCAGGGCACCGGCGGCCGGCTCTGGCAGACCGCGGGCGTCAAGCTGTTCATGGACGGCACCATCGACAACGGCACCGCCTGGCTGGAGCGCCCCGACTGCCACGGCGAGTCCACGCATGCCTTCTGGCCCGACCCGGACGCGTACACCCACATCGTCGGTGAACTCCACCGGGCCGGCGTGCCCACCGCCACTCACGCCATCGGTGACGCGGCGGTACGGCATGTGCTCGACGCTGTCGAGAAGGCCCAGGCCGGTCTGGACCGCGGGGTGCGGCACCGGGTCGAGCACATCGAGACCGTGCCCGACGACACCCTGCGCCGCTTCGCCGAGCTCGACGTGATCGCGTCGATGCAGCCCACCCACTGCTGCGACTTCACCCGGGCCGACCACACCGACAACTGGTCGCGCCGTCTCGGCGAGGAGCGCGCCCTGCTCGCCTGGCGCTGCCGCGACCTGTGGGACTCCCGTGCCACCGTCGTCCTCGGCTCCGACTGGCCCATCGCTCCCTACCCGCCGCTGGGCACCATGGCGGGCGCCCGCCACCGCCGCCCCAGCCGTGATCTCACCCAGCCCCCGCACGGCCCCGACCAGGCGCTCACGGCGCTGGAGTGCCTCCAGGCCATGACCGTCAATGCCGCGCACGCGGCGGGCGAGGAGCACGAGGCCGGCCGCATCGCCGTCGGCTACCGCGCCGACCTCACGGTCCTCGCCGACAACCCGCTCACCACCGCCGCCACCGAACTGCCGGACCTGCCCGTCCTGCTGACGGTCCTCGACGGCCGCCCCACCCACCGCGACACGACCCTGTGACACGCCCCGCCGCACGGCCGGAAGGCAGCAGGCAGCCTTCCGGTCCCGCGAGGGGGCGCCGCAGCCGGTCCCGAGCCGGCGAATGAGCGTGGCCGAGGTCCGTGCCGTTCCCTGTCCAAGGGGCTGCGCCGACGGGTCGGCCAGGCCGGCCGATCATCTCCGCGGCGTGACGGTTGTCACCGTCCGGTCACAGCCGGCAGCCGGTTGAAACCCTTCACTTCGGACCGGTATCTCCCTGAGCGTCAGCCGATCTTCGTCGCAGAGGATGTTCATGAACCACCGTTACGTCTCCGCCGCCGTCGTTCTCGCCTCGGCCGCCGCGCTCCTCGCCACCACGTGCGGGTCCTCAAGCGCCAGCCCGAGGGCAGCGGCGAGCACACCGGCCGTGTCCACCGCGGCCGGACAGCCGACTGCCGCCTCCGGAAGTGCGGGCACTCACTGGCAGCCGTGCCACCTGCCCGCGGGGTACAAGACCCTCTTCAAGCTGGACTCCGCCAAGAACCTCCACGGCAAGACCGTCGTACGCGTCACCCCCGAGACGTGCAAGGTGAACGCGAACAACGACGAGGACGTCGTCTACACCCCGAAGGGAGCGGCCCGGTCGCTCGTCTTCGCCTCGGGCGCCTCCGTCAAGGTCCTCAAGGACACCACAACCGTGAAGGTCACCCCGCAGTGGCTGGTGAACCACAAGCTCGCCAACAGCCCGTACTTCTACTACCGCGTGAACGGCCACAGCCAGGTCACCGCCATGCAGGAGATCTACCACCCCTAGTGACCTGGCGCTGAGTCCGCGGGGCGGCACATGAGGCGCCGCCTGCTTCAGGGCTGAGGGGCACTCGGCCGCGAGGGGCCGGCCGTTCGCGTACGCACCGTGTCGACGTGCGCGAACGGCCGGAACAACACGGCGGTCGCCCTTGTGTGACCGGCGCCGAGGTGAGCTCAGCGGAACGGTGACCGTCGGACGGACAGGATGGCGACGTCGTCGTGCTGGCTGCCCTCGCCGGCGAAGGCGCGCGCGTCGTCGTAGAGGGCTTGCGGCAGCTCGGTGGGGGAGAGGGACACGCGCTCGGTGAGGCGTTCGGTGACGGGGTAGAACGTGCCGTCGGCGGCGCGGGCCTCGGTGAGCCCGTCGGTGGTCAGCAGCAGCGTGGCGCCGGGTGGGAAGGCGAACCAGTCGACGGTCGCGGGTTCGGCGGCGAGTTCGGCGAGACCGAGGGGGACGCCGGAGCCGAGGGCCGGTGTGATGACGGTGGCGTTGTCCATCAACTGCGGTGGAATGTGCCCGCAGTTGATGGCTTGCACCTCGTCGTGTGCGTCGACGTTCACGATGAGCGCTGTGACGAACCGCTCGTCGTCGCCGGTCTGCGCGGCGTAGGAGTTGTGCCGTACGACAGAGGCATCGAGGGCATCGACGAGCGCGGTCAGCGTGGGCTCCCGGTGTGCCGCCTCACGGAAGGTACCGATGACGGCGAACGCGGCGCCGACCGCGGGCAGGCCCTTGCCCTGGACATCGCCGATCAGAACCCGGGTTCCCCACGGGGAGACGGCGACGTCATAGATGTCGCCGCCAACGAGCCGGTCCTCCTGTACGGGCTCGTACACGCCGTCGACCAGCACGTCGTCGGTGAGCTGAGGCAGCGGGCGCAGGATGTGGCGCTGTATTGCCGCAGCGGTGGAGCGCAGCCGCAGCATCTCGTGCTCGCGGAGGGTACGGCGGTGGCAGGCGTAGACGGAGGCCGCGCCCAGGGCGAGGGTGAGCAGCATCATGAAGATCTGGTCGAGCCATGACCGCCCGTCACCGTGCCGGACCAGCACGGTGACGATGACCACGAGCGTGGTCCATGCGGCCACGAATGTCGTCTGGCGCACGGTGCACAGCGCGGACGCCGTACCCGGCAGGAACACGAGGAGCCCGAGAAGCCACACCGGGGACTCGGACAGGGCACCGAGGAGCACCACCAGGAAGGTCACCGACACCGCGCCGATCACTACTTCGGCGTTGCGCGGTGGTTCGATGGCCTCGAAAGGACGCGCGAATCTCTTCGGGAGCTGATGGGGCACGGGACCTCCTGGACAGGTGGTGTACGCCCCGTACGTTAGGCAGGCCCGGCCGTGGGCGAGTTGCGCCCCGCCGGTCGACGTCCGCCGCGCGGTGACCAGTGCTGCGTGCGGGGTGCGCGGTCCGTGCCCTCCTCACGGCCCGGTTCGCAGGCAGCAGCCGATGGCGAGGTCCTGGCAGTGGGATGGCCTTCCGGCGGTTGGGATAGTGTCCGGCCGAGAAGAATCTGCTCGGTCCACCCGAGCCGCGCCAAGGCCAGACACGGCGGCCGCCCGAGGGGGGAGCTGGATGTTGCAGGCATTGGGACTGGGCCCGGCCGAAGAGGCCATCTACACCGCGCTGCTGGCCCGTCCGACAGCCTCTGCGCAGGGCCTCGCCCGGCAGACCGGACTTGAGGAGGCCGAGACCACCCGTATCCTGCTCGATCTGGTGACACGTGGCCTGGTGGCGGTCGCCACCGAGACCGGGAGCGAGGCACCCGACCCGGCCGGCCGCTACCGGCTCACACCACCCTCAGTGGCCCTGGCCCCGCTCCTCGTCGAGCAGCGCAACGCGCTGCAGCGGGCCGAAACCGCGTTCTCGATGCTGACCGAGCAGTACCGCAGTACTGCCGCACATCCTGCGGGAAGCGTCGTGGAGGTGGTCGTCGGTGTGGAGCA
Organism: Streptomyces sp. NBC_00440; assembly: GCF_036014215.1. Taxonomy (NCBI): domain Bacteria; kingdom Bacillati; phylum Actinomycetota; class Actinomycetes; order Kitasatosporales; family Streptomycetaceae; genus Streptomyces; species Streptomyces sp. NBC_00440. The sequence continues at coordinate 7,952,155 of NZ_CP107921.1, forward strand.
GGTCGCACACCGGTTCCACCAGTTGCAGCGCGGCGCTCAGCGGGAGTTGCTTGTCTTTCTCGTCGGCGAGCCCATCGCGGTGCCCCGCGAGGAGGCCGACATGTCGGAGAGTTCCGCGCTGGACCGCGGGGTCGACTTCCGGGTCGTGGCCGCCAAGAACTATCTCGACGGTCCCGACGTGGCGAGTGACGTGAGGGCGAGTATCGCGGCGGGTCTTGAGCTTCGCGTGGCCGACTCACTGCCGCTGAAGATGATCGTGTCGGACCGGGAACGTGCCATGGTGCCGCTGGACAAGGCGGACTCCGGCGGCGAGCCGAGCGCCATCGTGGTGCACCGCAGCGGTCTGCTGACGGCCCTGGTCCATCTCTTCGAGAGGGAGTGGAGCCACGCCCGGCCCCTGTACTCCACCGCCACAGGCGTACGCGCGGAGCCGACAGCCGAACCGCACCCGACCCAGGGGGAACTGGAGGTCCTGGCCCTGTTGCTGGCAGGGATCTCCGACCGGCGGGCGGCCTCCCAACTGGGCCTCTCCATACGCACCGTGGAGCGCCGGATGCGCCGTCTGATGGACCTCGCCGGAGCAGACTCGCGCCTGCAACTCGGCTGGTACGCCGCAAGGGCGGGCTGGCTCTGATCTCCTCGGTCTCTGCCGGACGCCCGCTGCCCGCGTGACGGAAAACCGACATGCGGGAAACCCGTCACACGCGGCATCCCTATGAAATCCGCATGTCTGCCAGGCTGCTGCGGCAGCACGGCATGTTCACGGTATCTAGTGGGGAGATTCATGCGCTCCATCATGCGTACAGCCTTGGGCTCGGTGACCGCCGCCGCCCTGGCCGTCACCGCCTTCGCGCCTTCCGGGGTGGCGAGTACGCCGCCTGACGGCGCCTCGGGGAAGAGACCCATCGTCGGCAGCGGGACGGCAGCAGCGGGCGGCAAGCAGGCGACGGTCACGCTCGTCACCGGCGACAAGGTACTGGTGACCACGGACAAGTCGGGGCACAGCTCTGCGACTGTGCTGCCCCGCGAAAACGGCACGCAGCCGATGGTCCAGACGTATCAGATGGGCAAGGACCTCTACGTCTACCCCGATGACGCCTCCCGGGCGATCGCCGAGGGCAAGGTCGACGAGCAACTGTTCAACGTCACCGGGCTCATCCGCCAGGGATACGACGACGCACACACCGACACACTGCCGCTCATCGCCACCTACCGGAACAGTGTGAACGTCGCCAAGAGCGTACCGGCGGCCCCTCGCGGTTCCGAGCGGGGCCTGAGCCTCCCGGCTGTGGACGGCGTCGCGCTCAAGGCAGGCAAGAAGACCGCCGCCACCTTCTGGCAGGACATCACCGACACCCGCTCACGTTCTTCCTCCACGCTGAAGAAGCTGTGGCTGGACGGCAAGGCCAGGGCCACGCTGGCCCAGTCCACCGCTCAGGTGCACGCGCCGGAGGCCTGGGCGGCCGGCTACGACGGCAAGGGCACCAAGGTCGCCGTGCTGGACACGGGCGTGGACGCCGAGCACCCCGACCTGGTGGGTAAAGTCGCCGCCGCCAAGAACTTCACGGACTCGGAGACCACCGACGACCGGGTGGGTCACGGCACCCACACCGCCTCCACGGTCGGCGGGTCCGGAGCGGCCAGCGACGGCCGGGAGAAGGGCGTCGCCCCCGGTACCTCCCTGCTCATCGGCAAGGTGCTCGACGACCAGGGCAGTGGCCAGGACTCCTGGATCATCGCGGGTATGCAGTGGGCGGTCGACCAGCAGGCTGACGTCGTGTCCATGAGCCTGGGCAACCCGACGATCGGAGACTGCACCGACCCGGTGGCCCAGGCCACGGAGCAGCTCTCGCAGAACGCCCACACCCTGTTCGTCGTTGCCGCCGGCAACGCCGGCTCGAACACCGAGACGGTCTCCTCGCCCGGCTGTGTGCCCAGCGTGCTGACCGTCGGTGCCGTCGACCACGACGACACCACCGCGGACTTCTCCAGCCGCGGCCCCGTGGCCGTCACCCACACCCTCAAGCCCGAGATCGCCGCCCCCGGCGTCGACATCCTGGCGGCCAAGGCCGGCGGCCGCGGCATCTACGCCTACCAGACGATGTCCGGCACCTCCATGGCCACCCCGCATGTCGCGGGCGCCGCGGCCATCGTCCGCCAGGCCCACCCGGACTGGACCGCCCAGCAGATCAAGGCTGCCCTGGTGTCGTCCGCCCGTACCGGTGGCAAGGTCGGCGGCGCCGACCAGACCGGCGGTGGGGTGCTCGACGTGCTCGGCGCGGTGAACGAGAAGGTGCTCTCCGCACCCGCTGTCCAGGCCGGCAGCTACAACTGGCCGCAGGACGCCTCGGATCGCACCACCGTGAAGGTGCCCTTCACCAACACCAGTGGCGGCGACCTCACCCTGAGCCTGAAGGTCAGCGGTGTGCACGGCAACGACGGCAGCGATGTCCACTCCGGCATCGTCAAGCTGGCCGAGGGCAAGGTGAAGGTCCCCGCGGGAGCCACCGCCCAGGTGCCCCTGGGGGTCGACCCCACCGCCCAGCTGAAGGACGGCCAGTACGGTGCGGTCACCGGCCGGATCCTGGCCACCGGTGGTGGTGTGCACGTCTCCGTGCCCGTCACGCTCTACGTCCAGCCGGAGACGGTCACCCTCCGGGTCAAGGTCATCGACCGCAACGGCAAGCCCGCCGGCGGCAGTTCTTCCCTGGACCTGGTCAGCCTCGACACCAACAAGGGCGAACGCCGCACCAACGACGGCGCGACCGACCAGACGTACAGTGTGCGCCCGGGCGACTATTCCCTCAGCAGCTTCGTGGGGAGCTACGACGCGGCAAACGCGCCCGAGTCGGTCAGCTACCTCGCGAATCCGCAGCTGCGGATCACCCGTGACACCACCGTCGTCCTCGACGCCCGCAAGGCCCACCAGCTGAGCCTGCGCACCGACCGCCCCTCGACGGTGGTCAACACGTCGTTCAGCTACGCCCGCACATGGGACAACACCTGGCAGATATCCGGATCGCTCGTGGCCGGCGCCACCGTCCAGAAGTTCTACGCGGACGTGGAAGGACGTGCCACGGACGGCACCTTCGAGTTCCGGCCCACCTGGCGCGCGACCGGCTCCGAAGGCGGCTCGCCGTACGTCTACAACCTGTCGTTCCCGACCCGGGGCCCGCTCCATTCCGACCAGGTCTACAAGCCCAGGGACTCCAAGCTGGCCCAGGTCGCCGAAACGTGGAACGCGATGGGCAAGGAAGGCGACTACTACGACGCGATGTTCATCCGCCCCTCCGGGGCCACCGGCGACTACCTCCCCGTGACCGCTGCCAGCCCGGTCCACGTGCCCGGTACCCGCACCGCGTACTACACGACCGGCAACGACGCCTGGTACCACGGCGCGATCACCAGTCTCCCGTTCGGCGCGTTCATGGGCGACCAGGAGCGCACCTACCGGGCCGGACAGCGGCGCGCGGAGAAGTGGTACGGCGGTCCCGTGAGGCCGGCTGCGCCGCGCGACGCCGACGGCAAGCTGATGCTGGCCGCCGAGCGGCAGGGCAGCCAGATCGGCATCCAGACGGCGCTCTGGATCGACGGATCCGGCGATCACTGGTCCTACGGCGGGTCCTTCGGAGACCTCGGCAATCTGGTGCTGAAGCGCAACGGTGAGGAGATCGCCACCAGCGCCTATCCGGCCGACGTGTTCACCGTGCCGGACGAGGACTCCGCGTACGAACTGACCCAGAACCTGGACAAGATTCCTACCGCGGACCGGAACTGGCTGCGCTCCACCGCAGTCACCACCACCTGGCGCTTCCGCTCCCACCGGGAGCCGGATGTCTTCTCGCGCGGCCTGCCGCTCCTGTTCCCCGTGTACAACGCACCGGTGGACAACCTGAACACCCTGCCCGCGCAGAGCGGCACCAAGGTCGGCCTGTCGGTCGAGGGCCACGCCGGGTACACCCCGGGCGCGGTCACGGCGGCCGCACTGTCCTACTCCTACGACGGCGGCACCACCTGGACCAAGGCGCCGACCCAGCTGCGGAACGGCAAGTGGACAGCCGTCCTCGACCTCACCGGCGCCTCCGGCAAGCAGGTGACGACGAAGGCCGACTTCACCGACGCCAACGGCAACGCGGTCACCCAGACCATCACCCGCGCGTACGACGTCCGGTAACCACACAACCCGGCCGGGCGGTCTCCCACGATGGGAGGCCGCCCGGCCATCTGCTTTTCCCACCTGTGGTCATCTGGTGTGTGGCGGGGAATGAGGACGAGGGCTGGAACGGGTTCACTCATGAACCTGTTCCAGCCCTCGCCTGGACCTGAGTCCTGCCGTCCCCGCTGGGGGGTTGGCCGTCCCACGGACTCAGGTGGTCGTGGGGTGTGGGGGTTCCGCTTGGTCAGTAGGCGGAGTTGACGTTGTCCATCGAGCCGTATTTGTCGGCGGCGTAGTTGGCTGCGGCGACGATGTTGGCGACGGGGTCGGTGAGGCTGTTCTTGGTGCCCTTGACGTGGTAGGTGTCGAAGGTGGGCTGGATGACCTGGAGGAGTCCCTTGGAGGGGATGCCGTTCTGGGCGTTGACGTCCCAGTTGTTCTGGGCGTGGGGGTTGCCGCTGGACTCGCGCATGATGTTGCGGTGCAGGCCTTCGTAGCTGCCGGGTATGTGCTTGGCCTTCATGATGGCCAGCGATTCCTTGATCCAGCCGTCGAGGTTGTTGCTGTACTTCGTGCTCTTGACGATCGCGGAGACGGCGTCGACGTGCTTGGCCGTCGGGGCCTTCTTCGCCGCGGTGTGGTGGGCGGCCTGCTTGGCGTGGGCGGCCTTGGCTGCGTGGTCGGCCTGCTTGGTGATCTGGGCGGCGGTGACGGCGGAGGCCGCGGCGGGCGCGGTGGGGGTGTGCTCGGCGGCGTGGGCGTGCGGGGCCAGGGTCAGGGCGCAGGCGGCGGCTGCTGCGGTGGCGATGGCGGTGATGGTGGTCTTGCGGAGGTTCAGGGTGTGGCGGGTGGTGGCAGTCATGGGTGTACCTCTCCATTCGGGGACGTCGTTTGGGGAGGCCGACTGGGGGGTCGGCGACACGGGTGGGCCGGTGGGGGCCGTGGTGCGTGTCGTGGGGCCGGTGTCTGGATGGCGGGCGGTGTGTTCGCCCGGTCCGGCGCTCGGCTCCCCGGTACGTCCAACACCTTGCGAGACCGCCTTGGGCGTTGGCAATTGTGTGACCTACTACCCCAGATAGCGACAAACCGGACAGGGGTGGGGTGGGGCCCGCAATGAGCGGGAAAGGTCCGCCGTGCATCTACTAGGTGTCGTCCTGTGTGACGCGGGCCCTATGCCCGGGCTCACACCTCACCGGTCCCGACACCCCGAATTACCACTCCGCGTCACCACCCGTACACAGCAAAACCCTGCGGTTGTGTCGACGATCCCGGGGTGCGCGATGCTCCACTGATGCAGCCGAACCAGCCGATCTTGTCGGATCAGCTGGACGCGATCAGAAGCCGGGGCTGCTGTCGCCGTTGAGAGCCCACAAGGCCGCCGTGTACCAGAGCAGGGCGATGGCGCACGCCAGCACGCCGCCGACGAGGGGAAGTGTCCAGCCGGGCAGCCGCCGGCCCCGGACCACGAGGACCTTCGCGACGAACGCGCCGTAGAGCACACAGCCGGTGATGGAGTGCGTCGTCACGCGCGCGTCTGTGGTCTCCACGCCGTACGTGACAAGGCAGTGGTAGGCGATAGGGGCCGAGAGCAGGAACGCGAGCAGGCCGATGATCCGGTGGACGGTGCGCACGGGGCGGGGTGCGGCCCCGGCCAGGGGCAGGCGGCGGTACATCCACAGGGCCAGGAGCACCTGGATGAGGGCCAGGCACAGCAGGGCGCTGCCGAGGCGGGCCTTGAGGTCGACGGCCTCCGTGTCGTGGGCGCCGAACAGTCCGCTCTCGGGATCGGGCGTGAGCGCGCGACCCGTCAGGTAGATCGCGAGCGCGACGGCGACGGGCAGTAGCAGGCAGGCAGCGATCATGGCCCGCCGCGCGGCCGGCCGCCGGGCGGGGGCTTCGGATCTGTTCATGGACATGCTCCCCTGGGCGTCGATAACCCCGGTCGCGACCGGGAGGTGTGCTGCTGCTGGTCGAACGGCCCGCTTACGGGTACAGCACGGCCTTCACCCACCCAGATTCACGGCGCTGATGCTTCCTGCCCGATGACGGCGCTGGAACGGGGCATGGATTCACTCCCTCGGACGCTTGCGACGCCGGAGCAAGGCGTCAGTCGCACGAGGAAGGACCCTCAGGACAGGATCGGGATCAGCCCGGGCGCGAAGACCACGAAGAAGCCGCCCGCGATGCCCGGCCGGCCGGGGGTGAGCCGATGGGCCCGCACCGTGGAGAGCTCCTGGTCCCCGCCGGTGCGCTCCGGCGGGGAGGGCTTGCGTCCCGGTCTCCAGGCGTCCAGCCACGAGGGGGGAAGCTTCACCGTGCGGCATCAGCGGGTGGCGGTCACCCACGCCTCGACGTCGTCGGCGGCACGCGGAAGGTCCGACGACAGGCAGACGGCGCCGTCTGCGGTGATGAGGAAGTCGTCCTCGATCCGCACGCCGATGCCGCGCAGGTGTGCGGGGATCGTCAGGTCGTCGGGCTGGAAGTACAGGCCGGGCTCGACGGTCAGGACGTGGCCCGGCTCCAGTACACCGTCCAGGTAGGCGCTGCTCCGGGCGTCGGCGCAGTCGTGGCAGTCCAGGCCCAGCATGTGCCCGGTGCCGCAGACGGTGTAACGGCCGTACAGGGACCGGTCGTGGGGGCCGGCGCCGCCCGGGCGCAGACCCCAGGCGTCCAGACCATCGGCGATGACGCGCGTCGCGGCGTCGTGGAAGTCGCCGAACCGCGCGCCGGGGCGCAGCGCGGCGATGCCCGCCGACTGGGCCGCGTACACCAGGTCGTACACCTGCCGCTGTGCGTCGGTGAAGCGCCCGCCGACCGGCAGGGTACGGGTCACGTCACCGGTGTAGCAGGTGTCGGTCTCCACGCCGGCGTCCAGGAGGAGGAGTTCGCCGTCGCGGACAGGGCCGTCGTTGCGCATCCAGTGCAGGACGCACGCGTGCGCGCCGGCCGCCGCGATCGTCTCGAAGCCGAGGCCGTAACCCTCCAGCCGGGCCCGCCGGTTGAACGTGCCCTCGATCCAGCGCTCGCCGCGTGGGAGCCGCATCGCGGTGGGCAGTTCACCCGCCACGTCGTGGAAGGCGGCCACGGTGTGCCCCACGGCCGCGCGCATCTGCTCGACCTCCCACTCGTCCTTGACCAGCCGCAACTCCGAGAGATACGCGAGGAGTTCGGACTCGGCCCCGGCGGCCGGCGGCGCCGCCGCGTCGACCACCGGGTCCTGGCCGCGCACCACCCGGGTCGGGACGTTCGCGGCGAGGGCGCGTGCGAGGTCGTCGCGGGGGAGAGCCGTAAGGCCCAGGGCGTCGGAGGTCTCCGCCAGGGTGCGGCGACGGCCGGTCCAGAACTCGCCGTAGCGGCGGTCGCGGTAGAACTCGGTGCCGTTCGGCCCGCCGTCGCGCGGGGAGCGAGGCCGGGCGAACACCGTGGCGTCGTGGCCGGTGCCTGTCGGCTCCAGGACGAGGACGCTGTCCGGGGCAGCGCCGGCGCCCTCGTCCGCGGTGAGGTGGAGAAACGCGGAGTGCGGCCGGAAGACGTAGTCGAAGTCGTTGCTCCGGACTTTCAGACCACCGGCCGGGACCACGATTCGCTCCCCCGGGAAGCGCGCGGACAGCAGCGCGCGACGTGTGGCCGCGTACGCAGCTCCGGGCAGTACCGGTACCGCCGGAGCCGTCTCGACCCACCCTTGCGTGAAGCACTCCGCCAGAGTGGGCGGCACCGCGCGGTCGTGGCTCGCGCCCTCGCGCGGCTGGATGTCGTCTCGCGCCACCGTATGCTCCGTCCGTCGGGAACCCTTGCGGCGACAGTACTATTTCACATGGCACGGAAACAGGGGGATGTCGCTCCGCACCCGTGCTCGTCACCGCTGTGCCGTGGACGGCCCGGGCGGCGGCGACCGGCCCCGGGGTGAAGTCCCGCTCCGCGGCGAGGAGTTCGGTCAGCGCAGCACGAACCCGGGCAGGAGCGCGTCGCGCGGATCGACGGTGAACCGGCAGGTGCCGACCTCGTGCGCGGTGCCCGTCACCGCTGTGACGACCGCCGGGATCCCGTGGACCGTGGTCTGCTCGGTGATCCGGGCGTGGAACACCGAGCCCACCACGGATTCGTGCCGCAACTCGTCGCCGGGGGACATCTGTCCGGCGCCGGCCAGGGCCGCGATCCTGGCCGACGTGCCGGAACCGCACGGGGACCGGTCGACCTGGCCGTCCGCGAACACCGTGATGTTGCGCTGCTGCAACAGCCGGCTGCCGTCGGCCCGCAGCTCGGTGGGCCCGGTCTCTTCGGTGAGGATCGTCCCGTAGATCCCGGACAGCCGCGGGTCGAGAGGGTGCTCGGCGGCGCCGGCGGCGTTCAGTGTGTCGCGGATCTCCCGCCCGACGGCGGTGAGTTCGGTGACGTCCTGCGGCCGGACGCGCAGCCCGACGGACGCGGCCGGCACCACCGCGTACATCGCGCCGCCGAACGCGATGTCGACGGTGACCTTCCCGCGGGAGGTCGGCACGTCGACGCCGTGCGCCTGGACGTAGGCGGGCACATTGGTGAACGTGGTGTCCTGGACCTGTCCTTTTCTGGTCCGCACGCTCGCCGTGACGCGTCCGGAGGGGACGTCGATCACGACGTGGGTCAGGCCGTCGGCAGGTGCCGGGACCCGGCCCGAGGCGACGGCCCAGGCGCCCAGGGCGATCGTTCCGTGCCCGCACGCCGTGGAGAAACCGTCGTTGTGCCAGAAGAGGACACCGAGGTGGGCGCCGGTGTCGTCGGGCGGAACCAGGAACCCGCCGTACATGCCCGCGTGGCCGCGCGGCTCGCCGCACAGCAGCGCCCGCACCCACTGCACGTCCGCACTTCGCGTCGCGACGACCCTGCGCTCGGCAACGGTCAGTCCCTCACCCGTCACCTCGGCCGGGCCGTCCACCACGATCCGGAACGGTTCGCCGCCGGTGTGCCAGTCGATCGTCTCGATGGGCTGAGTCCTCGTCATCCGCATCTCACTTCCAGGTAGGAGTCGACACCCATGCGCCGGTGTTATGGGGCAACTGGAAACAGTGCTGGGTCCCGGAGTATTGCCCACGACTTCACCCAGTGCAATGTTACATAGCGCCGCCCGCCTCCTCGGGCGGCTTCCCCTTCGCTCCCCCCACTGGAGACGCGATGCACTGTCGATCAATCCTGCCCAGAGTTCTGGCCGCCGGTCTGGCGGCCGGAGGGCTCGTCGCCGGCCTGATGAGCACTCAGGCGGCCGCGGCAACCACCCACACGAGGCATGCCTCACCACCGGCCGTGTCGGTACCCTCCAAGGCCGTGCGGGCTGCCCAACAGCACGGGAAATTCACGCCGACCGGAGCCGAGACCGGTCAGTCCCAAGCCGCCGCCACCAGCGCCAAGCCGTTGCCCGCGAAACTGCGCGGGGCGCCGACCGCCCTGGGTTCCGCCAAGCCGTCCAAGCCGCGCCTGTCAGCACACACGGCACGCAACGCGGCCGGTGCCGCCCGGCCTGCCGCCGTCACGTCGTGCACCACGTCGGACTTCTCCGGCCGGTCGGGCAGCGACCTGGTGTCGTACATCAAGACGGTGGACTGGAGCTCCTGCATCAACCCGCTGTTCAGTCTGACGGGTTCGGACGCGCACGCCGTGTTCAACCAGTCCCAGATGGTCGCGGTGGCGAACGGCATCGCCGACGCGGCAGGCTCCTACACCGGTGACGACTCCGGCGGCCTGTACGAGCTGATGTACTTCATGCGCGCCGGCTACTACGTCCAGTACGGCGACCCCCAGGACGTCGGCCCGTACGACTCCTCGCTCCGCAGCGCCATCGAGAAGGGGTTCAACACGCTGTTCGCCGGCAGTCACGCGAACGACGTCAGCGCGGGCAACGGGGCTGTGCTGGAGCAGGCGTTCGTCCTCACCGACAGCGCGCAGGTGCAGGCCGACTACCTGGACGTCTACGGCCGTTACCTCAACGCCTACACCAGCAGTTCGTGGGACGCCGTCCCGGAGATGGACCGGGCGCTGAACGCGATCTACACCCCGCTGTGGCGCGGCCCGTCGATGTCGGACTTCGTCACCGCGATCACCGCGAAACCCGGTATCGCCGACACCCTCTCCACCTTCACCCTCAACCACCGCGACCTGCTCGGCGGGGACAACGACGTCCTCGACTCGAACGCAGGCAACGACCTGGCCAACTTGATCCAGATACCGGCCCTGCAGAGCAAGATCCGCCCGCTCATCAAGGGTCTGCTGGACGGCTCGTCCATCACCGGTGCGACGGACAACCTGTGGGTGCACGTCGCCTACCGGGCCACCGTCGGGGACCCGGACCAGTGCTCCTACTACGGCGTCTGCGACCTGACGAAGCAGCTCACCGCGGCCGCGCTGCCGATCAACAACGCCTGCAGCAACTTCACCATCATGGCGCAGGCGCTGACAGCGAAGGAGCAGTCCGACGTCTGCACGAGCCTGTCGAACGAGGTCGCGTTCTACCAGAAGCAAGTCAAGACCACCACACCGATCCCCGGTGAGTACTTCAACCTGAAGATGGTCATCTTCGGCAGCAGGGCCGACTACATGACCTACTCGTGGGCGATCTTCGGCAATGACACCGACAACGGCGGCGAGACGCTGACCGGAACGCCGACCGACCCCAACAACATCGCCTACTCCATCCTCTACCAGTGGCCGACCGACAACGGCTTCCCGGCCAACGCGTGGAACCTCAATCATGAGTTCGCGCACGTCCAGCAGTCCATCTACGACATGAAGGGCGACTTCGGCACCCAGATCACCGTCCCGGACGTCTGGTGGATCGAGGGACAGGCGGAGTACGTCTCCTACTCCTACCGCAACCTCACCGACGACGGCGCGCTGACCGAGGCTGCCAAGCACACCTACAAGCTCAGCCAGCTCTTCCAGAACACCTACGCCATCGACGACGAGACCCGCACCTACCCGTGGGGTTACCTGGCCGTCCGGTACATGACCGAGAAGCACCCGGACCAGATCCAGGCCATGCTGGCCAAGATGCGGACCGGTGACTACCAGGGTGCCTACGCCGTCTACAACACCATCGGCACCAGCTACGACGCCGACTTCGACGCCTGGCTCGACACCCTGGGCGGTGGCAGCGGCAGCGGATCGCCCACGGCCTGCACCGACACCAACACGCAGGTGATGGGCCAGAACTGCTTCCGGTCGGACCAGTCCCGGGTCGCCGGCGACACCGACTACCTGTGGGTGTGGCTGCCGGCCGGCACCACCACTCTGAAGGTCACCACCAGCGGCGGCAGCGGCAATGCCGACCTCTACTACGACCCGACGACATGGGCCGGCCCGTCCACCTTCACCGAGAAGTCCACCAACTCCGACAATGCCGAGAGCATCACCGTCAACAACACCGAGGCGGGCTACCGGTACATCAGCCTGTACGCGGTGACCGACTTCAGCGGAGTCACCGTCACCACGTCGTTCTGAGCCCCTCCTGAACGCCACCGGCTGACTGACTCCGGGCCGTGGCCCGGTCGACTCCGGTCGACCGGGCCACGGCCTCGGCATGTGCCGATGGCGTACGGTCCCGTACGCCTACCTCCGCGTGGGCCGGTAATGGCGGGCCGCCCACGCCCGGAAGTGGGGTGCCCGGGCGATGAGTTCCTCGTAGGCGGCCAGGGCCGCGCCGAAGAGCGTCTCCGTGACCTCGTCGGACACCCGCTCTCGGTGCCACACCAGCACATAGCGGCACCACAGCGGTGTGCCGGCCAGCGGCTTGACGACCACACCCGGGTTCGGCTTGCACGTCGCCTGGACGACGGAGATCCCCACCCCGTCGGCGATCATCCGTTGCAACTGGTCCCGGTCACCGAGGTACTCGTGCACGGTGGCGGGTCTGAAGCCGGCCGCCTGGAAGGCGTCGTAGCAGACACCGGGCCAGCCCGCACCGTCGTCGGGTGTCAGGAACCACGCGTCCCCGGCCAGATCGAGCAGCGGCACGTCCAGTTGCCCGCTCGCCGGGTGAGCGGCGGGCAGCGCCACGAAGCTGGGCTCTGTGACGATGCCGCGGCGCACCACGGCTTCCGAATGCCGTAGCTCCCGCCCGGGATAGTCGACCGCGACGGCGATGTCCAGCTTGTCGTCCTCCAGCAGCCCGATGATCTCGGCTGAGGAGTACACGCTGCTCACCTGCGTGGTCAGCGACGGCAGGACGGTGCGCGCCCGCTGCAGGAGCCCCGGCAGGATGGGTGTGTTGGTCGCGGCTACCCGCAGTACCCGATCGGTCCCACGGCGGCCTGCGGTGGACCGGCGCCCGATCGTGCTCGCCAGCGCCACCACCTCCCGGGCCTGCACCACCACCTCGACCCCGAAGCGCGTCGGTGTCACCCCCGCACTGCCCCGGACGAAGAGGTCCTCGCCCATGAGCCGCTCGATGCGCTTCAGCTGACTGCTGACCGCGGGCTGCGAGCACCCCAGGACGGTGGCCGTCCGGCCAAGGCTCTGCGTGTCGGCGATCGTGCACAGAATCCGCAGGTGTCGGAGTTCGAGTTCCATCAGTACCCGCCCCAGGTCTCTCAGGAGTGGGCCAACTTTACGTCCGATCTTGGCATTTTGGGGTTCTGGTACGGGCCGGAGCAGTCTGGAGAATTTTTCGGGATCGCCGAACTGCCCCCGTTTCGCGGGGTGGTGGAGCTGCCGGCCGAACGGGACGGCTGCCGCCGCTGTACGAGCTGGACCGGCCCGCCGCAACGAAGTCCCGGTCGCCGCCGCCCGACTGCCCCGGCGACCCGCGGCCTTCGGGCCCGACTCCGGGCTGCAGCAAGGCCGTTACCCGATCCGCGGCATCGGCCATCACCTTGGTTCCAGGTCTATGACGTGTGACATTGCACTGGTACCTTCTTCCCACCACCAGTCAAGGAGCTGCAGCATGACCAACTCAGCGAGGCCCTGGCACGGAGTCCACGTCGCCACGGCCCTGCCGTTCCACGAAGATCTGTCGGTCGACTACGACGCCTTCGCCGAGCATGTCCGCTTCCTGGCCGCCGGCGGTTGTGACGGCGTGACGCCCAACGGCTCGCTGGGCGAGTACCAGACGCTGACCGCCGAGGAGCGCGCCCGCGTCGTCGAGACCGCTGTGCAGGCCGCCCCCGACGGCTTCGGCGTGATGCCGGGCGTGGCCGCGTACGGTGCCTTCGAGGCCCGCCGCTGGGCCGAGCAGGCCGCCGAGGCCGGCGCCACCTCGCTGCTGCTGCTGCCGCCCAACGCCTACCGGGCGGAGCGGGCGGCAGTGGTGGAGCACTACCGCGAGGTCGCCAAGGTCGGGCTGCCGGTCGTGGCCTACAACAACCCGATCGACACCAAGGTCGACCTCACCCCCGACCTGCTCGCCGAGCTCTTCCAGGAGGGCACGATCGTCGGCGTCAAGGAGTTCACCGGCGACGTCCGCCGGGCCTACCAGATCAGCGAACTGGCGCCGGGCCTGGACCTCCTCGTCGGCGCCGACGACGTGCTGCTCGAACTCGGGATGGCGGGTGCCGTCGGCTGGATCGCCGGCTACCCGAACATGATCCCGCGCAGCACCGTCGAGCTGTACCGGCTGGCCACCTCCGGCGACCCGGCCGACCTGGCCCGCGCGCTGCCGGTCTACCGCGACCTGCACCCGCTGCTGCGCTGGGACTCCAAGACCGAGTTCGTGCAGTCCATCAAGCTGTCGATGGACATCGCCGGGCGCAGGGGCGGCGCCTGCCGGCCGCCGCGGCTGCCGCTGTCGCCCGAGCAGACCGCCCGGATCACCGCCGACACCGAGGCGGTCATCGCCAAGGGGTACAAGTGAGGTCCCGCCGCACTTTCCACGCCGTCGACTCGCACACCGAGGGCATGCCGACCCGGGTCGTCGTCGGCGGCGTGGGCACCATCCCCGGCGCCACGATGGCCGAGCGCAGGCGCTGGTTCATGGAGAACAGCGACGACGTACGCACGCTGCTGATGTACGAGCCGCGCGGACACGGTGCGATGAGCGGCGCGATCCTGCAGCCGCCGACCCGCCCCGACGCGGACTTCGGCGTGCTGTTCATCGAGGTGTCCGGCTTGCTGCCGATGTGCGGCCACGGCACGATCGGCGTGGCCACCGTCCTGGTCGAGACCGGGATGGTGCCGGTCACGGAGCCGGTCACCATCATCCGGCTGGACACCCCCGCCGGACTCGTCGTCGCCTCGGTGGCGGTCGAGGACGGCGCGGCCACCTCCGTCACCCTCGCCAATGTGCCGTCCTACGCCCACGCGCTGGACGCCACCGTCGAGGTGCCCGGGTACGGCGAGGTGCGCTACGACCTCGCCTTCGGCGGCAACTTCTACGCGATCGTCGAACTCGCCGATCTGGGGCTGCCGTTCGACCGGTCCAGGTCCGGCGACCTGCTGTCCGCTGGACTGGCGGTGATGGACGCGGTGAACGCCGCGGATCCGCCCGTCCACCCCGAGCGCGACGACATCGCCGGCTGCCACCACGTCTACCTCAAGGCCCCCGGGTCGACCGCCCGGTTGTCGCGGCACGCCATGGCCATCCACCCGGGGTGGTTCGACCGCTCGCCGTGCGGCACCGGCACCAGCGCGAGGATGGCGCAGCTCCACGCCCGCGGTGAACTCGCCGTCGGGCAGGAGTTCGTGAACGAGTCCTTCATCGGCACCCGCTTCACCGGACGCCTTCTCGGCGAGACCACCATGGGGCCGCACGCCGCGGTGCTGCCCTCCATCACCGGCCGCGCCTGGGTCACCGGGACTTCGCAGTTCCAACTCGACCCGAGCGACCCCTTCCCCGCGGGGTTCCTGCTGTGAACGTGCACTCCACCTCCCACGTACAGAGCCTGGGCCAGCGGGAGACGCTGCGCGAGCGCGTCCGGGACGCGCTGCGCGCAGCGGTCATCTCCGGCGAGCTGGAACCGGGCATGGTCTACTCCGCGCCCACCCTCGGCGCGAGGTTCGGCGTCTCGCCCACGCCCGTCAGGGAGGCCATGCTCGACCTGGCCAAGGAGGGCCTGGTCGTCGCCCAGCCCAACAAGGGCTTCCGGATCACCGAGGTCTCGGAGCAGGACCTGGACAACCTCGCCGCGGTGCGCCTGCTCATCGAGCCGCCGACGGTGCGTGCCTGTGTGCCCGTCATCCCCGAGGAGGACTTCCCGACCCTGCGGGAACTGGCGCAGGCCATCGTGGACGCGGTCGAACGCGGCGACCTGGTCGGCTACGTACGGGCGGACCACGTCTTCCACCTGACGCTGCTCGGCTACAGCGGCAACCGGCAGCTGGTGGACGTCGTGTCCGACCTGCGCACCCAGACCCGGCTGCTGGGCCTGGCCCCGCTGCTGCACAGCGGCCGGCTGGGCCACTCGGCAGTCGAGCACCACGAGCTGATGGACCTCATCGAGCGCCGTGACGCGCAGGCCGCCGAGGAACTGATGTGCCGTCATATCGGCCATGTGCGCGGCCTGTGGGCGAGCGGCCCGGGGGAGTCGTGAGCACGGCACGGCGCGGCGCCGGCCCGGGGACTGCCGGCGGCGGGAGCGCGGACCTGGTCATCGTCGGCGCGGGCGTCGTCGGTGCGGCCGCCGCGTACTTCGCGGCGCTCGCCGGCCTGCGGGTGGTCGTCGTCGAGCGCGGCGCCATCGCCGGCGGCACGTCCAGCGCGGGGGAGGGCAACCTGCTGGTGTCCGACAAGGAGGCCGGCCCCGAACTCGACCTCGCGCTGTACTCGCAGGCCGTCTGGCGGGAGGACCTCGCCGAGCACGCCGACCGCTGGGAGTTCGAGTCCAAGGGCGGCCTCGTCGTCGCCGCGACCGCGCAAAGTCTTTGCACCCTGCGGGAGTTGAGCGTCCACCAGCGCGCGAGCGGCGTCGAGGTCCAGGACGTCGGGCAGGGCCGGCTGCACGACTACGAGCCGCACCTGGCGAAGGACCTGGCCGGGGCGGCGTTCTACCCGCAGGACGCGCAGGTGCAGCCGATGCTGGTGGTCGCCCACCTGCTGCGTCTCGCCCGCGACAGGGGCGCGCACGTGCACACCGGCACCGAGGTGACCGGCTTCCTGCGCAGCGGGGACCGGGTCACCGGGGTCCGTACCAGCGCGGGCGACATCCCCGCGGGCGCCGTGCTCAACGCGGCGGGCACCTGGGCCGGCGAGGTCGCGGCTCTGGCCCGGGTCGCCGTCCCGGTCCGCCCCCGGCGCGGCTTCGTGCTCGTCACCGAACCCATGCCGCCGCGCACCATCCGGCACAAGGTGTACGCGGCCGAGTACGTCGGCGACGTCGCCAGTTCCGACGCGGCCCTGCAGACCTCGCCGGTGGTGGAGGGCACCGACAGCGGAACCATCCTCATCGGCGCCTCCCGCGAGCGGGTCGGCTTCGACCGTACGGTGTCCGTGCCGGCGATCAGCATGCTCGCGGCCAAGGCCGTCGCGTTGTTCCCGATGCTGCGGCAGGTGCGGCTGATGCGCACCTACCACGGCTTCCGCCCGTACTGCCCCGACCATCTGCCCGTCATCGGCGCCGACCCGCGTGCCCCCGGCCTGTGGCACGCCTGCGGCCATGAGGGCGCCGGCATCGGACTGGCCGCCGGCACCGGCAAGTTGATCGCCCAGGCCATGACCGGCGAGCAGCCGGGCCTGGACCTGGCGCCGTTCGCCCCCGACCGCTTCCCCGACCGCTTTCCCGACCGGCCCGAGGACGTTGCCGAGGGAGATTCCGCATGACCTACCGGATGACCTTCCGCGGCACCGGAGTCCCCGCCGAGCCCGGCCAGAGCGTCGCCGCGGCCCTGGTCGCCGCCGGGATCACCGACTGGCGCACCACCCGCAAGGAGGGCCGGCCGCGCGGCCTGTTCTGCGGCATCGGCGTCTGCTTCGACTGCCTGATCACCGTCGACGGCGCACGGGCCGAGCGCGCCTGCCTGGTCCCCGCGGCCGACGGCATGCGGCTGGGGGACGCGTTGGAGAGTGGGGCGGGGTCCGGGGGCGGGCTGGAGGGCGCCGGCGATGCGGAATCCGGGGGCGTGCTGGATGGTGAAGGCGATCCGGAGTCCGGCGACGCGCAGGACACCCGCGACGACAGCCGTGCCGCGCAGCACGCAGAGGAGGACGGCGATGGCGCATATTCATGACGTAACCGTGGTCGGGGCCGGGCCGGCCGGACTCGCGGCCGCCGTCGAGGCGGCGGAGGCCGGGCTCGACGCGGTCCTGGTGGATGCTGCCGGGCAGCCCGGCGGCCAGTTCTGGCGGCACTTCGACGAGAACCACGCCCGCCCGGAGGACCGCCGCGACCACCACGGCTGGCCCACTTTCACCGGCCTGCGCGACCGGCTGTACGCCTTGAGCGCCGCCGGACGCGTCCGCTACCTGCCCGGCCACCAGGTGTGGCTCGCCACCCGGGACGGAGACGGGACGTTCAGCCTGCGGGTGACGCCCACCGTGCCGGATCCGGACGCGGGCCCCGACGGGCCCATCGCCGATCCCGTCGAGGCCCGTGCGCTGATCCTGTGCCCCGGTGGATACGACCGCCAACTCCCCGTGCCCGGTTGGGAGTTGCCCGGCGTCATGACCGCCGGCGGCGTCCAGGCGCTGCTCAAGGGCCACCGCACGCTCGCCGGCCGGCGCACCGTCGTCGGCGGCACCGGACCCTTCCTGCTGCCGGTGGCCGCCGGGCTCGCGCGCGCCGGCGCGCAGGTCGCCGCGGTCGTCGAGGCCAACGCCACGCTCGGCTGGCTGCGCGACCCGGTCGGCACGGTCTCCGCGCCCGGCAAGGGGGCCGAGGCCGCGCAGTACGCCGCGGTGCTCGCCCGGCACCGCATCCCGTACCGGACCAGGACCGTCGTCCGCGCGATCCTCGGCGACGGCAAGGTCGAGGCCGTGCGGATCGCGAAGGTGGACCGCCAGGGCCGGCCGGCCGGACCCGAACGAGAGCTCGCCGCCGACCTGGTGGCCCTCGGCTGGGGGTTCACCCCCTCGCTGGAACTCCCGCTCATGCTCGGTGCCGCGACCCGGCAGGATCGCGACGGCGCGCTCGTCGTGGCGGTCGACGCGCTGCAGCGCAGCAGCGTCGACGGCGTGTACGTGGCCGGCGAGGCCACCGGCGTGGGCGGCTCGGCCCTGTCCGTCAGCGAGGGCCGGCTGAGCGCCCTCGCCCTGGCCGCCTCGCTCGGCCGCGGGCGGTCCGGTACGACGGCAGGTTCGGTTACGACCCCGGGCTCCGGCAACGCAGCACCTCCCGCGGCCGGGATCCGCCGCGTCCAGGGCCGCATCCGGCGGGCGCGGCGGTTCGCCGCCGCCATGCACCGCACCTACCCCGTGCCGGCCGCCTGGCCGGGGTGGCTGACGGACTCGACCGTGGTGTGCCGCTGCGAAGAAGTCACCTACGGGGATCTGCGCCACGCCCACGACGACCTCGGTGCGACCGACGCGCGCACCCTGAAGATGCTGGCACGGCCCGGCATGGGCTGGTGCCAGGGCAGGATCTGCGGATACGCGACCGCGGGCATCGCGGCCTGCCTCGGCGGCCGCACGGTCACCGCGGACGACCTGCGCCCGCTCTCGGGCCGCACCCCCGCGGCCCCGGTGCGACTCGGCGAACTCGCGGCCGTCGCCGAGGCCGTGACGGTCGGCCGGGCCGACGGGGAACCCCGGCCGGACGGAGAGACGACGAACCGGGACGGTGAGTGACACGGTGACCGGGGTGCCGAGCATGGACCCGCGTACGGGCGAGTCCCGAGGACCGGTCGGGACGGGGGCCACGGCGGCCCACGGGGGCACCGCTGCGCGGGCCGCCCACGCGCCCCGTCACGCGATCGCCGTCCCGTCAGCCCCGGGCAGCACGTCGGTGCACAGCACCACCCTGATTCCTACGTGAGTTGTTCCCACTTGGTCCGGGTGAGTTCGTACTCGACTTCGCCGTGCTCGGAGCCTTCGATCGCGTCGGGCCAGTCCCCTGCGAAGTTACGGAGGAAGGACAGTCCCGCTTTGTCCATCACACGCCTGGATCCCGCGTTGACCGTCATGGTGTTCGCGATCACCCGCTCCACCCCGAGCTCCGAGAAACCCTCGCGGATCAGGGCCCGTGAACCCTCGGTGGCATAGCCGCTGCCCCAGGCGGCCTTGTTCAGCCGGTAGCCGAGTTCCACCACGGCGGGGCTGTGGTCGTCCAGGGGACGGAATTCGAACCAGCCCAGGAAGGCCCCGGTGTCCTTCTCTTCCGCGGCCCAATAGCCGCGGGTCCCGAAGCACGGGTAGTCGTGGAGCAGTCTGGGCAAGGTCTGTGCCCGGATCATCTCGCGGCTCGTGGGCCGGCCGCCGTTGATGAAGCGCATGACGTGGCGGTCGTTGTCCAGAGCGAGCAGGTGATCGACGTCGGCCTCGGTGAACGCGCGCAGCACCAGCCGATCGGTCTCCAGGAAGATGTTCATGCCGCGATCTTCACCACCGGCAGCAGGGCCCGCCACCGGATATTCGCAGCAGGCCGGTGAAGAGTGGTGTTCATGCCACTCGGGGCTCTGGGCTCGGGACGTTCGACGAGGTGGCCTCGTCCGAAGCGGGCCCCGAGCCCCGGGTCCTACCCTTCTTCGCTGCCCAGCAGGAGGACAGTCGTCCCGATTTCCGCGAGCCGGTCGGCCAGGTCGGGACGGAGCGTGAGCCGTGCGGTCCTCACCGCGTCGTCGATCACCGTGAGCACCGCGCCGACGAGGAGCTTCCCCTCGGCGGTGTCGAGCCCGGGCCTGGCGTCCCCGAGGAGCCGGCCCCACAGCGCGAGGTAGTCACGCTGGACCTGACGGCTGCTCCGGCGGTACTTCTCGGGCAGCTGGTCGAGTTCAGTGAGCAGCAGGCCGATGAGGCGACTGTTCTCCAGGGCGAAGTCGATGTACGAGCGGAGCAGGGACTCCAGCGCTTCCATGGGACTGGAGGCGCCGTCCAGGGCCTGGTCCGTGCCGACCTGCCGCCGTTCGCCGCCCCGGACCACGGCTGCCACGAGCAGGTCGGTCTTGCTGGGGAAGTGCTTGTAGATGCTGGGGCCGGTGCTGCCGACCGCCTCGCCGATGTCGTCGGTGCTGACCGACTGGAAGCCGCGTTCGTCGAAGAGCCTGATCGCTTCCGTCAGCAGCTGTTCGCGGCGGGAGGCGACCTGCGTCGCGGAGCCGGCCGATGCCTGCGCCCGCCGGTCCGGCCGAGTGGTGTCGGTGGGCGAGCCCAGACGGCAGTACGCCACACTCCGGGTGATCTCGCGCATGAGCTCCTCAAGCCTGCGCCGGGAAAGGGGGATCCGCTGCCGGGAGGCACTCGACGTGATGGCGAGAAGGGCCCAGGCGAGCAACTCGCCGTCCTCCGGGGAGAGGCCCGTACGCGCCTCCCGGACCAGAGAGGCCAGCTGGGCGGCGATCCCGTTGAGCTGCTGGCGCAGTTCCTCGCGTCGCGCGTCCGTGAGGTGACGGGCCTCGCGCTGCCAGAGCGTGGCCAGGCCGCGTCGTTCCGCACCCACGGTCGCGAGCGTCGCCAGCAGCTCGTCCGGGTCCGCCGCCTCACGCACCGTGGCTTCCAGGAGGCCGAGGCCCTTGCCCACGACCTCGGAGAGCAGTTCCCGCTTGTTGCGGAAGTGGCGGTAGAGCGCGGGGGCGGTGATGTCCACGGCCGCCGCCACGTCGGCGACGGAGACGTTGTGGAAGCCGCGCTCGCGGAACAGGTCTCCGGCCGCGGCGAGGATGAGCTCCCTGCGGTCCGGGGGCCTCCGTGCCACCACCCGCTTGATCTCCCCTGTCCGCACCGGTCGGCCCCCTTTTTGTCGGCGGCCCGGATGACCGGGCCGCAAGTCAGGCTAGTACATGCACTGCGGGCCGGGACGCTGGGCGGGCGGGCGTTCGCGCCACCCGCGGGCACCGTGGTCCCGCCCGGTCGGCACGGCCGGAACGAGGTTATCCCGAACGCGGCGATTGAAGAAGCGCAGACTAACCGGCCCCACTGAAGATGCGGGATCAGCGGCGATGGATTGCGTGCGACGTCTAGACACGATGGTTAGCGCGAATTAACTTAGTGCTCGCCCCTGTGAGATTCCTCCAGGCAGACCGAGGGGAGCGCCAGACGTGCGCCGAACCGTGTTCACCGAAGATCACGAAGCCTTCCGCCAGACCATTCGCACTTTCATCGACAAGGAGGTGGCACCCGGCTACCAGGAGTGGGAGCGCGCCGGCCTGGTCCCACGGGACCTCTACTTCAAGCTGGGCGAGCTCGGCGTCTTCGGCATCGGAGTCCCCGAGGAGTACGGGGGCGCCGGCCAGCGGGGACTGAAATACCAGGCCGTGATCCAGGAGGAGCTCGCCCGGCAGGCGGTCAGCTTCGGAGGTTCGTCCGTGCACTCCGGACTGTGCCTGCCGTATCTCCTCGCCTACGGAACGCAGGAGCAGAAACAGCGGTGGCTCCCGGGCTTCGTCTCCGGCCGGATCATGACGGCCATCGCCATGACCGAGCCCGGCGCGGGCTCCGACCTCGCAGGCATCCGCACCAGCGCCAAGCTCTCCGATGACGGCACCCACTACACGCTGAACGGCGCCAAGACCTTCATCAGCGGCGGTGTCCTGGCCGACCTGGTCCTGGTCGTCTGCCGTACCTCGCCGACCCGTGAGGACGACCGCAGGGCGGGCCTGACGATCCTGTGTGTGGACACCACGAGCGAGGGCTACACCGTCGGTCGCAAGCTGGAGAAGATCGGGTTGCGCACCAGCGACACCGCCGAACTCTCCTTCAGCGACGTCGTGGTGCCCGTCGAGAACCGTCTCGGCACGGAGGGCGAGGCATTCTCCTACCTCACCCGCAACCTGGTGCCGGAGCGGCTGGGCTGTGCGACCGCAGGTTACGCGCAGGCCTCCGCCGCGCTCGGGTTCGCCCGCGACTACGTGCGGGAGCGCCAGGTCTTCGGCAAGCCCGTGGCGTCGTTCCAGAACACCAAGTTCGTACTCGCTGAGTGCGCCACGGAGGTCGAGGCCCTCCAGGCGATGGTCGACCGGGGTCTTGAACTGTTCGAGACGGACGAGCTGTCGGTGGCCGACGCGGCCAGGCTGAAACTGTTCAGCACCGAGGTCGCCGGCCGCGTGATCGACAAGTGCCTCCAACTGCACGGCGGTTACGGCTACATGCTGGAGTACCCGATCGCCCGCCTGTACGCCGACACCCGGGTCTCACGGATCTACGCCGGTTCCAGCGAGGTCATGAAGACCATCATCGCCAAGGACCTCGGCCTCTGACACCCCGGCGCCCTGACGTGATGGGCCACCGGGCGCCCGCACCCCCCATCCTCCGGAGCACGCCGTGCCACAGCATCCCCTTCCCGTCACGCCGGGTACCGGTACCCGGCCGGCCCTCGACACCGATGGACCGATCCCCCAGCAGGGTGGCTCCGGACCGGCCGCCGGCCTCGGCAGCGACCTCGTCGGCTTCCTGAGCCTCGATCAGCTGGACCGCGACCTGTTCCGCGGATGGTGCCACGCGGGCCTGCCGCTGCGCGCGTTCGGCGGACAGGTCGCCGCGCAGGCACTCACCGCGGCCGGCCGCACCACGGCGGACGGCCACCATGTGCACTCCCTGCACGGCTACTTCCTGCGTGCGGGGGACACCCGGCAGCCCATCCTCTACCACGTCGACCAGCTGCGGGACGGGCGCAGCTATCTCTCCCGGCGGGTCACCGCCGTCCAGGGAGGCGTGGCCATCTTCACGCTCTCCGCGTCCTTCAAGCTCCCCGAGCGGTACGGGGACCGCCACCCGCGCATTCCCGACGCACCATTGCCCGAGGAGCTGCCCGATCCGTACGAGCCGTGGGCCGCGGGCGACCCGGAAGGCTTCGAGATGTCCCAGTGGCGCCGGGTGATGGCCATGCGGTTCGTACCGGACGAGCGGCAGCCGCCACCGGGACTCAACCAGCAACTTGTGTGGCTGAAGTCCACCGAGAAGCTGCCGGACGACCCGCTGCTGCACGTCTGCGCCCTCGCCTACTGCTCCGATCTCACCCTCGCCCCCACCGCGGCCCTCGACAGCGAGAGGCCCCGGCCGCTTCGGGACGGGCCACCACGGTTCTTCATCACCTCGCTCGACCACGCCATGTGGTTCCACCGCCCCTTCCGGGCCGACGAGTGGATGCTGTTCGCCCAGCGCAGCCCCTCGGCCGGTGACGGGCGAGGCCTGTCACTGGGGGAGTTCTGGACACGTGAAGGAACCCTCGTGGCCTCCGTCGTCCAGGAAGCGGTGCTCCGCCCCCACCGCTCGTAATCGCATTCACCACTCATCAAGGGAGTTCTCCATGTCCGGTGCCTGGCCGATGAACATGCCCCGTGGTCTCGACTATCCACCCGTGGGTGTGGACGCGGTCCTCGCAGGTGCCGCCCGCGCCTACCCCGAGCGGGTCGCCGTGCGTGACGGCGATGAGACGCTCACCTATCCCGAGCTGTGCGAGCAGGCCCTGCGGGTGGCGGGTGGTCTGCGCGGGCGCGGTATCCGGCCCGGTGATGTCGTGGCGCTGCACATGCCCAACTCCATGTGGTTCACGGTCGCCTACTACGGAGCGCTGTGTGCCGGTGCGGCGGTCGCCCCGATCAACCCGGCCCAGCCGGCTCTCGTACTGGGCGAACAGCTCGCGGAGGTCACGGCGAAAGCCGTGATCACCAGCCCGGCGGGTGCGGGCACGGCCGTGGAGGCCACCGCCGGGGCGGCGACCTCGGTTGAGCTCGTCGTGTGCGTGCCGCCCACCGCGGCAGCTCCCGCCCGGTCGGAGCCGCGGCAGGGGCTGGTCGAACTGGCCGAGCTGCTGTCCGCGGAGCCGCTGCGGGATTACCGGGTGGACGCCGAGATGGTCGCCCACCTGCAGCTGACGGGGGGCACCACCGGCCGCGCCAAGGCGGTGCGGGTGCTGCACCGCAACATCGTCGCCAACGTGGTGCAGATGCACGGCTGGCGCTCCGCGTGCCTGCCGCACCTGGACGACGAGGGCGGCCTGCGCTTCACCCGGATCCCCGAGGCCGTCACCGCGCACTCGCTGACACCCGGTGACTGTGTCTGCGTCGCGGTGGCACCGCTCTTCCACGGGCTCGGTCTGGTCAGTCAGAGCCTCAACGTCGCAGCCGGCGCCACGGTGGTGATTGCGGGCCGCTTCGACCCCGATGCCCTCTTCGCCGACATCGAGAGGTACGGAGTGACCCATATGGGCGGCTCCCCGGCCATGTACTACGCGATGCTGCGCAGCCCCGCCCTCACCAAGCACGATCTGTCCTCGGTCCGCCTGGTCAACTCCGGTGCGGCTCCCATCGACACCACCGCCCTGCACACGCTGAGCGAACACTTCCCCCGCGCCTTCGTCGCACAGGGCTACGGGCTGAGCGAGGCCACCATGGGCGTCACCGGTGCCCCGCTGGCATGTGACGTCGAGACCCCGCCGGACAGTGTGGGCGTCCCGGTGTTCGACACCGAGATCCAGATCCGCGGTGCTGACGGCACCGCAGTCCTGCCGGTGGGCGAGACCGGTGAAGTGTGGGTCCGCGGCCCGGCGGTTGCCGATGGCTACCACGGCCACCCCGAGCTGACCGCACTCCAGTTCCGCGACGGATGGCTGGTCACCGGCGACATGGGACGCCTCGACGAACACGGCCACCTCTTCCTCGTCGGCCGCTCCAAGGACCTGATCATCTACAAGGGCTACAACGTGTATCCGCAGCCGCTGGAGGAGATCCTGTGCTCCCATCCGGCCATCGCCCAGGCGGCGGTCGTCGGCACACCCAGCGAATCCGCCGGCGAGGTGCCCGTCGGTTTCGTGGTGCTGCGTCCGGACGTGGCGGAAGAGGCCGGCCGTGGCGACGAGTTCGCCGAAGAGGTGATGGCCTACGTCGCCGAGCGCGTCGCGCCGTACCAGAAGGTCCGCGCCCTCCACATCGTCGGCGCCCTTCCCCTCAGCCCCACCGGTAAAATCCTCAAGACCGAACTGCGCGAGCGCGGGAACGCCGACGACTGAGCTTCCCCGAAGGCGAGTTCACAGAAATGAGGAATGCGGTCAGCCCCGCCGGATGGCGGGGCTGACCGCATGTGCGTCGGACGCGGGAGTGCGCGGAAAGGCCTCAGCTCCGGTCGGCGGATTCGGCGGATTCTGACGACGTGTCGCGCAGCCGGCGCTTGAGGACCTTGCCGGCGGCCGACAGGGGCAGGGCGTCCGTGAACTCGACGGTTCCGGGGGCTTTGTAGCCGGCGATCAGCGTCTTGGCGTGCGTGCGGATCTCCCCGGCCGTCGCGCTCGCGCCGGGCTTGAGGACGATCACGGCGTGCACCCGCTCGCCCCACCGAGGGTCCGGGACGCCTATGACGGCGCAGGAGGCGACGGCGGGGTGAGTGGCGAGTGCCTTCTCCACCTCGCCGGAGTAGACGTTCTCACCGCCCGTCACGATCACGTCCTTGAGCCGGTCGACGACGTAGACGTAACCGTCCTCGTCCATGCGGGCGGCATCGCCGGTGTGCAGCCAACCGCCGCGCAGCGCTTCCGCCGTTTCTTCGGGCTTGTTCCAGTACCCGAGCATCACGCTGTCACCGCGCATCAGGACCTCGCCGGTCTCGCCCCGGGGCAGTTCCTCGCCGTCGGGGCCGGCGATCCGGACCTCGCAGTGCGGTGTCGCGCGGCCCGCCGAGCGCAGCCGGGGGCCGCCGGCGGCATGTTCTTCCCTGCCCAGCACAGTGATCATGGCGCTCTCGGTCATCCCGTAGCCCTGCACGAAACCGCTGTGCGGGAAGGCCTTCATCGCCTGCTCCAGTACGGCCGTGGAGATGGGCGAAGCTCCGTAGCCGACGGACCGGACGCTGTCCAGGTCGTACCGGCCGACGTCGGGGTGCTCGACCACCTGCTGGAGCATGGTGGGCACCAGGCCCATACTGGTCACCCGGTGCCGCTGCACGGCCTCCAGCACCGCGGCCGGTTCGAAGGCGGGCAGGAACACGAGGGTGCCGCCCAGGAGGTTCTGCGCGAGCCAGCCGGCGACGGCGGCGATATGGAACATCGGCGCCGAGACGAGGGTGACGCCGCCGGCTTGCGCGACGCGGTTGACCATCTGGGCACCGTAGGCGGACGTCAGCAGCCCCCGCGCACCGATCATGACGCCTTTGGGGAACCCTGTGGTGCCGCCGGTGTACAGCAGTGCGGCCAGGCTGTCGCCGTCGGCGCGCAGATCCGCTGCGGGGGCCGATGAGGCGATCAGGTCCTCGTAACAGTGCGTCGTGTCCGGAGCGGGTCCGTCGCCGCAGTGCACCACGGTGCGCAGTCGCGGGCACAGCTCGCGCAGCTGGGGGACGAGCCGGGTGAAGGCGGCGTCGACGAGAAGGACCTCCGAACCGGAGTCGCGCAGCGAGTACGCGATCTCCCGCGGGCTCCAGCGGATGTTGACCGGATTGACCACGGCTCCCGCCCACCATGTGGCGAGAAACGTCTCGTGGTGGCGGTCGGAGTTCAGAGCGAGGATCGCGACCCGGTCGCCCTTGGCCACGCCGAGGCTCCGCAGCCCGCCTGCGAGCCTGGCCACGCGGTCGGCGACCTCGCGGACGGTACGGACACGACCTCCGCAGATCGTCATGGGCAGGTCGGGGGTCTGTTGGAGCGCACGGTGCAGCGACTGCGTGAGGAACACGTGGACCACCAATCCGGAGCGTGTTGTCGATGATTCAGTTCAATGCGTTGTTCGGGGCCGGTCGCCCCGGGGCTCAGGCGATGACCCCGCGTTCGGCCAGCGCGTCCATCACCTGCTCGTCCAGGCCCGCAGCTCCCAGCACCTCACGGGTACCGCTGCCGATGAGCGGTGCGGGCCGGGGGGCGGCGGCCGGGGTGCCCAGGAAGCGGGGTGCGGTGCCCGGCTGGACGGCGCCGTCGGCGCTGGTCGTGTAGGTACCGCGCTCGGCGTTGTGCGGGTGGGTGGCGGCTTCGGCGAGGCTGAGGACCGGGGTGACGCACGCGTCCTGTCCGGTGAAGGCGGCCGTCCACTCGTCCCGGCTGCGGGTCGCGAAGACCTCCGCCATCCGTTCGGCCATGCGCGGCCAGGCCGCTCTGTCCAGCTGCCCGGCGAACAGGGGATCTTCCGCCAGGCCGAGCACGCGCAGGGTCGTCGCGTAGAACCGCGATTCCACGCAGCCGACCGCCATGTGCCCTCCGTCCGATGTGCGGTAGGCGCGGTAGAAGGGCGCGCCGCCGTCGAAGAGGTTGGACTCGCGGCGGTCGGTCCAGCGGCCCGCGGCCATCAGCCCGTGGACCAGGGCGAGTTGGAGCGCGGTGCCGTCGGTCATGGCCGCGTCCACCACCTGTCCCTTGCCGGTGGTCCTGGCGCTGAGCAGTGCGGTGGTGATGCCCAGGGCGAGCAGCATGCCGCCGCCACCCATGTCGCCCACGAGGTTGAGCGGGACGACGGGGTCGCCGTCAGCGGGACCGATCGCGCCGAGGGCGCCGGCGACAGCGATGTAGTTGATGTCATGGCCCGGGGCCTGCGCGAGCGGTCCGTCCTGGCCCCATCCGGTCATCCTTCCGTAGACAAGTCCGGGGTTGCGCGCCAGGCAGGTCTCGGGGCCCAGGCCCAGGCGTTCGGCGACGCCGGGCCGGAAGCCCTCGATGAGAGCGTCGGCGGTGTCGGCCAGACGCAGCGCGACATCCGCTCCGTCCGGGGCCTTGAGGTCGACGGCGACCGAGACACGGCCCCGGTGGAGCACTCTGTCCGACGCTGATCGCTGTGCTCCCGGCCGGTCGACGCGGATCACCTCGGCGCCGAGGTCCGCGAGGATCATGCCGCAGAACGGGCCCGGTCCGATG
The DNA here is from genome assembly GCF_036014215.1 of Streptomyces sp. NBC_00440. Classification (NCBI taxonomy): domain Bacteria; kingdom Bacillati; phylum Actinomycetota; class Actinomycetes; order Kitasatosporales; family Streptomycetaceae; genus Streptomyces; species Streptomyces sp. NBC_00440. Next base: position 7,980,121 of record NZ_CP107921.1, read on the forward strand.
CCGCCCAGCTCGATGACGCGGATCCCGGCGAGTGGTCCGGCCGGGACGACGGGTGGGACGGCGGCAAGGTCAGTGCTCATGAACGTACGTCCTTCGGGGGTGAGGAATGCCCGGAAGCCGCCCCTCCGCTGAGTGGCCGGGGGAGGGGCGACCGGAGGAGCGGCTTCGTCGGGCGACGTCGGGCCGCTTACAGGCCGAGGTCCTTGGCGATGATGGTTTTCATGACCTCGTTGGTGCCGCCGTAGATCCGCGAGACCCGGGTGTCCGCGTACAGGCGGGCGATCGGGTACTCCACCATGTAGCCGTAACCGCCGTGCAGCTGGAGGCACTTGTCGATCACACGGCCCGCGACCTCGGTGCAGAACAGCTTGATACGGGCGGCGTCGGCCGCGGTCAGCTCACCGGTGTCGTCGAGCTCGATGCCCTTGTCGGCCATGGCCTGGGCGGCCTCCACCTCGGTGGAGCACTCGGCGAGCACGAATTTGGTGTTCTGGAAGGAGGCCACGGGCTTGCCGAACACCTGTCGCTGCTGGACGTATTCCCTGGCGTAGTCGACCGCGGCCGCCGCGGAGGCGACGCCGCCGACCCCGATGGAGAGCCGCTCACGCGGCAGGTTCTGACCGAGGTAGGAGAAGCCCTTGTCCTGTTCGCCGAGCAGGTTCTCCACGGGAACCCTCACATCGGTGAAGGACAGCTCGGAGACGTCGGCCGAGTGCTGGCCGATCTTCTCCAGCCGGCGCCCGTATGCGAAACCCTCGCTGTCGGTGGGGACGACCAGCAGACTCAGCCCGGTGCGGCGGTCCGATGGATCCGGGGCCGAGGTACGGGCGACGACGACGCACAGTTCGGAGTTGAGCGCGCCGGAGATGAAGGTCTTGGCGCCGTTGAGGACGTAGTGGCTGCCGTCATCGGAGAGCTTGGCGGTGGTGCGGATGCCTGCGAGATCGGAGCCGGTACCCGGCTCGGTCATGGCGATGCACAGGGTGATGTCGCCAGTGGCGACGCCGGGCAGCCAGCGCTTCTTCTGCTCGTCGCTCGCAATACGCAGCAGGTACGGCAGGACGATGCTGGTGGATACCGAGTAGTGCCCGAGGTGGACACTCGCGCGTGCGGTCTCCTCGGAGATGATCGCCTGGTACTTGTAGCTGGTTTCGCCCGGGCCGCCGTGCTCCTCGGGAATCCCGAAGCCCATCACGCCCAGGGCGCCGAGCTTGCGGAACAGTTCCCGCGGGGTGCGGCGGTCCGCCTCCCACTCCTCGAAGTGCGGGCTCACCTCCTTGGCGATGAAGCTCCGGATCATCGTCCGGAAGGCATCGTGTTCTTTGGTGTAGATGGTGCGTTTCATGCCCTTGTCCCCTGGTTCCGAAGTGGTCAGTGCCGGGCTGCGTCGACGGTCAGGCACTGCCCGCTGACGTAGTTGGCTTCCTGTGTGCACAGCAGGTACACGGCGCCGGCTGCCTCGGCCGGGGTGCCGGGGCGGCCGAGCGGAATCATCCTGGCGGCGTTGGCGGCGTGCTGGGCGTTGATGCCGACCTTGATCCTCCGGCCCTCGATCTCGATGAAGGCGTCGTCGGCGGCGGTGGCCTCCGTCATACGGGTGAGGATGAAGCCGTAGGCGACGGCGTTGACGTTGACCTTGTAGCGGCCCCACTCCTTGGCCATGGTCTTGGTCAGGCCGACGACTCCGGCCTTGGCGGAGGAGTAGTTGACCTGGCCCGGATTGCCGAACTGACCGGAAACAGAAGAGATGTTGACGACCTTGCGGTGGTAGTCGGTCGGGTTGGCCTTGATGAACGGCTGGGCGGCGCGCAGGATCCGGAAGGGCGCCTTGAGATGGACGTCGAGGATGGCGTCCCACTGCTCGTCGGTCATCTTCTGGATGACGGTGTCCCAGGTGTAGCCGGCGTTGTTGACGATGATGTCGAGCCCGCCGAAGGCCTCGATCGCGGCATTCACGAAACAGTCCGCGAAGCCTTCCTCGACGACCGAGCCGGCGCAGGCGACGGCGTTCCCGCCTGCGGCCCGGATGGCCGTGACGGTCTCGTCCGCGGGTTCCTTGTCGAGGTCGTTGACCACGACGTTCGCGCCCTCGGCGGCGAACTTCAGCGCGATCTCACGGCCGATGCCACGGCCGGAGCCGGTGACAATGGCGGTCTTGCCGTCCAGGGTTCCCATGATGTGTACGTCCTTTGTCAGTCAGCGGTGACGATGGCGGAACCCCGGAGGGTCACGGTCCCGTCGGGGAGGGAGACGGTCAGGTCGAGGTGGGCGAGGCCGTCCTTCACCTCGGAGACGGTGCCGTGGCAGGTCGGCGACGAGTTCACCGGCGTGATCGCGGAGAACCGCACCTCGTACGAACGGATGCGCTCCTGCGGCACCCAGTTGGTGAGCAGCCGGCCGAGAAAGGCCATGGAGAGCATGCCGTGTGCGAAGACGTCCGGGATGCCGACCGCTTTGCAGGCGTCGATGTCGATGTGGACCGGGTTGTGATCGCCCGACGCGCCGGCATAGAGCGCCAGCGTGGTGCGGGTGATCTTCGGGAGTTCAAGGGCGAGGCTGTCGCCGGTCTTCATGCGGTCGCCTCCTTGGCCGGCAGCTCGCGCACCACGATGGTGTTGCGTATCCGGGCGACGAGTTCCCCTTCGGGGCCTCCGGAGCCTGGACGGTGCCCGCGGTCGCGGGTCACCTCGGTGGTGCGGACGATGAACTGGAGGGCGCCACCCTTCTTCTCGTAGACGTCTGACACCTCGGTGGCGAAGGTCAGCCGGTCACCCGCATAGGCCAGGGCGTGGTACTCGAAGGACTGCTCCCCGTGCAGGATCGTGCGGATGTCGATGCCGAGCTCCCGGAGGAAGGAGGAACTGTCGGGCTTCTCCGCGTCCAGACAGACGAGGAAGGTGGGCGGCACGGGAAGGTCACGGTGTCCGGCCTGCTCGGCTGCCTCCGGGGCGCTGTACACGCGGCCGTTCTGGCCGGTCGCCTTGGCGAAGAAGCGCAGCCTTCCGCGCTCCACCTCCACCGAGTGTTCGGGGGACCGGCTGCCGATGATGCTGGGGTCGACGGGCATCTCAGGAGACCCTCTCGAAGAGGGTGATGACGCCGGCGGTGCCGAGCCCGAGGTTGTGCTGCAGCCCCAGGGTCACGTCGTCGACCTGGCGGGCGCCGGCCTGGCCACGAATCTGCCAGGTGATCTCCGCGGCCTGGGCCAGGCCGGTGGCGCCCAGCGGGTGGCCCTTGGACAGCAGTCCGCCGGACGGGTTCGTGACGACGCGTCCGCCGTAGGTGTTGTCGCCGCCGAGGATGAACTCCTCCGCGCCGCCCTCGTCGCACAGGCCCAGGCCCTCGTAGCAGAGGACCTCATTGACGGTGAAGCAGTCGTGCAGTTCGACGACCTTAATGTCGCGCGGGTCGACGCCGGCCTGCTCGTAGATCTCGGTGGCGGCGGCTCGTGTGACATCGCTGCCGACCAGCGAGATGGCGCTCTCCTTCGCGAACAGGCCGGCGTCGTCCGAGACGAGGGTCTGGGCCTTGATGGCGACGTCGGTGCGCAGCCCGTGCCTGCGGGCGAAGTCCTCGCTGCACACGACTGCCGCTGCCGCACCGCAGGTGGGCGGGCAGCACTGGAGCCGGGTCAGTGGGCCGGACATCTGGGGGGAGTCCAGCACCTCCTGCTCGGTGATGGGCGAACGGAACACCGCGTAGGGGTTTCCGGCCGCGTGCCGGCGGGCCTTGACGGAGACCTTGGCGAAGGTCTCCGGCTTCATCCCGTACTTCTCCATGTACTCGACACCGGCGGCGCCGAAGTACTGAGGGGTCATCGGGGCCTTGGGATCGACCGCGAAGACCTTTTCCAGGGTCTTGCTGAAGTCGGTCAGCGGGGAGGGCCTGTCCTGCCAGCCCCCGCCCAGGGCTCCCGGCGGCATCTGCTCGAAGCCGAGAGCCAGCGCGCACTCCACGGCGCCGCTCTCGACGGCCTGCCGCGCAAGCCACAGAGCCGAGGAGCCGGACGCGCAGTTGTTGTTGACGTTGAGGACCGGAATGCCGGTCATCCCGATCTGGTAGACGACGCGCTGGCCACAGGTCGAGGCGCCGTAGACATACCCGGCGTAGACCTGCTGGATCTTTTCGTAGGGGAGACCGGCGTCGTCCAGAACGGCACGGACGGCCCCCGCACCCATCTCGTCGTACGTCTTGGCGGCGCTGGGCTTGGCGAAGGGGACCATGCCGACACCGGCCACCAGTACTCTGCGACTCATGCATCCTCCTGCATCACTGGTTAGCGTGTTTTCACTTTTAACATTGAAACGGCTGCTGTCAAGGGGTGTTGTGTGCTGGAGGCAGGTGTTCAAGCCTTCTCTTCGCTGTTCATTCCGCATGATGAGGTCCGCCCGGATCGCGGGGCGTGCCGCGTGTCGGGTCGTTTGGGCACCCCGGTGCACGGCCCGTAAGGATCCGGTTATCTATCCTTCACTTCTTGCGGGGGTCTGTTCGCCGCCATCGAGCCCGGCCGAGATGCGTGTTAACCGATCCCGGCATGACCTGCCAGTTTCGCCGCGTCCCGGTCGGGATTGGTCAGCAGGACGACTGCCAACCCTCCGAGCACCATGGCGGCGCCCAGCATCATGAACCCGTGCCCGTAACCGTCGGCCGCCTTCTCGCTGGCGCCGACCAGTTTGCCGATGACGATCGGGGCGACGATCGCGCCCAGGCTGTAGAAGGCCGTGACGATGCCGAAAACGGTGCTGCGCTGCTTGGCCGGTACGACGTCGGCCAGGCCGGCGAACGCGACACCATAGCTGGACGCGCTCAGGGAGGTGCTGAGAATGATCAGGGCCATCTCCACGCCCCGAGGCCCCACCAGGGGGAAGGCGATCGTCGCCAGCCCGCCGGCCAGTACGAGGCAACCGGGCAGTATGCCCCGGGCCGCCCGGTTGGAGGCGCCGCGCTTGCTCATCGCGCGGGAGGCGAAGCCCACGAGGATGACGGACACCACCGTGCCCAGGAACGGCAGAGCGGTCAGCCGGCCGGTCGCGTTGGCTCCGTAGCCCAAACCGTCGCGCAGGTAGAGCGGCAGCCAGCTGATCATCACCGCGGTGCCGGCGTACGTGACGAGCAGCAGGAGCATCAGGCCGACGAGTGTGCCGGTGCTGAACAGCCGCCTCAGCGGGACGCGTTCGGGCAGTGTGCCAGCCGCCATGACCTCGCCGTCGCCGTCGCCGTCGCCGCCGTCGTCGTGGGCGAGGGGGCCGTCCCGGCCGACCGCCAGCCACAGTGCCGCCGCCACGACGCCGACCACGGCCAGCGCGCCGAACGCGGCGTGCCAGGAGTAGCTGGTGATCATCCAGGTGGCCAGCGGGGCGGCGACCACCGGCCCGATCCCCGCGCCGGCCACGACCAGTGAGCTGGGCACCGTCCGTTTGTGTGCGGGGAACCAGGAGTGCGTCGCCTGCATGGCCAGGGCGGTGGTGGGTCCCTCGGCGAAGCCGAGCAGGACACGGCAGGCGACGATGGCGGTGAAGCCGACCTGTCCCGCCATGGGGGCGAGGCTGACCGCCCACAACAGGGCGATGCCGCCGAGCAGCCAGCGGGCCTTCACCTTGCCGCCCAGCCATCCGCCGGTGATGCTGCCGACCGCGAAGAGCCAGAAGAAGCTGCTCTGGATGACCCCGAACCGGTCGGGGCTCAGTCTCACCTCCCGCATGATGTCCACGCCGGCGACCCCCACGACGACCTTGTCGGCGAAGTTGGCGAGCATCAAGAGGAGGAGCACCGTCAGGACGGCCCATGCCCTGCGGCTGACTGCGGGCCTGACCGCAGGGGTCCCACGGCGTGGGGCGGCCCCGGCAGCAGCGTGCTGATCAATCGTCATGGATTCTCCCGGATTCAACGCCTGATTGGCCGGAAGTGAACCATCGCTAACATGGCGTGGCAAGGGTTTGGGCAGTCCTGACGGCATCTCATGGCCGACGATCTTGGGTTATCAGTGTTTCACTTAGTGCCCGCAGTCGAGCAACGTCTCGACGTTGACACCCGCTGAGGGGCTGTGGTTCTCTGCGAGCGATGGTGATCGGACGGTCATCAGGACCCGCGGACCATTCGATCCGCCACGTGTGAAGAGCAGGTGTCCTCACACGCACCCACAGACGCGCCGCTCTGCGGGCCGCCCCGGGACGTTCACGCCGCGCGACCGCGCCCTGGCCGGATCGAAAACGCCATGACCGGGCACGGCCGGCGTTCACCGGACGGTGCGATGAGCACCTGGAGCCGGGCAGCCGCAGCCGAAGACAGATGGCGTCCCGGACTGTCACGACGGTTGATTCAAGGAGAGCTCCATGCAGCGCTTGAAGTTCCTCACGTACAACACCGACGGCCACGTCGCGGTCGTGAACCTCGCCCATCCGCCGGTCAACGCGGTGACGGAAACGATGTACCAGGAGATCCGGCATCTCTTCGGCAACACAGCCGAGTACCTTCCCGACGCCCGCGCCATCGTGCTCACCGGCGGTGAGAGCAAGCACTTCTGCGGTGGCAGCGACCTCAACGGATTCGCCGAACTCACCCCGGAGAACGCGCCCGAGCGGATGCGGACCGTCCGCGAGGCGTTCTGGGCGATCTACGACTGCCCCCTGCCGGTGATCGCCGCCGTGCACGGCGCGGCGCTCGGCACCGGTCTGGCCATCGCCGCCTCCTGCGACATGGTGATCGCTGCCGAAGGAGCGAAGATCGGACTGCCCGAGGTCGCAGTCGGTATGATGGGGGGCGCCAAGCACGCGTCCCGTCTGGTGCCGCCTGCCCTGGCCCGGCTGCTCCACTACACCGCTGATCCGCTGCCTGCCGAGGACTTCGTCGCTCACGGAGGCGTCCTCAAGGTCGTCCCGCGCGAGCGGTTGCTGGACGAGGCCACGGCGCTGGCTGCGCGGATGGCGCGCCACAGTCCGGTCGCGTTGGGCTTCGCCAAGCGCAGTCTGAACACGATCGAGTACATGGACCTCAAGTCGGGTTACGAGTTCGAGCAGGGACTCTCCGGCGAGCTGTCGGCCTACCCCGACGCCAAGGAAGCCGTTACTGCCTTCTTCGAGCGTCGCGAGCCGAAGTACACGGGGTGGGTGAACGATTGATGACCGGTCCGGTCGACTACGCGCACGAGTTCCAGGGCAAGGCCGCCCTGATCACCGGCGGAGCCTCAGGTATCGGCCTGGCGACTGCCCGGCGTCTGGTCGCCGGTGGCGCGGCCGTCGCCCTCGCCGACTTCGACGAGGAAGGCGGCCGCAAAGCCGCTGCCGAGCTGACGGCAAGGGGAGGGCGCTCCCTGGCGATTCCGATGGACGTCGGCGACCCCGGGTCGGTACGCGTCGGAGTCGAGGAAGCCGCGGACTGCCTCGGCGGACTGCACCTGGTCGTCAACAGCGCGGGCATTACCGGGCGCAGGGAACTTCTCGGCGAGTACGCGCTGGACACATGGCACAGTGTGATCGCCACCAACCTGGACGGCGTCTTCCACTCGATGCGCTACACGCTGCCCGTCATCCTGGACTCCGGCGGCGGCGCCGTCGTCAATGTGTCCTCCATTCTGGGCATCAACGGCCGTATCGCGTCGAGCGCGTACACCGCCGCCAAGCACGGCGTGATCGGTCTGACCAAGACCGCCGCCCTGGAATACGCGACACAGGGTGTGCGCTTCAACGCCGTGGGCCCCGGCTTCATCGAGACCCCGATGATGACCCGTGCGGGCGAGGCGGCCCGCGACCATGCGGCCGGTCTGGCACCGGTCCAGCGGGTGGGCACCGCCGATGAGGTGGCGGAGCTCATCGTCTTCCTGCTCTCCGACCGCGCGTCCTTCATCAACGGCAGCTACCACCTGGTCGACGGGGCGTACTCCGCGCGTTGACCGGCTGCCGGAGCGGAGGACGATCCAGACACGGAGGCCCATGCAGATCAAAGCTGTCAGGTTTCACGCGTTCGGGAGTGCTCCCGAGGTGGTCACCGTGCCCGAACCCGAGCCGGGACCGGGCCAGGTCCTGCCGAACGCCTGATCCGCGGGCGAAGCCCCCTGCCCGCACTGGGCCGGGGGGCTTCCTGCATCGTGAGGGGACGTCACAACAGCTCAAGAATGGTGGCGTTGGCCATACCGCCGCCTTCACACATGGACTGCAGGCCGTAGCGGATGCCGTTGTCGCGCATGTGGTGGACCAGGGTGGTCATGATGCGGGCCCCGGAGCCGCCGATGGGGTGGCCGATCGCCATGGCACCTCCGTTGGGGTTCATGCGCGCGTAGTCGGCCCCGGTCTCACGCAGCCAGGCGAGGGTGACCGAGGCGAAGGCTTCGTTGATCTCGAAGACGCCGATGTCGTCGAGGACCAGGCCGGACTTCTTCAGGGCTTTCGCGGTGGCCGGGATGGGGCCCTTGAGCATGGTGACGGGGTCGGTGCCGGCGATCACAGCGGTGTGGATACGGGCCATCGGCGTCCAGCCCTGCTGCTCGGCGACCTCGCTGGTGGTGATGAGCAGGGCGCCGGTGCCGTCGGAGATCTGGGAAGCGTTGCCTGCGGTGATGCTCCCGCCCTCACGGAAGGCGGGGTTGAGGCCGCCCAGCGTCTCCAGTGTGGAGCCTCGTCGCACGCCCTCGTCCGTATCGAAGACGCTGGTGGTGCCCTCGGCGTTGGTGACGCGGATGGGGGCGATCTGATCCGTGAAGCGGCCCTCGCCGATCGCTCGGAGTGCGCGGGCGTGCGAGTCCACGCCGTGCTGGTCCATCTCGGCACGGGAGATGCCGTACTCGTCAGCGATCAACTGGGCACCCGTACCCTGGTTGAAGCGGACGCCGTTGTAGCGCTCCCACACATCAGGCCCGAAGGGCTCGCCGAAGCGGCCCTCCATACGGGCGGTTCCCAGCGGAACCGCGCTCATGATCTCGACTCCGCCGGCCACGGCCACGTCGTATTGGCCTGATATGACGCCGGCCGCCGCCTGGTGCACGGCCTGCTGCGAGGAGCCGCACTGCCGGTCGACGGTCAGTCCGGGTACGGACTCGGGCCAGCCGGCGGCCAGCACCGCGGCGCGGCCTATGCAGCCGGACTGCATACCGACGGCTCCGGCGCAGCCCCAGATGACGTCGTCGACCAACTCCGGGTCGAGACCGGCGCGTTCGACCAGGGCGTTGAGCACGTGGGCGGAGAGTGAGGCCGAGTGCATCGTCGACAGCGAGCCGTTGCGCTTGCCTACGGCGGTGCGTACGGCATCGACGATCACTGCGTCTCGTCGCATGGGGAATCTCCTTGCTGAGGGTGAGGGTGTGCTGAGGGTGTGCTGAGGGAAGGAAGGCGGACGGGGCGGGGGCGTGGCCCCCTTCTCGCATGTGCGGCAGGCCGTTCCGAACTCTCTGGGCTCGGCACTGACTGTGGACCAGTGATGGAGGGCCTCCGGGGGTGCGGAGTGCGAATCTCCGCTTCCGCCGACAATTTCCTGATGCGAGTTATCAAGTATTCACTTTTGCGTTCAGGGGGTCTACTGTCAAGCGTGGGTCGGACGTGGATGGCAAGCGCCGACTCTGCGGTCAAGCGAGCCGTGCCACGTATGCCCGGGCTTGTGCCCGCGAGTGATCGGCGGCCCGGGAGCCCCTGAGGTGGTAGGCCTGGTTGGTCGAGTTATCAATAATTAACTTTTGACCGTGAGGTCCCTACGATGAGCCGGTACCCCGCCACGAATCAGGAGTCGCGTGACGTGACCGCGAGAGCCTGGCCCGCGGAATTCCGCAGCCATGTCAGGGAATTCATCCACACCGCGCTGCCCCCGGCCCTGGCCGGGGTGACCGGCTTCGCCGAGCGCGCTCGCGCCTACCGCGCAGCCCTGCACCGTGCGGGTCTGGCGGGCCTGGGCATCCCCGCCGAATTCGGCGGCCAGGGACTCGGCGAGGCCGAGGAACGCATCTTCGCTGAGGAGTCGGCAGGGAGCGTCCCCGGCGAGGACCGGGTATTCCAGGTGGGCGCACGCCTGGTGGTGCCCAGCCTCATCGGCCGAGGCGCCCACGACCTGGCCCGGGAGTTCGGACCGGGACTGCTGTCCGGCGAGATGATCTGCTGCCAGTTGTTCTCCGAGCCCGAGGCGGGCTCGGACCTTGCCGGAGTACGTACCCGCGCGGCGCGCACGAAGGACGGCGACTGGCTGGTCACCGGACAGAAGGTGTGGACCTCCTATGCCCAGTACGCGGGACTCGGCCTGCTCCTGGCGCGTACCGACGCCGAAGCGCCGAAACACCATGGCCTGTCGATGTTCCTCGTCGACATGGACGCCCCTGGCGTGGAGGTGCGGCCGCTCCGGCAGATGTCCGGTGACTGCGAGTTCAACGAGGTCTTCTTCGACGAGGTGCGGGTGCCCGCCGACCGGCTCGTCGGGCGTCCCGGGGAAGGCTGGCCGGCCGCCGTCGCGGTGCTCGGCCACGAGCGCGTGGGAGTCTCGCGCGGAGACGACAGCTCGCCACGCCGCCCCATCCCGTACGAAAGGCTGCTCGAACTCGCCCGGCACGGCGGGCGCGACAGCGATCCCGCGGTCCGCGAACGGCTGCTCGACGCCTTCCTCGGCCAGCGGACCGCAGCCCTGGTCAGTCGCCGGATCGCCGCACGTACCCTGGCAGGGGCCGAGCCAGGACCCGAGACATCGGTAGGAAAGCTGCTGCGCACCGCCAACGGCCTGCACGCTGCCCGTCTCGCCTCCGACGTCGCCCTCGGCGCGGGCGCGACCTGGGCGGGCGACGACACCCTGGCCGCGGACGCCGCCTTCTGGGTGCTGGACGCTCCCGGGATGGCGATGGGCGGCGGTACCGACGAGATCCAGCGCAACACCATCGGCGAGCGGGTGCTCGGTCTGCCGCGTGAGCATTCGGTCGAGCGGGGCGTCCCGTTCCGCGACCTCGTCCGTACCCGGGAGGGGCAGCAGTGATTCCGTATCCGCTGAGTGAACTGACAGACGAGCGCGCCGAGTTGGCCACAACTGTCCGTAAACTTTTCGAGCGTCACTGCGACGAGCGGCAGGTGCGCGCCCGGATGGAACGGCGTGAGGGCTTCGACCCGGCAACGCACCGCGAACTCGCGGAGATGATCGGGGTGTTCGCGCTTCAGGTGCCCGAGGAGTACGGCGGAGCGGGCTTCGGGCCCGGTGATCTGCTGCCGGTCTTCGAGGAGGCCGGGCGAGCGCTGTACGGCGGCCCTCTGCTGTCCAGCACGACCGCCGCCGCGGCGCTGACGGCCATCGGGGACCCACAGGTCTGCGCCCGGCTCCTGCCGGACATCGCAGCGGGCCGCACGGTGGCGACCCTCGCGGGGATGGACGGAGCTCCCTCCCCGATAGCCGCGGCCCGCGACGCTGCCGGCTCCTGGACGCTGACGGGCGCCGCGGAGCCGGTGCTGGACGGAGCCGACGCGGACCTGCTGCTGGTCCCGGCCCGCACGGGGGACGAGGTCGGGCTGTTCGCCGTCGCCACCGACGGCTTGGCGCGTACTCCGCTGCAAGGCCTGGACATGACCCGACGTCAGGCCGTGGTGATGCTCTCGGGCACCTCCGCCGAGCAGGTCGCAGCCGGCCCCGCCGCAGAGGCCGCATTGCGTGCGGCCCTCGACCACGCGGCCCTCGCAGTGGCCGCCGAGTGCCTGGGTGCGGCCCGTCGTTGTCTGGAGGATGCGGTGGCCTACGCCCTGACCCGGTACCAGTTCAGCCGGCCGATCGGCGGATTTCAGGCGGTCAAGCACCGGCTCGCCTCCCTGTGGGCCCGGACGGAGGCAGCGGGCGTGGTGCTCCGCTCCGCGGTCGCAGCGCTCGACACTGCCGGTCGTCCCGAACCCCTGGACAGCGCACACGCCTTCATCGCCTGCGTCGACGCCCTCGACGGGTGCGCCGAAGGCACGATTCGGGTGCATGGTGGCATCGGGTTCACCTGGGAGCACTCCGCGCACCTCTACTTCCGGCGGGCTCGCGCCGCGCAGACCCTGCTGGGTCCACTGTCCGCACATCGGGCCCGCGTCGCGCGGCTCGCCGGACTCGACGCCGCGTCCGCGGCTCACCCACAAGGAGAACCCGCACGATGACCGTCACTCCGCACACCCCGGGACCGCTGAAGCTGGACACCACCGCGATCGGCGCTCCGTCAGAGGTGATCGAGGCAGCGGTGGCCGCCGAGCGGCGTGGGGTCGACCGGATCCTCATGTCGGAGACCGCCCACGAGCCGTTCCAGCCCCTCGCCGTCGCCGCCTCCCGCACCTCGGCCATCGAGGTCGGCACCGGCGTGGCCATCGCCTTCGCCCGCACCCCGATGACTCTGGCCTCCAGCGCATGGACGCTGCAGCAGCTCTCCCGCGGCCGCGCCGTGATCGGCCTGGGCTCGCAGATCAAGGCGCACATCACGCGCCGCTTCGCGATGCCGTGGTCCAGCCCGGCGGCCCGCATGAAGGAGTTCGTCAGCGCGACCCGCACGATCTGGAACAGCTGGCAGACCGGCGAAAAGCTGCAGTTCCGCGGCGAGTTCTACACGCACACACTGATGAATCCGCTGTTCGACCCGGGCCCGCTGGAACAGGGCGAGCCGCTCGTACTCATCGCGGCTGTCGGTCCACGGATGGCGGCCACGGCGGGTGCGGTCGGCGACGGTGTGATCTGCCACCCCTTCAGCACAGTGCCGTACATCACCGAGCAGCTCGCTCCCGGCGTGCTGGAGGCCCGTGCCGAGGCCGCGGCCGATGGAGCACCCTGGACCACGCGGCCCTTCGAGATCACCGGCAGCGTCCTCACCGTGACCGGCCGCACCGAGGAGGAGTACGGGCACTCCCTCGCGGGCATTCGCGAGCGCATCGCCTTCTACGGCTCCACGCCGGCGTACCGGCCCGTGCTGGAGCACCACGGCTGGGGCGCGCTTCAGGAAGAACTGCACACGCTGTCGTTGCAGGGCCGCTGGAAGGAGATGGGCCAGCTCATCGACGCCGACGTCCTGAACGCCTTCGCCGTGGTCGCCGAGACTCCGGCCGATGCAGGCCGGCTCGTCCGTGAGCGCTACACCGGTGTGTACCACCGGGTGTCGATTTCGCTCGGTGCCGAATCCGACCCGGCACTCGCGCTGGACATCCTCGACGGAATCCGGCGCTGACCGACCACCTCTCCCGGGAAGGGAAGTACGCCATGGGCCCAACCGTGCTTTACGAAGTCGAGGGCGCTGTCGCCACCGTCACGATCAACCGGCCGCAGCGCCGCAACGCGGTCAGCATGCGGGTCTTCGAGGAGCTGCGCGTCGCGTTGGAGCGTGCGGCGGGCGATGCGGCCGTGCGGGCACTGGTACTCACCGGTGCCGGCGACGACTTCTGTGTCGGCGCCGACCTGACCGGAGCTCCGGAGAGTCGGGTGCTGACGGGCGAGGGCCGGGAGGCGGACGAGCAGCGACTCGTACAGGTGGCGGGCGCGGTGCGCCTGCTGCGGGAGTGGGACAAGCCGTCCGTCGCCGTGATCCGCGGCGGCTGCGCCGGTGCCGGGATGTCGCTCGCCCTGGCCTGCGATCTGCGGTACGCGGCCGACGACGCGGTGTTCAACACCGCCTTCCTCACGGTCGGGCTCACCGGTGACCTGGGCATCGGCTGGCTGCTCACCCAGGCCGTCGGCCCGGCCAGGGCCCGTGAACTGATGCTGCTCCCGGAAAAACTCACGTGCTCACAAGCGCTGTCCGTGGGTCTGGTGACCGCGGCCGTCGCAGCCGATGAGCTGGCCGGCGCAGCGGGCTCCGTGGCGGAGCGGCTGGCTGCGGCGGCCCCGCTCGCGGTCGCCGGTGTCCGGCGGAACCTGGACGACGCGCTGAGGCTCCCGTTGGACGGCTACCTGCCCCGCGAGGCACGGAGGATCGCTCACGCGGCGTACTCCGAGGACGCGAAGGAGGCCCGCGCCGCCTTCTTGGAGAAACGTGCTCCGGTGTTCACCGGCCAGTGAGCCCGGGGCCCCGCGCCCGGCGCACCCGCATCGCACGGGACCGGCCGCCCCTGCTCAGTCCGGCGGCATCCATGGGAAGTCGTCCAAGGGATCCCGGGCCGGGGAGAACCAGCGTAGGTAGGGGTCGGCCAGGCCGAGCAACTGATCATGACGTTGACCGTCACCGCAGAGGCTGGCTCCGACCACGTACAGGGAGTTGCGCCGAGCGAGGGGGCCACGCAGAGCAGGGAGGTCGAGTGTGGTGGTCGCCAGCAAACCGGGTGCCTCCGTGAAGACCCATGCCACCGGGCGTCGGCGGGAGGCTTCCTGGAGCTGGGCGACGAAGAGGGATCGGGCCCGGGTGGTGAGGTAGCTGAGCAGCGACGCGGTGAACACGACCACCGGCTCATGGCCCGGCAGCTCGGCGAGTATCCGAGCGGTGTCCATGGTCGCTTCGCCCGTCACCACCTTCGTAGCCGCGGTGGACGCCGCGAGGTCGATGGCGCCCCGCAGGGTGGCGAGTTCTTCGATCTGCTCGGGCCAGATGAACGCTTCCAGCCAGGCTCGGGCATCGGGGTCGGACAGGTCGACCGGACGTTGGTCGATGCCGATGCGCCGGGTGATCTCCGGTGCCGTCCGGAGGATGTAGGCGCCGGATGAGCCACGGACTTCGCAGGACACGACAACCGAGGACGCAGGGGGCGTGGCTGTCGCTTCGCCGTTGAGGCGGTAGTCGTAGTGGTCGAACAGCAGGTTGAGCCCGGCACTGGCGCCGACTTCGACAAGGGCGACGGGACCCGGCCAGTGGCCGTGTACGTGATCGACACCGAGGCGCAGGGCGACACATCGGCGGATCTCGTTGGTCTGGGTGGACCGCTGCGACAGAAGGCAGGCCAGCTCGTCGCGATGCCGGCCGCAGAAAGCAGCGAACGTCCACACCAGCTGGTCGTCGACCGCCCGGTGCCCACCATGAATGGGGTAGTAGGCAGCCAGCTCCGAGCCTCGGTGTGATGCGAGAAGCAGGTTCACCGCAGCGAACAGGAGACTGGGGCGGCGCTGCTCTTCCGGCGTATCGAGAAGAAGAGCGAGAAGGCTGGGGTCACCCGCGACGCCTTCGCTGAGGGTCTCGTACACGGGGGAGCGGCCGGCACCCTGTGTCGCGCCGAAGAACCGGAACAGCCGCTGGAGCCGTTCGGCTTCCGCTGCCCCTGGAGGCTGCTCATCTCGTGTCACAGGACTTTTCTACCGTCCTGAAGCGCTCCCGACGCCCGAACGGAGCCACATACCTTGATCACGACTCCGGACAGGCCCTTCCGGGCGCCGTCCTGGGGGCACCGTGCGCGTACTGCGGTTTCCCGTCAGTCCAGCTCCTGCCGAGCCGGTTGCTGGGCCGGGAGATCTTTGGCGGCTTCCAGCGACGCAGGGGACGGCCGGGAGATGAAGTTCTCGAAAGCGTCCATCCCGAGCATCAGCAGCATCATGAGGACGGGGAGGCATAGGGCTATGAACACCATGGAACCCTCACGGAGGTAGTAGGGACCATCTGCTCTGCACTGTTCCTCAGTGTGCAGCCGAACGGACCAATACGCTCGTCGGGCCGGAGCCCGCCGGTCAGGAGGGGCCGGTCCACGCGGCAGGTTCGTTGCCGCTGAGGTGCAGGAGCCGCGTCCGTACGTCCCGCAGTGTTCACCCCGGTGCGGAGACCGCCATGAGGTACCGGGAGGCGGTCGACGATGCGGTGGCTGATACGGAAGACGGAGGACCAGCGCATCCGGGAGAGGCGGGCAGGGCGCGGTGCCGGCCGTTCGGGTGGAGAGTCGGGCGGGTCCAGCGTCGACATCCGGTAGCGGCCCGTTCCGGGCAGCGGGATACGGACCAGCAGGTCATCGAGCCGTCGTCGGCCAGATGGCTGGACCGTACGCCGTACCCGTACGGCAGATCCCAGTCCAGATCAGCTGGCCGCGCAGCGGAACGGCGCTCCAGCCTGTGCCCAGGACCGGTCTCCCCGCCATCGTCGCCCCGGAGCACGCGGACTGTGAGCCGTGCACAGGACCTGAGCGGCCGCACCCCGGCCGTGCTCGGGCCTGCTCCGCTTGCGCGGCAGACGGCCCCTTGCCGACGCCCGTCACAGCGCGCCGCAGCCGGCCGGGCGTCGAGCCGGGCCGGGCCCCTACCGCGTGGCGAGTTCCCGTACCGTCGCCATGTCGCTGAACGGGAGCAGCTCTTCGTTGACGATCTGGTAGGGCTCGCTGCCCTTGCCCGCGATCAGGACGATGTCGCCGTCCCTGGCGGCGGACAGGGCGAAGGAGATCGCGCGGCGGCGGTCGGCGAACCGCTCGAAGGTGGTGCCGCTCGCCATCAAACCCGGGACGATCTGGTCCATGATCACCCGGGGGTCTTCGTTCCTGGGGTTGTCCGAGGTCAGGACGCACAGATCGGAGTAGGTGCCGGCGATCTTCCCCATCGGGGCGCGTTTGGTGACGTCCCGGTCCCCGCCACAGCCGAAGACGGTGATGACCCGGCCCGAAACGTAGCCGCGGATGGTGGTCAGCACCTTCTCCAGCGAGTCCGGTGAGTGTGCGTAGTCCACAATGACGGATGTGCCGTCCGGGGTCTCGTAGCGTTCGAACCTTCCCGGGATCGGGGGCATCAGCTCAAGTGCGTCGACCAGTCCGGCCAGATCGTGCCCGATGAGGTGGCAGGCGGCGACAGTGGCCAGTGCGTTGGAGACGGAGAACCGTCCGGGATGGGGGATCGCGGCCGGATACTTGTGGCCGGCGTGGTGCAGGGTGAAGCGGGTGCCGACCGCGTCCATGGTGAGGTCGGTCGCCCGGTAGTCCGCCTCTGCGTCGATGCCGTACGTGACGACCGCGCCGGGCATCATCGCCCCGATGGCCGCTCCGAGCGGATCGTCGGCGTTGACCACCGCACGCCGGCACAGCCCCTGGAACAGACGGAGTTTGGCGTCCCGGTAGTTCTCCATGGTGCCGTGGTCGTCCAGGTGATCCTGCGTCAGGTTGGTGAACACCCCTACATCGATGAATGAGTGGTCCAGACGGTGCGTCAGCAGACCCATCGACGTGGCCTCCAGCACGACGGTGGCGACACCGCGGTCGCGCATGCACCCGAGCAGATACTGGAAGTCCGGCGACTCCGGGGTGGTCAGTACCGACCTGGGCATCGGAATCAGCTCGTCGCCGATCCGGCTGCCCGCCGTCCCGATGACCCCCACCCTGGCGCGCTCGGCGATCCTCAGCACCGACTCGACCATGTACGAGACCGACGTCTTCCCGTTGGTGCCGGTGACGGCCACCATGTCCATCTGCCGTCCGGGCTCGCCGTGGTACCGGGAGGCGACGGCCGCAGCCGCCTTGCGCGTGTCCGGCACCGCCACGACGCACACGCCCGCGTCCGACGCCCAGGCCGGGGCCGGAAGCGGTGGTGCCGCGGAGTCGACGAGTACCGCCACCGCGCCGCGTGCGACAGCCGGTCCGACCGACTCCGGGCCACCCTCGCGGTGACCGGGTACCGCGATGAAGAGGGATCCCGGAGCGGCGCGGTGAGCGTCGAAGCACGCGCCCGCGGTGATCCTCGTCTCCGGATCGCCCGCAAGGACTTCATGGTCGTGCCCGGCGAGCAGCTCGCTCAACTTCACAGGGGTCCTCTCGGAAATGCACCGGCTGCCGGTCGTCCGGCGGTCGGCGCGCAGGTGGCGCACAGGGCGCCAAGGAGTGACGGAGCAGGAGATTGGGGCGAGGACAGCCACAGTGCGGTGGCAGAGGAGAGGGAGGGGAGGGAAAGGGAGAGGCGCGGAACGGGTTCCGCAGACAGAAAGGCGGAACGATCAAGCCGAGATCAGCGCTGAGAACTGCCCGGAATCGCTAACCGTGGCCGTGCAGCGCGCGGCAGCAGGCCGCCGGCATGTTCACCGGATTGACGGCTGTCGCATGTGCGGCGGCCGGACACAGGGCATGAGCGGCCTGAAACCGGCACTCCCTCACTGCACATGTGCGACCCATGTAGGGAGTGTACGTCCGGCCGGGCGGGCGATCTCCCGAAGTGCCGCCCTGATCTTGGCTGGTGGGTGTGTCGTCTCGGCGGAACCGGAGTCGCGATCGGTGACGAGAGGTCGGCCTGGTCCTCTCCCGCCGGCACCAATGGTCCAGGTGGCGTCTACACGGTGCTGCGTGTCGGCACGGTCATCATGACAATCACCGGCACTGACACCGACGACCAGGCGTTCGCCACCTCCCGGCTCGAAACGTTCGCGGGAATGATGGCCGAACGAGCGCAGCAGGCGCAGAACGGCCACAAACCGACCGTGTACGTACGCGAAGCCTGAGACAACCCGCCGCGTAGGACGCGGCAAACGCATCAGCGTAATGCGTTCATGGGCCGTCTCCATCCCCGTCGGCAGGCCTCATTCCAGGAACCGAGCAGCGAGCTCTTCCAGCGTTGGACCGGAGCCAACGAGGCTCCTGTGCGCGAAAGGCGCCTGACGGGCAAAGGGCCAGGTCAGGCGCCTTCGACGCGTACGCCCGCACAGTGTTCCTGAGGGCCCTGTGAACATCAGAGGGCGGGCGGCTACGACGAGGCGGCGAGAGCGGTCACCTCGACACGCATTCACTCGATGGCGACCGCGGCGACCGCGACGCAAGGGGGCAGCGTGAGGCTCTAGAAGAAGCCCAGCTTCTTCGGGGAGTAGCTCACCAGCAGGTTCTTCGTCTGCTGGTAGTGGTCAAGCATCATCCGGTGGTTCTCCCGCCCGATACCGGACTGCTTGTACCCGCCGAAGGCCGCGTGCGCGGGGTAGGCGTGGTAGCAGTTCGTCCAGACACGGCCCGCCTGGATGGCGCGGCCCGCGCGGTACGCGGTGTTCATGTCCCGGGTCCATACGCCCGCGCCGAGTCCGTACAGCGTGTCGTTCGCCGTGCTGATCGCGTCGTCGAAGTCGGAGAAGGATGTGACGGCGACGACCGGGCCGAAGATCTCCTCCTGAAAGACCCGCATCCTGTTGTCGCCCTCGAAGATCGTCGGCTGTACGTAGTATCCGCCGGCCAGTTCACCGTCGTACTCGATCCGCTGTCCGCCCGTGAGGATCTTCGCGCCTTCCTGCTGGCCGATGTCCAGATACGAAAGGATCTTCTGCAGCTGGTCGTTGGACGCCTGGGCGCCGATCATCGTGTCCGTGTCCAGCGGGTGCCCCGGCAGGATCTGCTGGGTGCGGGCGATGCCCGCCTCCAGGAACTCGCTGTAGTGACCGCGCTGGATCAGCGCACGCGAAGGACAGGTGCACACCTCGCCCTGGTTGAGCGCGAACATCGTGAAGCCTTCGAGTGCCTTGTCGCGGAAGTCGTCGTCCGCCGACCACACGTCGTCGAAGAAGATGTTCGGTGACTTGCCGCCGAGTTCGAGCGTGACCGGCTTGATGTTCTCGGAGGCGTACTGCATGATCAGCCGCCCGGTCGTGGTCTCGCCGGTGAATGCGATCTTCGCGACCCGCGGACTCGACGCCAGCGGCCTGCCCGCCTCCGAACCGAAACCGTTGACGATGTTGACCACACCGGCCGGCAGCAGATCGGAGATCAGACTCATCCAGAAGTGGATGGAGGCCGGGGTCTGTTCGGCGGGCTTGAGGACCACCGCGTTCCCCGCGGCCAGAGCCGGTGCGAGTTTCCACGTCGCCATCAGGATGGGGAAGTTCCACGGGATGATCTGGCCGACCACGCCGAGTGGCTCATGGAAGTGGTACGCGACGGTGTCGTCGTCGAGCTCGCTGAGCGTGCCCTCCTGGGCGCGCAGCGCGCCGGCGAAATAGCGGAAGTGGTCGATGGCCAGCGGGATGTCGGCGGCCAGCGTCTCGCGGACCGGCTTGCCGTTCTCCCAGCTCTCGGCGACCGCCAGCTCCTCCAGGTGCGCTTCCATCCGGTCGGCGATCCGGTTGAGGACCGTGGCCCGGTCACCTGCCGCAGTCCGGCCCCAGCCGGGGGCCGCGGCGTGTGCCGCGTCCAGGGCGCGCTCGACATCCTCGGCGGTGCCGCGGGCGATCTCGGTGAACGGCCTGCCGTTGACCGGGCTCGGATTCTCGAAGTACTGCCCGCGGGCGGGCGGGACGAACTCCCCGCCGATCCAGTGGTCGTAGCGCGACTCGTACGAGACGATCGCGCCCTCGGTGCCCGGTGCTGCGTAACGGGTCATGTCGGTGGCCTCCCGGAATCCGCGCCGCCCGCCGTTGGACGGCGCTCGGAGCCGAGGGTAGGGACCACGACGTTGCAACCACGTTGCGACGGCGAGGGAGTGTGCGCGACCGCGCGGGCCTGCGTCGCGGCGGGCCGGACCCTGATCGACCGCCCCCTGATCAACCGCCCTCCGATCAGCCGCCCTTGATCATGTCGGCGCACTTCTCGCCGATCATCATGGTGGTGATGCAGGGATTCACCGTCGGCAGGAACGGCATGACCGACGCGTCGGCCACCCGCAGCCCGGTGACACCCTTCACCCGCAGCTGCGGGTCGAGGGGGGAGTCCGGGTCGTCGGCCGCACCCATCCGGACGGTGCCCGCCGGGTGGTAGACGGTGTTGTGGGTCTCGCGGATGTACGCGAACAGCTCGTCGTCGGAGCGTGCGGCGGCCCCCGGCGCCAGTTCCGTACCGGCCCATTCGGCCATCGCGGGCTGGGAGACGATCTTCCGTGCCAGCCGCAGCCCGTAGGTCATCACCCGGATGTCGTGCTCGTCGGTGAAGTAGCGCGGATCGACGCGGGGCTTGTCGCGGAAGTCACGGGTACGCAGACGGACCGTGCCCATCGAGCGGGCCCGGGTGACGTTCGGTGTGAGGCAGAACGCGTTGTCCGTCGTCGGATAGCCGCGCCGGTAGGTGTTCATGTCGAAGGGCACCGAGCCGTAGTGGAACATCAGGTCGGGCCGGTCCAGATCCGGTTCGGTGTCGGAGAAGATGCCGATCTCCCACCACTGGGTGGAGGAGGTGACCATGGGCTGCTTCGCCTCCCACATGATCACGCCCTCCGGGTGGTCCTGGAGATGGGAGCCGACACCGGGGGAGTCCACCCGTACGCCGACCCCGCTCTCGCGCAGATGCCCGGCCGGTCCGATGCCCGACAGCATCAGCAGCTTCGGCGAGTCGATGGCCCCGCAGCTGACGATCACCTCGCGGCGCGCGGTCACCGAGCCGCTGTGGATCGTGTCGGGCTCCAGGTACTCCACCCCGGTGCACCGCTGGTCCGCGTCGAAGAGCAGCC
Source organism: Streptomyces sp. NBC_00440 (assembly GCF_036014215.1). Lineage (NCBI taxonomy): Bacteria > Bacillati > Actinomycetota > Actinomycetes > Kitasatosporales > Streptomycetaceae > Streptomyces > Streptomyces sp. NBC_00440. The sequence continues at coordinate 8,001,313 of NZ_CP107921.1, forward strand.
GCTTGGCCTGGAGGCCGGTCCGGATCTCCAGATTCGGCCGGTCGGCGAGCACCGGGTGCAGATAGGACACCGAAGCCGACGAACGGGTGCCGTCCGCACGGGCATTGATCTGGAACCAGTGCGCCCCGCGCACCACGGTCGTCCCCGTGTTGAAGGGCGTACGGGGAATCCCGGCCTCCTCGCACGCGTCCAGCAGCGCCGCGCCGCAAGGGTCGGCCGGCGGAACGGTACGGATGGTCACAGGACCCGAGCGGCCGTGGTGGTCACCCGGCGCGTCATTGCTCTCCAGCCGCCGGTAGAGCGGGAAGCAGTCCGCCGCGCTCCATCCCGTACAGCCGAGCGCGCCCCACTCGTCGAGGTCCTCGGCCGGTGCCCAGAAGGCGATGCAGGAGTTGTGCGACGAGCAGCCGCCCAGCACCTTGGCCCGGGCGTGCCGCATGAAGCTGTTGCCGTTCTCCTGCGGCTCCACCGGGTAGTCCCAGTCGTACCCGGACTCCAGCAGGGCCATCCAGCGGTCGAGCCGCAGCACGTTGTCGTCGCCCGCGTCCGACGGACCGGCCTCCAGTACGCACACGGTGACCGCGGGGTCCTCGCTCAGCCGGGCGGCGACGACCGCGCCCGCGGTACCGCCGCCCACCACCACGTAGTCGTATGCCCGGCTGGCGTCGGGGCGCTCGGGCGTTTCCTCGGACATGGCTGCTCCAGATCAGGGGTTCCGGCGGGGGAGGGGGAGAGAAAGGACTGCTGGGGGCAGTGGTGCAAGGGGGGGGCGGGGTTCAGACGCCGGGCGGCTCCGGGGTCTCCAGGACGGCGCGGTGCGCGTCCAGTACGCCGGTCTTCTTGCGCTGGATGAACCAGTAGTACGCGAACCCGCCGCCGCCGACGATCCCGATGAAGACGAACGCACCCCACTGGAGATACCAGTGGTGCGGGCCCGTCGCGTTGTAGACGGCGCTGCGCGGCCAGGCGAGGTTGAGCGACATACCGAAGCCCCACAGCACGGCGAAGATGTTGACGGGGAGTCCGAACCGGCCGAGCGTGAAGCGCCCTTCGGCGGGCTCCCAGGTGCCGCGCAGACGCCGGATCAGCATCGGGGTGGTGACCAGCAGATACGCCACGTAGATCATGATGATCGCGATACTCGTGATCACCGAGAAGATCTGCGGCTGGTTGATGTTGATCACCAGGATCACGACACCGACGATGCCGATGATGATCGCGGGAAGGACCGGGGTCTTGAAGCGCGGGCTGACCCGGGCGAGCAGTGACGAAGCCGGCAGACAGTTGTCGCGGGCCATCGCGAACGCCAGCCGGATGCCCGCCGCGTGCACCGCGAGCTCGCAGACGGTGATGGCGATGACCACGCACCACAGCACGATCTGGCCGATCGTCGAGCCGAGCGTGGAGAGCACCACGTACTGCAGACCGTCCGTGGCCAGCTTCTTCGAGGTCAGGCTGGGCACGGCCAGCAGCGCGAACAGCAGGATGAGCCCGCCGAGCAGGAAGGAGAAGAACAGGGCCCGCAGAATCGCCCGCGGGGCGTTCCGGCTGGGATCCACGCTCTCCTCGCCGAGAGAGGACGCCGTGTCGAAGCCGTACATCACATACGCGGAGGCGAGTGAAGCGGTCAGGAACGCCCGGAGGTAGCCCAGGGTCTGCCCCGAACCGATGCCGTACGTCTGGGTGATGGCGGAGGGCCCCCGGGTGATGTGCGCGGCCAGCAGGATGATCAGGACGACGGCCGCGATCAGCTCGACCATGACACCGGCGGAGTTGATCCTGGCCATCAGCTTGACCCCGAAGGCGTTCACCAGGGTGGTGAAGAGGATCAGGACGCTGCCCAGCAGGACGGCGTTCTCCGCCGCGTCGGTCTTGCCGCTGCCGTTCCCGACGAACTGGAAGGTCGACGAGATCTGCGGCAGCGTGATCTGGTACGCGAGTGCCACGGCGGCCAGCGACACCATCGTGGCGGTCAGCATCATCCAGCCGCCGAGCCAGCCGATGTGCGGGCCGCCGAGTTTCTTCGCCCAGTTGTAGACGGAGCCCGCCACCGGGTACCGGGCGGCCAGCTCGCAGAAACAGAGGGCCACCATCAGCTGGCCGATGAAGACCATCGGCCACGACCACCAGTAGCCGGGCCCGCCGAAGCTGACACCGAAGTAGAACAGCTGGAAGGTACCGGTGAGGATCGAGATGTAGCTGATCCCGGCGGCGAAGGTGTGGAAGTTGCCGAGGGTGCGCTTGAGTTCGGGTTTGTAGCCGAACGCCGAGAGCGAGTCGTCGTCGTCCTGGCTCTGTGTGCGGGCCTCGCTCCCGGGCTCCGGCGCGGTGCCGTCCCCGCCGGATCCGCCGGCGCCCTTCCGGTTCACTCGAACCACCTCAGCGGACGCGGTGACAGATTGCGCCACACGTGCTTGGCCTCCTGATACTCGGCGAGCCCTGCGGGGCCCAGCTCGCGCCCGAAACCGGACTGCTTCATTCCGCCCCACTCGGCCTGCGGTACGTACGGCTGGAAGTCGTTGATCCACACGGTGCCCGCCCGCAACCGGGACGCCACCCGGTGGGCCCGGCCGACGTCCTGGGACCAGACCCCGCCGGACAGCCCGTAGACCGTGTCATTGGCGAGAGCGACGGCTTCGTCCTCGTCGCGGAACCGCTCGACGGTCAGGACCGGGCCGAACGACTCGTCACGCACCACGGACATCCCCGGGGTGCACTCGTCCAGCACCGTCGGCAGGTAGTAGAAACCGGAGTCCAGCGCCCGGTCCTCCGGCCGTGCGCCCCCGCACCGGAGCACCGCGCCCTCGGCGATGCCGGCCGCCACATAGGCCTCCACCTTCTCGCGGTGGGCCGCCGAGATCAGCGGACCGGTCCGCGCGCTCTCGTCGAAGGGGCCGCCCAGCGGGATGGCCCGCGCCCCGGCCACCACGTCCTCGACGAACCGGTCGTGCAGCTCGTCCTGGACGAGCAGCCGTGCGCCGGCCGAGCAGACCTGGCCGGAGTGGAGGAACACGGCGGTCAGGGCATAGTCCACGGCGCTCTCGTACTCCGCGTCAGCGAAGACGATGTTGGGGTTCTTGCCGCCGAGTTCCAGGGCGATCTTCTTCACGGTGGGGGCCGCGGCGGCCATGATGCGGCGTCCGGTGACCAGCCCGCCGGTGAAGGACACCATGTCGACCCGCGGGTCCTCGGTGAGGGGTGCGCCCACGGCCGGTCCGGTGCCCAGGACGAGGTTCGCCGCCCCGTCCGGCAGCCCGGCCTCGGTCAGCAGCCGCATCAGGAAGATGGCGGTGTGCGGGGTCAGTTCGCTCGGCTTCAGTACGAAGGTGTTGCCGGCGCCGAGCGCCGGCGCGACCTTCCACGCGGTCTGCAGCAGCGGATAGTTCCAGGGGGTGATCAGCGCGCACACACCGACGGGTTCGTGCACGATCCGGCTGTCGACACCGGGGTCCCCGGTGTCGACCACCCGGTCGGTGCCGCCGGCCGCCACGAGATTGCCGAAGTAGCGGAAGCAGTTGGCGATGTCCGCCATGTCGTACTCGCTCTCCACGAGCCGCTTCCCGGTGTCCAGGGACTCGGCGCGGGCGAGCGTGTCCTGGTCGCGTTCGATCAGGGCGGCGACCCGCAGCAGCAGCGCACCCCGCTCGGCGGCCGGGGTGGCGGGCCACGGACCGTTGTCGAACGCCTCACGCGCCGCGGCGATCGCCGCCGACGCGTCACTCGGACCCGCCTCGTCGACCGTCGCCACCAGCGTGCCGTCGGCGGGGCAGTGGATCTCGCGGAGCCCCCCGTCAGCGGCGGCCGTCCAGGTCCCGCCGATGAAAAGCTCAGGCATGTGGACTCCTCCGGTTTTGGGCGTCCGGCTTGCGCGTGGACACTCCGTCGGCGGTTCTTTACCGACCGACAGTGCTTTACCAACCGACAGTAGGGAGCACCGGGCCTCCGCGCAGTACGGGCGAGGCAGCCGGGGGAAGCGAGCAGTGGTCAGGAACCCTGCCAGGAGTCCAGTTCGCGCACCCGCGACACGGCGGACGACCGCTGCCGGGCGGGCAGCGCGGTGGCGAGAGCCCGCCAGACGGGGAGGTCGTCCTCGCCCCACGGGCTGTACGCCCAGTCAGCGAGCAGCCCCGGATCCCCGCGTGCGATCAGCGCCTCCCGCAGCTGGTCGGCGAGCCGCCGGCGCAGCCGGACCACCGCGGGCGCCCGCGACGCGGGCAGCAGCGGACCGGCGTACGCGTTCATCGCCGAGGTCACCGCCCCGGACGCAAGCAGCCGCGCCACCCCCGCGAAGTCCGTGTCGACGGGACCGGCCAGCCGGTAGGGACGCGACCGCAGCAGCTCAGGGCCGAGCAGCCCGCGCAGCCGGAAAAGCTCCGCGCGCAGAGTGATCGGGGTGACCGTCTCGTCCTCGTAGAGCTCGACGAGCAGTTCGTCCCCGGTGACGCCTTCCGGGTGCTGGGCGAGCACCGTGAGGATCTCACTGTGCCGTCGGCTGAGCCCGTACTTGCGGCCGCCCACCACGAGCAGTGCCGCGTCCCGCCCGAGCACCGACAGCTGGACGGATCCGGCTGAGGGCGGCGGCGCGAGCAGTGCGAGCTGCGATTCGGCGGCCCGTGCGACCGCGCCGACGAAGGCCAGGCTGTGCGGATGGGCGAGCCGGTCGCCGCCGGTGATGTCCACGGCGCCCAGCAGCCGCCCGGTGCCCGGATCGTGGACCGGCGCCGCGGCACAGGTCCACGGGTGGACGGGCCGCTGGAAGTGCTCTGCTGCGAAGACCTGCACGGGACGGTCCACGGCGATGGCGGTGCCGGGCGCGTTGGTCCCGGTCGCCGCCTCGGCCCAGCGCGCCCCCGGTACGAAGTTCATCAGGCTCGCCTGTCTGCGGGGTGTCGCGTGCCCCTCCACCCAGAGCAGCCGCCCATGTGCGTCGCAGACCGCCAGCAGATGCTCGCCGTCCATCGCGTAGGCACCCATCAGCTCGCGGAACAGCGGCATCACCCGGGCCAGCGGATGGCCGTCCCGGTACGCGGCGAGCCCGTCGTCGGACAGCTCGACGTGCGCCGTCCCCTCGCGGCTGACCCGTGCGCGGGCCGAGCGCCGCCAGGACTCCGCGACCACGGCCCGCACGGGGCGCTCGACCCGCCCCGCGGCCGCGAACGACTCGTACGCTCCGCGCAGCGCCCTGCGGCGCCGCGCGGGATCGGCCCCTGCCTCCAGAGCCACCCATGTGTCGGTCAACTCGGCCTCCCCGGCCCTGCGGTGCACCGGACACGGCCATCGTCGCCCCGGCGGCGGGACCGGGCAAGCGTCCTGTCAGGCGAGGTTGACCAGCCGCAGGTAGCGGACCCAGTCCCAGTGCGGGCCGGGGTCCGTGTGGTCGGTGCCCGGGACCTCGACATGCCCGATGATGTGGGTGCGGTCCTTGGGGATCGAGTACCGGTCGCAGACGGACGCGGTGAGCGCCGCCGACTTCTCGTACAGGGCATCGGTGAAGTACTCGGGCTTGTCGACCCAGCCCTCGTGCTCGATGCCGATACTGCGGGTGTTGTAGTCCCAGTTCCCGGCGTGCCAGGCGATGTCGTGCTCACGGACGCACTGGGCGATGTACCCGTCGGACGAGCGGACCACATAGTGGGCGGTGACCGCCTTCGCCGGATCCCGGAAGATGGCCAGGGTGTTGGTGAAGGTCTCCTGGGTGACGTGGATGACCACCCGGTCGATCTTGTACGCCGACGGACGGGTGGACACCGTGTAGTTGGCGGTGGACGCGGGCATCCAGTGGGCGGTCGGGTAGTCGGTGTCCGACGCGCTCTCGGCCTCCGCGTCGGTCGCGGGCAGCAGGATGCTCGCGGTGGCCACGAGCGCCGCGCTCTGCAACAGCCGTCTGCGGCTGGGACCTGATCCGTTGCGTGCCATCTGGCTCTCCTGGGGTGGGGGGAACGGGTACGTCTGTGGCGGGGCGGTCAGGCTGAGGTCAGGGCCGGGGGAGTACCGCAGCCGTCTCCCTGAGATGACGGTGCAGACCGCGGTGCGGTTCTCCGGACGGCAGCCATTCCTTGCGGATCTTCGCGACACAGGTGTAGTTGGCGTCGCAGACGTTGGCGAGCGGGGCCTCGCCCGCCTGGGAGAGGAGCTGGTACGCGTCCAGTTCGGACAGCCCGTAGTCGCGTGACAGCCACTGCACCAGGTCCAGTTGCGATATCCGGAAGGCGTCCTCCAGCGGGCGGGCCGAGCCGGTCGACATCAGATGGGTGTCCGACTCCAGGCGGGGCCACGGCGTCGCCACGCCCTTCAGGAGTTCGACCACGACGACGGTGTTCATGGCGCACTCCACGGCCACCCCGCAGGTCTCGCCCTCACCCTGCCTGGCGTGCCCGTCACCGAGGCTGAGCAGCGCGCCCTCGACGTTCACCCCGAGGTAGCAGGTGACGCCCGCGCGCATCTCCGGGGTGTCCATGTTCCCGCCGTGCGCGTCGGGGACCAGCGCGGAGCGCACCTCCAGATTGGCCGGGGCCACCCCGACCGTGCCGTGCATCGGGTCCATCGGCAGGGCGATCTCGAAGTCGCTGTCGCGCGCCCGGAAGAGGCAGGTGCGCCGCTCCCGGTCCAGCTCCCACATCCAGACGACCTCGGGCAGCGGTGGCTGCAGGGTGGCCGTCGTGTGGGTGGAGGTCAGCGCGCCGAAGAGCGGGACGGTCGTCGACGCGGCCCAGTCGCGGGCCGGTTCGACCGAAACGAAGTGCACGGCCACCGTGTCGCCGGGCTCGGCGCCCTCGATGTGGAAGGGGCCCGTCTGCGGATTGAGGAAGGGGAACTCGCAGACCTGGGACACCAGGTCCTTCTCCGACCGCACCCGGCCGGCGAAGCAGTCCTCGGTGAACAGATCAAGGACGGTGCCGGGCGCGATGCGTGCCACCGGGGCCGCCCCGCCGAACGTCCAGGCGTACTCTCCCTCGCCGGGCCGCACCGTCAGGATGCGCGGATCAGTCATGCGGGTAACTCTCCTGTCTCATCGGTTGTGTTGCCGGTCAGGGCGCCCTTCCCGGTCGGGGCGCCGCTCTCCTGCGGACTGTGGACTCCGGCGGGGTCCGGCGGCCCGTCCAGATGCACCCGGCCCGTCTCCGCGAGCCGCCCGGGATGCCTGCGCACCAGCACGGCCAGCACCACCACACCGGCCAGCATCCAGCCGCCGACGACCGGCCCCGCGTACGAGACGGGCGGCTTCAGCCTGGAGACGAAGTCGAAGGCCGGGATCCCGGCCGCCGTGAGGAGCGCGGGGACGAAGGCGGCGATGCCCAGCACCGGGAAGAGCAGATGCGGCACCGGGCGGAACAGGTCGCGCCTGCGCCGCAGGAAGTATCCCGCGCAGGCCAGATTGACGACGATGTACACGCCGATGACCACCGTGACGATGACCGTGGCCAGCAGCGCGAAAGCGGTCTCCGGGCCGTACGCGAGACCGAGCCCGAGCACCGCGGCCACCGCGACGGCGAACTGCACGGCGACCCCGGTGACCGGGGAGCGGTGGCGCGGATGGACACGGGCGAACCGGCGCGGGAACACGCCGATCCGCCCGAGCGCGAAGGCGGTCCGCGTCGACACGTTCGCGCACGCGTTGGCGTTGGCGACGGTCGAGTTGACGATCGCGAGGAAGAGCAGCACCCAGAAGAGCCCGAACGAGGCGCGCGCCACGCCCTCCCAGGACGCGGCACCCGAAACGCCGAACCCGGCGAACCGGTCGGGGCCGAAGTACACGGACATCGCATAGGTGGTCAGGACGTAGAACAGACCGATCGCGAGCGCCGCACCGAGGACCGCCCGCCGCATGGTGCGCCGCGGATCGCGTGCCTCCTCGGCGAGCGGCGCGGCCGCCTCGAACCCGGAGAAGGCCAGCACCGTGTAGACGGACCCGGCGAAGACACCGCCGACCCCGGTGTAGCCATGAGCGGTGTGGGAAGTGCCGAACACCGAAAGGGTGTTGGCGTCCCCGGCCTTCACGATCAGCAGTACGGCGAAGACCAGCAGGACAAGCACCTCGAAGACGCCGAGCACCGTGCCGAAGCGGGCCGATGCCCGGACACCGTAGAACCCGGCCAGGGCGATGATCACCGCTCCGGCCAGGGACCACGGCCACCAGAGGGCTGTCGGGTACGAGGCCCACTCCTGGTGCAGGGTGCCCGCCGTGGTGAAGCCGAGCTGGAGCAGCAGCAGGGCGGGAACCAGTGCCTCGACGAAGACATAACCCCAGCCGACCAGGAAGCCGACCGCCGGGTGCAGGCCCTGCGCGGAGTACGTCGCGACCGAGCCCGCGGCGGGCAGTTGCCGTGCCAGCTCGGCGACGCACGAAGCGGTGAACAGACAGGCGACCAGCGCCACCAGCACCGACAGCGGCAGGCTGCCGCCCGCGAACGCGGCGCCCGACGGGATCGACGCCGCGACGGCCGCCGCGGGAGCCATGGCGGTGATGCTCTGGAAGAGGACCTCGCGCAGCCCGATGGCGTCGCGTCGCAGCCCTGGAGCTGGTTCTCCTGGTCCTCCCGGCTCTCCCGGTTCTCTCGGCATTCTCCGACTCCTGGTGTCTGTCGACCGGCACGAGTCCCGCGCGCCATACCGTACGGGCAGACGCGGGAGGGGAGGAAGGGGCCGATGCGCCCGCACCGTACGGGAGTTGTTCCGTACGGCCGGCGCACGGGACCGTCACTCGCGGTGCTCCTTCCCGCGCAGCAGTGCGTCCGCGTCCGAGAGCGTGGCCCCGATCCGGTGCAGAGCCGGTTCGTCCACGGCGAGCGGCGCGTACCGGGGGCCCCGCGCGGTGTCCCACCGGCGTGCGACCTCGGTGGTGTCCTCGCCGAGCAGCAGCCCCGCCGCCTGGGCCGCCGCGCCCAGCGCCACCAGTTCCTTCGCCACGGGCACCTGGACGGGCCGCCCCGACAACCGCCGTACGGTCTCCCGCCAGGCGGCGCCCTGGGCACCGCCGCCGATCAGCAGCAGCGGCGCGCCGGGGTCCGCGTCCTGGTCCAGGACCCGGTCCAGGGCGGCGAGCAGCGCGTAGACCGCGCCGTCGTAGGCGGCCTGGAGCAGCTGGCCGCCTGTCGTGTCGTGGCGCAGCCCGTACATCAGGCCCGCGGCGTGCGGGAGATGAGGGGTGCGTTCGCCACCGAGGAAGGGCAGCACCACGGAGCCGCCGCCCGTCTCGACGGCCTCCCGGTCGAGCTGGAGCAGCGCGGCGATCCGGTCGACCGCCAGGGTGCAGTTGAGGGTGCAGGCCAGCGGCAGCCAGTCGCTCCGCGCGTCGGCGAAACCGGAGACCGTGCCCGAGGGGTCGACGGGCCGCTGCCGCGACACCGCGTACACCGTGCCCGAGGTGCCGAGGCTGAGCACGGGCCGGCCGGGGCGCAGCCCGAGGCCCAGCGCCGCCGCGGCGTTGTCACCGGTGCCCGGCGCCACCACGGTGCCCGGGGCGAGTGGCAGACCGGGCAGTGCGCGCACGGTGCCCGCCGCATCCGACGGACCCGCGACCTCGGGCAGCAAGTCGGGGGAGAGGCCCGCGAGCTGGAGGATCTCCTCGTCATACGCCTCGGTCCCGGTGGCCCACCAGCCGGTGCCCGAGGCGTCGCCCCGGTCGGTCGTGCCCCGGCCGGTGAGCCGCTCCGTGAGGTAGTCGTGCGGCAGCCGGACCGCCGCCGTGGCGCGGGCGGCGTCCGGTTCGTTCTCCAGCAGCCAGGCCCACTTGGTGACGGTCATCGCGGGCCCCGGCAGGCTCCCGGTGCGCCCGGCCCAGGTATTGGCGCCCAACTGCCCGATGAGGCGCTCGCTCTGCGGTGCGGAGCGGACGTCGTTCCACAGCATCGCCGGGCGCACCGGCCGGCCGGCCGCGTCCAGGGTCACCAGCCCGTGCTGCTGTCCGCCGACCGAGATGGCGGCGGCCCGGACCGCTGCGGGTCCGCACTGCTGGAGCGCGTCGGTGAGCGCCCGCCACCACTGCTCGGGGTCGCTCTCGCGCGCGCCGTCGTTGCCGGTGACGGTGTGCGGGGCCTGGCCGTGCGCGACGACCTCGCCGGTCGCGGAGTCGACGACCAGCGCCTTGGTCGACTGGGTGGAGGAGTCCACGCCGATGACCAGGGGGCCTTCGGGTGCTGTCATCGATCTGCTCCGCTCTGAGGGGCCGGGCGCCGGCCGGCGTTCCGGCGGCGCCCTGGATACTAATTTGTTAGGCCTCATGACGAAATAGGTCGTCGGCCGAGCGGTGTTGACCTTTCGGACTGCGGACCGATCCGCGGCTCGAACCGCGGATCGGTGCACCCGGGACGGGGGAGCGCAGCCGCAATCCGCCCCCCTGAACCGGCCCGGACTACGTTGCCGCAGGTCAGGCTGTTCGTTCAATCGCCCGGGCGGGCGGGTGCGCGGACCCGTGTTCCCGGCGCGCAAGGATCATGGTCGCGTGCGCCGGTGTCCGACGCCCCGCTCCCCTCAGGACTGCCCCCTCCGGACTTCCCCTCAAGGCCGCCCCCTCCGATCTCCCGAGCAGCCCGCGCTCCCGCTGCCCGCCCGGTCAACTGCTGCTCTGTCACTCGTCGTCGGTCACCGTGGCCAGCGCGGCCGCCGGGTCGGGATCGGCGGGTCCGGCAGGAGTCCAGCGGCCCCGCTCCTTGCGGTAGGGCCACCAGCGGCCGTCCTGCCCGTAGCGCAGCTGGGCGCCGGCCCCCACCACCGTCCAGCGGTTCCCGGTCGGGTCGAACCGCGGACTGTCCCCCTGATCCCACGCCTGGTCGAGCTGTGCGCGTGCCCGCGACAGTCCCTCTGCGCCGGGCGTCCACCGCTCCTCCAGTACGGACAGCGCCGCCGCGCCGCCGCAGTGCCAGGCCCGGACGGCGAGGGCCAGCTCGGCGCGCTCGCGGCCCGAACCCGCGGCGAGGCGGGCCGATATCCGCGCGTCCGTGGTCGCCGCGGCCAGCCGTACGGCGTCCTGCTCCGGCGTCAACTCCTCGGCCGGCGGCTGGTGTTCATGGTCCGGAGCGAGCGCTTCGGCCAGCAGGAGCGACGCTCTGCGGGCCGCGTCCTCCGCAAGGAACTCCAGCGCACCGGGGTCCAGGCCCGGCGCCGGACCCGTCTCCGTGTCCAGGGACGGCGGCCTGCCCGGCGCGTCCGGGACCGACGGCGGCTCGGGCAGCGGCGGCAGCGTGTCCGCAGCGGCGAACGCCTCGTCGGCCCGTACGCCCCCCGGCTCGCGATCCTCCTCGCCTGCCCCGGCACTCTCCGGGCCGGCCGCCCTCCCCGCGCTGCGTCGCTGCAGCTCGTCCAGCAGCTCCCGTTCACCTCGCCCGCGCATCAGCAGCAGCACGAACGGATCCTCGTCGAGGAGGCGTGCCACCTGATAGCAGAGCGCAGCCGTGTGCGGGCAGTGGTCCCACGCGTCGCAGGAGCACTCCGGTTCCAGATCCCCGAGCCCCGGCAGCAGATCCACCCCGGCAGCGGCGGCGTCCTCGACCAGGTGCGGCGGCATCTCACGGTCCAGCAGCGCCGCGATGTGCCCCGCGCTCTCGACCGCCATGTCGAGGAACCGGTCCCACTCCTGGTCGCTCAGCTGCTGCAGCAGCACATCGCTGCGGTACCGCGTGGAGTCCGGATCCTGCACGACGGCGGTGATCCGCCCCGGCCGTACGGACACCGCGCCGACGGCGCCCGCGCGGGCGTATCTGCGGCCCTTCTTCAGCTGCTGCCCGTCAAGGGCGGTGTCCTCCAGGGCTTTCAGCCAGGCCAGGCCCCACCAGGTCCTGGCGAAAGCGCGGCCCTGGGCCGGTGCGAGCGCGGCGAAGGTGCGCTCCGGTGCGTCCGTACCGCTCATCGTGCACTCCCTCGCAGTTCCACCAGATCCGCCAGTTCGGCGTCGGTCAGCCCGGTCAGTGCGGCCTCGCCGGCCCCGAGCACCGCGTCGGCCAGTTCGCGTTTGCGGTCGAGCATGTCGGCGATCCGGTCCTCGATGGTCCCCTCGGCGATCAGCCGGTGCACCTGGACCGGCTGCGTCTGCCCGATGCGGTACGCGCGGTCGGTGGCCTGGGCCTCGACGGCCGGGTTCCACCAGCGGTCGAAGTGCACCACATGGCCGGCCCGGGTGAGGTTGAGGCCGGTACCCGCGGCCTTCAACGACAGCAGGAACACCGGCACTTCGCCGGCCTGGAAGCGGTCCACCATGTCCTGGCGGCGGGCGACCGGCGTCCCGCCGTGCAACAGCAGGGTGGGCACCCCGCGGGCTGTCAGATGCTGTTCGATGAGCCGCGCCATCCGCACGTACTGGGTGAAGACGAGCACACCCGCGCCCTCGGCGAGGATCGTGTCGAGCAGTTCGTCCAGCAGCTCCACCTTGCCCGAGCGCCCCTCGATGAGGGGCTCCTCCTCCTTGAGGTACTGCGCGGGGTGGTTGCAGATCTGCTTCAGCGCGGTCAGCAGCTTCACCACGAGACCACGGCGCGCGAAGCCGTCCACGGTGGAGATCTCCGCGAGCGTCTCCCGCACCACGGCCTCGTACAGACCGGTCTGTTCCCTGGTGAGCGCCACCGCCCGGTCGGTCTCCGTCTTCGGCGGCAGCTCGGGCGCGATGCCCGGATCGGCCTTGCGCCTGCGCAGCAGGAACGGCGCGACCAGCCGGGAGAGCCGTTCCGCCGCGGCCGGATCCTTCCCGCCCTCGACGGCCCGGGCGTAGCGCGTACGGAATCCGCCCAGCCTGCCCAGCAGACCGGGCGTGGTCCAGTCGAGGATCGCCCACAGCTCGGAGAGGTTGTTCTCCACCGGGGTGCCGGTGAGCGCCACGCGGGCGCGGGTGCCGATGGTCCGCAGCTGGCGGGCCGTCGCGGAGTACGGATTCTTCACGTGCTGCGCCTCGTCGGCGACGACCAGCCCCCACATGGCCCCGGCCAGCCGCTCGGCGTCCAGCCGCATGGTGCCGTAGGTGGTGAGGACGAACTCGCCGTCGGCCAGGCCCTCCAGGCTCCGTGCCGCACCGTGGAAGCGGCGTACGGGAGTGCCGGGCGCGAACTTCTCGATCTCCCGCTGCCAGTTGCCCATCAGGGAGGCCGGGCAGACCACCAGGGTGGGGCCCGCCGAGTCCTTGTCGCTCTGCCGGTGCAGATGCAGGGCGATCAGGGTGATGGTCTTGCCGAGCCCCATGTCGTCGGCGAGGCAGCCGCCGAGACCGAGCGAGGTCATCCGGTGCAGCCAGTTCAGTCCGCGCAACTGGTAGTCGCGCAGGGCCGCTTCGAGAGCGGCGGGCTGCCCGATCGTCTGCTGCCCGGTGCCCTCCGGGTCGCCGAGATGGTCGCGCAACCGGGCCAGCGGGCCCGTCGCGGTGACCTCCACCTGCCGCCCGTCCACTTCCGTCGTGCCGGTGAGCGCAGCCCCCAGCGCCTCGATCGGAGCGATGGTGCGGCCCCGGGTGTCGCGGGCGCGCCGTATCTCCTCCGGGTCGACCAGCACCCAGCGGTCGCGCAGCCGCACGGCGGGCCTGGCGGCCTCGGCGAGCTGGTCGAGTTCGGCACGGCTCAGCGGCTGATCGCCCAGCGTGAAGCGCCAGTTGAAGGCGAGCAGGGTGTCGGCCGACAGCACGGACGGCAGGTCCGTCGCGGGCCTGTCCGCGGTGCGTACGAAGCCGGCATCGGCATCAGCCGCAGCGCCGGCAGCGGGATCGGTAGCGGCATCGGGGGCGTCGTCGTCCGCGCCGATGACGGCCCGAGCGGTCAGCGTGCGGGCGAACTCCTGGGGCCAGTGCACCCGCACTCCTCCGGCGGCGAGCGCCCGCGCCGCTTCGCCGAGCAGTTCGGCGACCTCCTCGTCGGCGAGTTCGACCGCGTCGGGAACAGCGGCCGAAAGGAGCGGTGCGAGCGGCGCCCAGGCGCGGGCGGCCCGGCGCAGGGCGAGCAGAGCGTCCATCCGGGCACGCGGCCCGAACATCCGGGCACGCGGCCCGAAGCCGGGTGCCGAGCCCGACCAGACGTCCGAGGCGTCGGCCGTCAGGGAGGGGTCGCTGACACCGTGCATCTGCAGAACGGCCCGGAAAGCCGGCCCGTCGCCAAACTCCGTATCCGCGCCGGAGAGCCCCGTCACCTCCACCCGCAAGGAGATGCGGACACCGGCGTCCTGACCGGCCGCGACATCGGCGGCCCAGGCCTGCTGCCCGGGCAGCTTCCGCGGTTCGGCGGCGGCGAACGCGGGGCTCCCCGCCGCGAAGGACGCGGCGGGAGTCCGCGGCAGCCCGTCCGCCACGGCATCCAGGAAGGCGCGCACCAACTCCTCGGGTGCGGGCAGCCGTACGGGGTCCGCCGCCGGGTCCAGCGGCACCGCGTGCGCGGTGGGCGGCATGGCCGCGGCGAGTTCCCGTACGCGTACCAGATCGGCGGCGTCCAGCGGGCCGGCCCGCCAAGCCTCGTAGCCGTCGGCGCTGAGACCCGGCAGCAGCCGCCCGCGGGCGGCGAGTTGGAGAGCGAGCAACGCGGCCGATCCCCAGAAGGTGACAGCTGCTGACGCGTGTGCACCCCCACGGCCACGGGTGAGAACGGGCAGGGCTTCCTGTACCGTCAGGACAGTCGCCCGTACGGGGTACGGGCGTGTGTCGCCGCCGACGACGAGCAGCTCCTCCATGGAGCCGGGGCTCGTGGGCGGCTCGTTGCCATCGGGGTGCCAGAAGGCGACCCTTCCGGTACGTGCCGGGTCCGCAGGCAGGAAGACCGCGGAGCAGCGGGAGAGTTGGGCGATCTCGGAGAGCGTTGCCGTGGGGAGTCCTTGCACAGCGATAGCGCATTCCTCAAATTTGACTACTGTGGGCCGGGATCGCCGAGGGTACCTCATGCCGAGGGGCCGCCGGTGACGCCGTCACTGTGCGGCGCGGCCTGCTCCGGCGCACGGTGGTGGTAGCACCACCCCCTCGCCATGGGGTGACCCCCCTGTCCTGGCCGGGGGCTGTCCCCCTGCCTCGGCCGGGTGGTGGTGCCATGGTCCCCGCAGTCCCGAAACCATACGTTTCATGAGGTCAGCGCATGGGCCAACAGACCGGAGACCGACATGCCACAGACCGCCTCGCTGCTCGTGGAATCCGAGCAGAAGACGGGCAGCGACTTCGCCCCCCTCCTGAGGGCGGTGAAGGCTCACGGGCTCCTGCAGCGGCGCACCGGCTGGTACATCCTCAGCATGAGCGCCAACCTGCTGGCCCTCGCTGCGACGATCGCCGGCATGTTCCTCGTGGGTGACTCCTGGTGGACCCTCGTGCTGGCCCTTCCGCTGGCCGTCCTCTGGTCGCGCACCGCCTTCTTCGGGCACGACGCCGGACACGCGCAGATGTCCGGTGACCGCAGGGTGAGCCGGGCTGTCGGCTTCTTCCACAGCAATCTGCTGCTCGGTATGAGCTACGGCTGGTGGAACGACAAGCACAACCGTCACCACGCCAACCCCAACCACGTCGACAAGGACCCTGACGTGGGCGTCGGCGTCATGGTCTGGACGCAGAAGCAGGCTGCGGAGCGCGAGGGCCTGTCCCGCTGGCTCACCCGCAACCAGGCACGGCTCTTCTTCCCCCTGCTGCTGCTCGAAGGCATCGCCCTGAAGGTCTACGGCTTCCAGACGGTGCTGTCCCGGGAGAAGGAGGACGGCTGCCGTCAGCCGGGCCGCGAGCGGGCTGTCGAGGCCCTGCTGCTCCTGGCGCACCTCGCCGGATACGCCGCGCTCCTGCTCACGGTCATGTCCCCGGGTAAGGCGGTCGTCTTCGCCCTGGTGCACCACGCACTGTTCGGGCTGCACCTCGGGATGACGTTCGCCCCGAACCACAAGGGCATGGAGATGCCCGACTCCGACGGCGAGCGCTGGGGGCATCTGCAGCGCCAGGTGCTGACCTCGCGCAACGTACGCGGCGGCTTGCTCACCGACTGGTTCCTCGGTGGACTGAACTACCAGATCGAGCACCATCTCTTCCCGAGCATGCCCAGGCCCCATCTGCGGCTTGCCCAGTCCCTGGTGAGCGAGCACTGCCGGTCGCTGGGAATGCCGTACGCCCAGACATCCCTGATCGATTCCTACCGGCAGGCGCTGACCCACATGCACGAGGTCGGAGCGCCGCTGCGCGCGGCGTAGCGGTACGGAGCGGAACAGTGGGGCTTCCCCGCGCGTTCCACAGGCAGAGAGCGGCATCAGCCGCTGAGGAGGCGTTGATGTCCAAGCCCGCAATGATCGCCGTCGGCGGCGTGGTCGCCGGCATCATCCTGATGATGCTGATCGGATTCCTACCGGGCCTGCTGGTGCTGGTCGGAGTGCCCGTCGTGGCGTATCTGCTGCTCGACCCCAGCCAGCGCAGGAGGCTGCGGAGGATCACCCGTAAGGAGATAGGCCGCTGATTGCCGGGCCCCGGTGGGGATGCGCACCGCATCTTCAC
The DNA here is from genome assembly GCF_036014215.1 of Streptomyces sp. NBC_00440. Lineage (NCBI taxonomy): Bacteria > Bacillati > Actinomycetota > Actinomycetes > Kitasatosporales > Streptomycetaceae > Streptomyces > Streptomyces sp. NBC_00440. The sequence goes on from NZ_CP107921.1 coordinate 8,017,724, forward strand.
CGGGGCCCGTATGCGGCGCTGCGCGCGGCATGCGCGGATCGGCTGCGAGTGTTCCCGGGTGTTCCCGGTTGTCGGGCCGGGCGAGCCGCCGGCCGGTCAGGCCGGGCGTACCGCCAGCTTCTCCAGGCTCTTCAGCAGCGCCGGCAGGGCGGGGCCCCGGCCGATCGGCACCACGTCGCCGGGCTGGTCGTCGAGGAGTACGAAGGCCATGTCGTCGGTCCTGGCCACCAGCGACCAGCCGGGCCCGTCCGCGCGCAGCGTGCGGGCGCCCTCCGGCGCGAAGGCCGACCTAATGCGCCCGAGCGGTGGCGGTGTGTCCAGATAGGCATGCAGTTCGTCGATCACACGACGAGCCGGGCTCGGCTGCTTCTCCCCGGGCTCCGACGACGTTCCAGCTTCTGTGGCCCCTGTGGCTTCTCCGGGGGCTCCTGCTTCTCGGGGTTCTCCGGACTCTCCTGAGTCGACGGGTACGAAGGCCTCGTCGTCGCCGATCTGCTCACGCCACTGCGCCCACTGCAGCGCGATCTCGTCGGCACCCAGCCGCCGCTGCGCCGGCCCCCAGATGTCCGCGGGCGGGGGAGCGAGCGGTACAGGACCGCCGTCGGGCAGCCCCTCGGGGTCGTGCGGCGCGGGTATCCCCGGCGCGGCGACCGCAACGTCGAGCGGCCATCCCGGGAGCGAGGCGACGATCGACCGGTCGTCCGGCGACAGGTCGTACTCCATACCGCAGTCCCAGGATGCGATGGCCACGGCGACCAGCGACACATCGTCGATCACCACGGTCCACCGCGCACCCGCGCCGTCCTGGCCCAGGACCATGCCGTATCCGTCGGGACGCGGAGTGATCCCGAGCGAGTGGCACGCCGAAGGGAAGTCGTCGCCGAGCACACTCGGGAATTGTGCTGGGGTCAGCAATACCGCAGTCAGGACATACAGCGAGTCGTCGCCGGCATCGTCCGTCCCCGTCACTGGAGCCTCCTGTTGATCAGTCGTCGGCGCACCCTAACCAGTCAGTAACGCCAGCGTCGAGTGGTAGATCGGATGAATTGGCTCCGCTTGTGGAGGCTCGGTGCTGCACCGGTGGAGGGGGCGCCCGTCGTCGCGCTGGAACACGGCCCGGGTGCGGTGAGGGGCAGACGTTGGCTGCCGCGACACCGGCCCGACAGGACCTAGCTTCCCTGGTCGTCGCGCACGGCCAGCGCGAGAAACCGGTCGGGCTCATCGGTGTACGAGGTCATCCGCCACCCCGAGGCGGCGAGCAGTGTCCGCAGCGGCCCCTCGCCGCGCAGGTCGTCATCGGTGAGCCGACGCCCCTGCCGGGCCGCCAGCGCCGCCCGGCCGATCGGATGGAACAACGCCAGCAGGCCACCGGGCTTGACGGCGCGGGCCAACTCCCGTGCCCCGTCCTCGGGCTGGGGCAGATGCGCGATCAGCCCCGCGGCGAACACGGCGTCCAGCGACTCCGTGAGCACCGGCAGCCGTGCGACATCCGCGAGCAGCAGCTGGGCGTCGCGGTGGCGCCCCGCACGCACGGCCGCCGCCAGCATCTCGGGCGTCAGGTCGGCCCCGATGACGTAACCCGCTGTCCCGACCGCCCCACGCAGCGCGGGCAGCGCCCGCCCCGTACCGCAGCCGGCGTCCAGAACGGCGTCACCTGGCCGCAGCCCCATGTCCGCGACGGCGGCGGCGTAGGCGGGTCCGTCGTCCGGGAAGCGGGTGTCCCAGCCGGCGGCCCGGGCCCCGAAGAACTCCTGCACATGTGTGTGGTCATCGGTCATGAGGAGATGATCCCCCGGCCGCGTCTCCCGGATGCCTCCGCCTCGGATACCCGTACGGGCTCCGGCTGCGGGCCGGGGCTCAGTACGGCCGAGCACCGGCTCTGCGGCCGCTCCCATCCCCATATAGCGCGGCATCGAATATCATAAAGAGCAGTAAATGGGGCATTTCGACCCATCGTATGGATCCTGTGCGACCGACCGGGGTGGGATGCCTCCGGAACGGAGGAGGATCAGAGATGGCTACGAGCCATACCGTGCACGCCCCCCGGAGCCGCTTCGTCCTGGACGAACATCTGCCGGTCGACCACAGACTGAGCCGGGTCTACCGCTTCGGGGCCGGTCTCATGGGCCTTGTCCTGCTGGCTTTCGGGATACTCGGCGTGATCGACAAGATCGGGTTCTTCAGCACCGGCGGAGACATGGTCGCCGGCCTGAACACCAACGGTGCACTGAGCGTTCTGTCGATCGTGATCGGCCTGATCCTGATGGCGGGCGCCGTGATCGGCGGGAACATCTCATCGATGCTCAACATGGTCATCGGCGTGGCCTTCATCCTCAGCGGGTTCGTCAACCTCGCCCTGATCGGTACGAGCGCCAACTTCCTGGCTTTCCACCTTCAGAACGTCCTGTTCAGCTTTGTGGTCGGGATTCTGCTGATGACGTTCGGGATGTACGGCCGGGTGTCCGGGAGCCTTCCGCACGACAACCCGTACTGGCGCGCCCGGCACGAGAAGCGTGAGCGGCGCGCACGCCAGGCTGCCGCGCAACACTGACGCGGGCGCCGGGTTGCGCTAGGCCCTGTCCGGCCGGTCTTCGCGGGCCCGCGACGCCTGGCACGGCACCTCGCCGCGTTGTCGGAGTCACCCCAGTACGTCCAGTACGGGGGCGATCCTCCGTCTTGCGAGGCACCGCACCGGACGCCCCGGCCTGATCCACGAAGATCGGCCGGACGGGACCTAGTCCGCCACGGCGGCCTGTGCGAGTACCTTCTCGATGCGCACCCGGACGAGGAGTTCGCCCGGTACGCCATTGCGCTCGGCGAATTCCGCCGCGCGCTGCTCGCCCATGTACCGGGCGCCGATCCGGCCGGCCCAGTGCCCTACTTCGGCCAGATCCTCACTCAGCGTCGCGTGCCCCTGGAGCACGACGAAGGAGAACGGCGGGCGATCGTCGTCCACGCACAGGGCCACGCGTCCGTCACGGGCCAGATTGCGGCCCTTGACGGTGTCCTTGCCCGTGTTGAACACCAGGTCCTGCCCGTCCAGGACGAACCAGATCGGTGCGATGTGCGGGCTCCCGTCGGCGCGTACGGTCGAGAGTTTGCCGGTGCGTGTGGAGTGCGAGACGAATGCCCGCCACTGTTCCTCGGTCATCTGCTGTGCCATGACAGCATCATCGGCCGTGGACGGCCGCGTCGCGAACCGAACCCACCCGGAACGCGTCTCCTTGCCCGGAGCGCGGCTGTGGTGAAGGCTGGCCGGAGTTCGCGGGGCCGGGGAACAGGATCAGGGGAACTGAATCAAGGGGGAGGGCGGGGACATGGCGCTGAGCAAGGGACTCGACTGGCTGCTGGACGACCTGACGAACCGGGTCGAGCACGTCCGGTGTGCGCTGGTGCTGTCCAACGACGGACTGGTCACCGGGGTGAGCAAGGAACTGGCGCGGGAGGACGCGGAGCATCTGGCCGCGGTGGCCTCCGGCCTGCACAGCCTCGCCAAGGGGTCGGGACGGCACTTCCACGCGGGCGGCGTCCGCCAGACGATGGTCGAGTTCGACGAGGGGATCCTCTTCGTCACAGCGGCGGGCGACGGCAGTTGTCTCGCCGTCCTGAGTACGGCCGAGGCCGATATCGGGCAGATCGCGTACGAGATGACCCTGCTCGTCAACCGGGTCGGGGAGCACCTTGCGGTCGCCGCCAGGCAGCCCGACGACACGTCGTCCGCGACCTGGTGACGCCGCGCTGACCTGCGCAGCCCGGCCGGCTTGCGGAGTTATCCACAGGCCGGTCGGGCGATGGGCCCCTCCCGGCTACTCTGATTACAGAGAGTATTCGTTCCTCACGGGGGAGGGCATCATGGCTGTAACCGAAGCTGACCACGACAGCAGGGCCGTCGCGACCGTCACGACCGGGAGTGCCGGGAAGGCGCTGACTCTCGATCGGGCCGCCAGGGAACTGGGCCTGAGGCGAGCTGAGTTCGAGCTGGCTGTCCGGCTCGGCCACATCAGGGTCACGGCGGACGCGGGTGGTGCGCGGCGCCGGGTCATCCCGGAGGAGGCTGACCGGCTGAGGGCGACAGAAGGGTTTCCGGACACTCTGCGGGAGCGGGTGAGGACGGTCGGGACGGCCGCGGCGGCCGAGCTCATCGGTGTCAGCCCGGCCCGGTTCACCAGGCTGGCGCGCGCCGGCTGCTTCACGCCCGTCTCGTTCCGTCTGAACCGCTACCGGGCCGTCGTCTGGATGTATCTCGCCGTGGAGGTCGAGGAGTTCGCGGTGAACCAGCCCGCGCTGCTCACGGGCCGGACCCCGGAAGAACTGCGCGGCAGGCTGGAGGCGGGGGAGGACTGGCGCGCGCGGAACTGGCGAGGCCGCCGGCAGTCGCTGTTGCTGCGGCGGGCGGACGGCGCCTGGGCCCGGGCGGCCGTGCTGGCCGGTGCGCTCGATCCGGTCCAGCTGGCGGAAGTGGTCGATGATCCGTACGAGCGCGCGTACTTGAACAGGCTCCGGCCGGAACCGGTGGCTGTGCGCCCGGACTCCCCGGCGGCACGGGAGGTGGTGGACCGTCTGCTGTCGCCGGACGATCCCGACGAGATCCTCTGGTGCAGGACGAGCCTGATTCTGGCTCTTGAGGAGGCGCGCGCGAGCCTGGACGCCCCGCGACCGGGTGAGGGTGTCTGCCCGGCCCCTCCGGCGTCCCGACCGCAAGTCGTCGGCCGGGCAAGGGTGTTGCTGGCGAAGTGGCGTCGCAGGGAGCCGGGTGGGGCCTCTGGAGGGAGCGGCGGCCACACAGTGCGCTGACACTTGTGCACTGAGACCTGTGCACTGAGGCATGTGAACTGAGGTCCGTGCACCGACGTCATGCACCGGCGCCATGAAGTGACAACCCATGGTTGACAGTCGCTCTGCTGTCAACCTAAGGTTGTCACATGGTGAATCCAGTCCCTGCGGCTCATCCGGTCCGGCTCGACGACCTGATCGAAGCCATCAAAAAAGTCCACTCCGACACCTTGGAACAACTGACCGACGCGGTCATCGCCGCCGACCACCTGGGCGAAGTGGCCGACCATCTGATCGGCCACTTCGTGGACCAGGCGCGGCGATCGGGCGCGTCCTGGACCGACATCGGCAAGAGCATGGGGGTGACCCGGCAGGCCGCACAGAAGCGCTTCGTGCCCAAGGGGGCCGGCGAAGCCCTGACCCTCGACCCCAGTCAGGGATTCGACCGCTTCACGCCGCGCGCGAAGAGCGTCGTGACAGCGTCGCAGGACGAGGCCCGCGCCGCGGGCAACGCCGAGATCGGCGTCGGGCATCTGACCCTCGGGCTCCTGGCCGAGCCCGACGCGCTCGCCGCGCAGTCGCTCATCTCGCAGGGCGCCCAACTGGACGCCGTGCGCGAGGCGGTCACCGCCACACTGCCGCCCGAGGCGGAGACGGTGCCCGAGCTGATCCCGTACGACGCCGCGGCGCGCAAGGTGCTGGAACTGACCTTCCGGGAGGCCCTGCGGATCGGCCACAACTACATCGGAACGGAGCACATCCTGCTCGCGCTGCTGGAGTTCGAGGACGGCGCGGGAGCACTGTCCGGCCTCGGCATCAGCAAGGCGGCCACCGAGTCCTATGTCGCGCAGGTGCTGGCGGCCAACACGGCCGGTGTCGCGCAGGTGCTGGCGGACAACACGGTCGGCCGGGAAGGGAAGTGATCCGGACCGGGGTCGGACCCCGGCGGCTGCTGTCCACCCTGACCGGCTGAGGCAGCGGCGCGCGGCGGGCGCCACCGGGCGGTATGGGAGGAGGCGTCCGCCGTGCGTTCGCCACCGGGCGTACTCCGCTGCGCGGGGCGGGCATGGTGAAGTCCGGCTCTCCGAGGGGGCCGTGGCCTCGGCCGCCACCGAAGCCACCGGCTGCGGTACTGATCACACCTCCTACCGGATACGGTTCTGGTGTGATCAATGGGGACGATATGACACCGGGGACCGCGCTGCTGCTCGCGGCCGCACCGGAGGGCAAGGGCCGTCTGACCGACGCGACCTCCGTGCTGGCGACGCTCGCGGCGGTGCCCCCGAGCGCACTCACCGGCACCGCGCTCGCGACCGTTGTCGAACTCGCGGACCCCATGGATCCGCAGACGGTCCTGACACGGCTGCGTGCCGTCGCGGCTGCTCCCGGGCCGCTTCATCTGTATATCGCGGGCCAGTTGCAACTCGACCGCAAGCAGCGGCTGGTGCACCTCGCCCTCGCCCGCACCACGGCTGCCACCGTGCGCTACAGCGGCCTGCCGTGGCACTGGCTCGCGACCGAACTCGCCGTGCGGCCGCCCGGCACGACGACCGTGGTCGTCGACCTGGTGGCCGACTCCGAAACCTGGGAGCAGCTGGCGCACGGAGGCTTCGGCCTCGGTCCCGGTGTACGGCTGTACGGGCGGGTCGCACCGCCTCCCGGGCGCCGCACCACGCTCGGGCCCAGCTATCTGAAAGCCATGGCCGAGATCTGGCGCACCGGAGCAAGGCCGCCGCTGGACCAGCTCCACGAACTGGCCGCGGCCCAGGGTGGATCCGATGGAGCCCTGTTGTTCGGCGCGGGACCGGGCCTTCCGGCGGCCGCGGTGCCCGGCCTTGTAACGGAGCACGAACGGGCCCACGTCCCGCAGCAGGCGGCCGGCCGGGACAACGCCCTGGCCGCCCCGGATCGGTCCAGCCGCACCGCCGCCCCCGGCGGTGCGGCACCGGCCCCCGCTCCCGCAGTGTCCGCAGCTGTGGTCCGGGCCGCCGGGCCGGACCCCGCCTCCGATCCGCACCCCGCGATCCTCTCGGCGGCGCGCGCCGGACGGCACACCGAAGCCGCCGCCGCGGCCGCTGCCTGGGAGAGCGAGGCGATGCGCGCCCACGGGCCGGGTTCGGCGCAGGCCCTGCACTGGCTCGAAGTGCGGGCCGACCTCGCCCATCTCGCCGGGGACGCGGGGCGCAGCTGCGAGTTGTGGCTGATGGCCGCGGGCGCCCGTCTGCAGAGCGGCCAGGCCGTCGACGACGCCGAGGTCGAGGCCGCGGTGGACCGGGCGCACCACGAGTGGGAGCAGATACCGGACTCCGCACGCGTCCGTACTCTCGCCCCGGATCTGGTCGAGCTTCGCCGCCGGGTCCCCGGACGCCAGCGTGGGGCGCTCCAGTTGCTGCAACAGCGCCTGGAGCAGCTGCAGATCCGCACCCCTGGCGCGGCGCATCAGGCATAGAACGGCGGGAACCACCCAGCCCCGGGAGCGCCGACTTACCCGCTGACCTCACAACTCCGCCGGCCCCACAGGCGCTCGGCGGGCCCCACACCCCCGTACGCCTCCAGGCCCCGTAGGCACGCAGCCCCGCAGGCCCGTCCTGGTGACCGGGGCCTGCGGGGCTGGGCCAAGGCTGGGCGAGGGGGCCGAGTGAGGGGGCCGGGCGAGGGCGTCCCGCTCCGCCGTGGCGGGCGCTGCACCTCTCCCGCGAACAAGCCCGGCGCAACGGGCAGTACGGACTTCCTTCGAAGGGGGTCGACCGGACGGTCGGCGCCCGGATCAGTGCTGAAACGAGCCGGCGCCCGGGATTGATGAAGTCTTTGCCTGTGGCTTGATCTTGTCGTTCCGTTGGTCGGAACCAGAGCCGCGAGGCGGGCATGGCAGGGATTCTGCCCGCCGGGCACACAGCCACCGCGAACCCCGAACGGCCGAAATGCCTGGGTAGGGTGCGGCGCTTGCGTTAACCATGCGTTGACTGCATGCAGTCGTGTGACCCACGCTCGTCATATAGGTGCTGATTACAACTGATCCGGTCCGGCAGCCCAGTTCGCCCGTATTTCCGCTGATCAACGCGGGGGTTCGAGGCTCCGGCCGTGGTCGGAAGCAGGAGGAATCACATGTGTGGGATCACCGGCTGGGTCTCTTTCGACCGTGATCTGCGGTCCGAGTCCGAGACGTTGGATGCAATGACCGAGACGATGGCCTGCCGTGGCCCGGACGACCGTGGCACCTGGATCAGCGGTCCCGCGGGTCTCGGGCACCGCCGGCTGGCCATCATCGACCTGCCCGGCGGGCGTCAGCCGATGACCGTCGAGACCGACCGGGGCGAGGTGGGCATCGTCTACTCGGGCGAGGCGTACAACTTCACCGAGCTCCGCCGTGAACTGACCGGCCGCGGGCACCGATTCGTCACCGATTCCGACACGGAGGTCGTGCTGCACGGCTATCTGGAGTGGGGCGAAGGGGTGGCCGAGCGGCTCAACGGCATGTACGCCTTTGCCGTCTGGGACAGCCGTCACCAGAAGCTTGTGATGATCCGTGACCGGATGGGCATCAAGCCCTTCTACTACTACCCGACGCCGGACGGCGTGCTCTTCGGCTCCGAGCCCAAGGCGATACTCGCGAACCCGCTGGCCCGCGCCAAAGTCGGCCTCAGTGGCATGCGCGAGCTCTTCGCCATGGTCAAGACTCCCGGTCACGGGTTCTGGGAGGGTATGCACGAGGTCGAGCCCGGCACGGTCGTCACTGTCGACCACGGCGGACTGCGCCGGCACGTCTATTGGTCCCTGGAGACCCGGCCGCACACCGACGACCAGGAGACCTCGATCGCCCATGTGCGTACGCTCCTCGACGACATCGTCCGCAGGCAGCTCGTCTCCGACGTGCCCCGCTGCACGCTTCTCTCCGGAGGCCTCGACTCCTCCGCGATGACCGCGATAGCCGCTCGCCAGCTCGCCGAGACCGGCGAGACGGTCCGCAGCTTCGCCGTCGACTTCGTCGGGCAGGCCGAGAACTTCGTCGCCGACGAACTGCGCGGCACGCCGGACACCCCGTTCGTCCACGATGTCGCCCAGGCCTCCGGCACGGACCACCGTGACATCGTGCTCGACTCGAACGCGCTGGCCGACCCCGACGTACGCGCCCGGATGATCACCGCACGCGACATGCCCATGGGCTTCGGGGACATGGACGCATCGCTGTACCTGCTCTTCAAGGCCATCCGGGAGCAGTCAACGGTCGCGCTCTCGGGGGAGTCGGCCGACGAAGTCTTCGGCGGATACCTCCAGTTCTTCGACGAGGAGGCCAGGAACGCCGAGATGTTCCCCTGGCTGGTGCGCTTCTCGGAGCACTTCGGGGACGACTCCGACGTCATGCGATCGGACCTGACCGCCAAGCTGGACCTGCCCGGTTACATCCGGGACAGCTACGCCGGGGCCGTCGCCGGCATCGAACGGCTCGCCGGCGAGAGCGACTTCGAGTATCGGATGCGCAAGATCTGTTACCTGCACCTCACCCGGTTCGTGCGGGTGCTGCTCGACCGGAAGGACCGGGCGAGCATGGCGGTCGGCCTGGAGGTCCGGGTGCCGTTCTGCGACCACCGGCTGGTCGAGTACGTGTACAACACGCCCTGGTCCCTGAAGTCCTTCGACGGCAGGGAGAAGAGTCTGCTGCGGGAGGCGACGGCGGACGTGCTGCCGAAGTCCGTCTATGACCGGGTGAAGAGCCCGTACCCCTCCACCCAGGACCCCAAGTACGCCATCGCCCTCCAGGGGCACGCCAAGGACCTGCTGGCCAAGCCGTCCCACCCGATCTTCGACCTGGTCGACGCGGACAGGGTGCGCCGGGCGGCCCACCGGGACGTTCCGCAGATCACCCAGGCGTCCCGGCGTGGCCTGGAGCGCACGCTCGACCTGGCACTCTGGCTGGACCTCTACAAGCCGGAGCTGACGCTCTCCTGAGCCGTTCCTGAGCCGTTCCTGAGCCGTTCCGGACGTGCTCCGGAGACGTTCGTTCCTGAGCCGTTCCGGGCGGGTGGCCGCAGCTGCGCAAGCTGTGCGGCCACCCGCCCGTTCGTGTGCCACGACCGCCACTGCCGGCCCACTTCGCGCGAGGGCCTCCGGGTGGGGTGGTAAAGCGCCAGGTCAGGCCGGTGCCACCGCTGCGCGTTGCGAATTCACCCGGATGGGGTGACCCTGGTGGAAGTCATAGTGTGTCCATCCGATTACTTTCGGTGTCCTCGGGGCTGTCATGTCAGACGAGGTGAGGCCGGCACTCCGCCGCCCACCCTGATGAGGAGACGCAGTCGTGATCACTGAAGCATCCCGCGAGTACGTACTGGACCTGGAAGCAACACCCGACAGGGTGCCGCAGGTCCGGCGTATCGTCGCAGCGCATCTTCGCCACTGGCAGCTCGATGCGCTGATCCAGCCGGTCAGTCTGGGCGTGTGTGAACTGCTCACCAACGTCCATCTGCACGCGGGCGACGACAAACGCTGCACCCTGGAACTGCGCTGGACCGGCCGCAGTCTGACCGCGGCCGTGCTGGACACCAGCCCGAGACTGCCGCAGCTGCGCTGTGCCAGCCCGCTGGTCACCCACGGCCGTGGCCTGCCGATGGTGTCCACCCTCAGCGACAGCTGGGGTACACATGCCACCGAGGACGGCAAGGTGGTCTGGTTCACGATCCGCGCCCAGGCCGCCACCGGCAGCCCGCTTGAGCCCCGCAATCCCCTTCCCGCCGTCTCGACGGCGGCCCGCAGCCTCGTCGTCGCGGAGCCGTCCGGGCTCCCGCAGGGGCGTACCGAGGATGTCCGGTTCGCGGAACTCGTGGACGCCGGCTCCTGACACCACCACGGTCCTGCGGCGCCCGGCGCCGCAGGACGGCACCGGTTCCACCGTGCCCTGCGCCGGCAGTTCGGCCGCGCAGGGCACGCGTGGTGCCCGAATGGGCCGCACTGCGAGCGGTCAGTCCCGGAGCAGCCCGGCCACCGCACGGCCGAAGAGCAGCTGTCCCGACCGTGCGGTGAGTTCGTCGAACACCCCCGGCAGCCTCGCGATCCGCAACTCCTCGCGCCACACGACACGACAGCCGCACCCCTCGGGGCGCACTTCGATCGAGGCCCCGCCCAGCACCACCCTGCCCTGCTTCTCCAGATCGCAGAAGCCTGGCTGCCCGGGGCGCGGCGGCTCCCAGCGAACGACCTCCATCGGGTCGTCGAACCCCGCGGGGCCGGCCCCCGTGCGTGCCACGAACCTGGTCCCCACCCTGTTCGGGCCCGGGGTCACCACGGTGATCCTGGTCAGCGGCACATGGGCGGCGTGCAGCTCCCACCGGGTGAGGCGCCGCCAGGCTTCCTCCGGGGGCAGCGCGCTGCAACGTTCGATGCGGAACTCACCCATGGGGGCGGACATCCGGATGGCTGACCATGTGCGGCGGGGCTCCCTGGTTGTCGGGCACAGCGCGGTGGACCGCCGTCGCTGCGGCAGAACCCGCCTCAGCGTAGGCGGCCACCCGGCTCCGCTCCCGGACACGGCAGAGGGTGGTGTGTCTCCCCCGTGGAGACACACCACCCTCTGCCGGCCTGGGCCGACCGCGCCCCGGCCGCGTCCGGAACGCGCAGGGCCGCGGCTTCAGTTGCCGGTTCCCTCCATGTCACCACGCTCCTTCGCGGTGTGACCGTCGTCGTACTGGATCTCCTCCTTGCGGACCTCGGCGGAGACTTCCTTCTGCTCGGTGACCTTCTCGGTCTCCATCCGCACCCGCTCGACCGCCACGGCCTCCTTGCTGACCACGGGCTGTTCGGCGTGCAGGATCACTTCGGACTCCGCCTCGCCGATCCGGGCACGGCCCGCGGTCGAGCGGTCGCCGTCCTTGATCGGCTCCCGTACGACGTGGACCTCTTCGTGGCTGACCGGGACGGTGGTCGTCACGTTCTCGGTGACCACCACCTTGCGCAGCCGCGCACGGCCCGAGACATGCTCCTCGGTCCCGACCCGCAGCTGCTCCTCGGAGCGTATGAGTTCCTCGTTCTCGTTCATGGCCGCACGGGAGCCCACTCCAGCGGGGACACCCCGCGCACCGGCGGTCGTCTCGGAACCGCTGGACATGCTGCCCATGCCGCCCCGTGTCTCACGGCTGCCCATGTCGGTCGTCCGGCCGGTTGCCTTCGCCGTGCCCCGGGTGCCCGCGGTGTCCGCCGCTTCACCGTGCAGCGGACCTGCTGCCTTCCGGTTCGCGACTCCGGCAGCCCCCGCGGCACCGGCCGCACCGGCCGCTCCGGCGGCTTCCGGGGCACCGGCGGACTGACCCGGGTGGGTGAGGCCGTAGTGCCGGTACAGCTCCTGCTCCTGGGCGAGATCGAGGTGCTGTTCGGCGTCGAGCCGCGGGGCGTCCTTGACGAGTTCCTTGGCGTGGGGGATGTGCAGGGCGTTCTCCTCACGCCGGGCACCTTCGAGCGGGATGAAGGTTTCCTTGGTGCCGAACAGGCCGGTCTTCACGGTCGCCCACTCGGGGCGGCCACTCTGGTCGTCGAGGTAGACCTGCTCGACGCCGCCGATCTTGTCCCCGGTGATGTCGTAGACCATCAGGCCGGTCAGCTCATCGGGGCTGCGGAAGTCGGCTGCCATCTGTGATCACTCCCTTGTACGTGGTCCGGCAGAGGCTCGGACGGCCCCGCCCGCGGATTGCACGCGTTCTTCCATCGGGTGCTCATTCCCGCCTCCCGGCAACACGAATGGACCTGGCCGACTGTCGGAAAGCCCGGGGAGGGCGGTCGGCGCGCCCTGACGCCCTCCTCGCGAAGATGGCGATCCGTTACGCCATTCGAGTGAATGGGTGTGGTGGGCTCCGGGGCACGGCCCTCTCCGTCCCCCGGCGATCGCCTCAGGTGCCGTTGTGCGGGCCGGTGAATGCGGCGAGCATGGATCCGGAGGTCGATCTTGCTGAAGACACGCGCCGCCAGGTTGTCCGATGTCGCGGTGCTGCCCCTGCTGGCCGCCGCGGCGGGTGCCGTGGACGCGCTCGCCTTCATCGCGCTCGGCCATGTATTCGCCGGTGTGATGACCGGCAACCTGATCCTCATGGCCATCGGTCTGGGCAGCGGATCGCCGGGCGACGCGGTGTATCCGCTGGTCGCGCTCGCCGGATTCGGGCTCGCCGTAGTCGTCGCGGGCCGCTTCTGCCGTACCCGCGGCGGTGCCCGTACGGATGTGGGCCCCGCCGGTGACGAATCGGGCGCCGACTGGAGCCGAGGGGTGTTCGTCTGTCTCACCGTCGAGGTCGCGTTCCTCGCCGCCGTGGGCGTGGCCTGGGCGGCCGTCGGGGGGCACCCGGACGGCGACGGCCGTGCGGCGCTGATCGCCGTCCTGTCGGTGGCGATGGGCCTTCAGACAGCCGCCATGTTCGCCGCGGGCCCCACCGGCGCCCCGACGACGTACTTCACCGGGACCCTCAGCTCCCTGCTGACCGATCCGTCGGGCGGACGCCCGGCAGGGAGCAGGCTCGCCGCACTGCTCGCCGGCGCGGTGGGTGCCGCCGCGCTCCGGACCTGGGCACCGGCGTGGGCGGCTCTGCCGCCACCACTGTGCGCCGCCGGAGCCCTGGCGCTCGCCCTGTCGGCCGGACCGCGCGGACCGGACCCCTGAGAGGGCCGCCCCGAATCAATCAATCCGGAACCAATCAATCCGGAATCAACCAGCCGGAATCAACCAGCCGGAATTGACCAACCGGAATTGACCGACACCGTCGGACAACCGGGCTCCGGCCCTCGTTCCCGTAACTGATTCCGAAGGCCCAGGCCCAGGCCCAGGAGGCGCCATGTGCTGGAGCGCGACGGCCGACCTGGCGGTCGGCTCCGGTATCGCGGTGGTCGGCGTGGCCTGCCTGGCACAGGTGCGCCGGGCGCGGGATCTTCCGCTGGCCGCGCTGCCCCTGCTCCTCGGAATCCATCAGGTCATCGAGGCGGAGGTCTGGCACTCCGGCGGTGGCACCGGGCCTGCCACCACGGCGTGGGCCGTCATCGCGCTGCCCCTGCTGGCCCTCTGGGTGCCCTGCGGCGTACTGCTCGCCGCGCCGCGCCCGGTACGCCGCCGCCTGCTGCTGCCCGTTGCGGCCGGGATCGCCACCGCTGCCGTCCTCGCGCTCTGCATCGCCGACCGTCCGGTCTCCGCCGAAGTCCGTGGTCACACCGTCGGATACGTGGTCGACCTGCCGCTTCCCGCACTCGTCGTCGCCGGATATCTGCTGGCAACCGTCGGATCCCTGCTGCTCACCGCGGATCCGCTGCTGAGGCTCTTCGGTGCGGTCGTCGGCGCGGGAGCGCTGATCTGTTTCCTGCTCTGGAAGCTCGAATACGTCTCCACCTGGTGCGCATTCGCCGCCGTCAGCGCGGTCCTCATGGTCGGCTGGGTCCGCCGGGGCCCCGGAAGAACCGCGCGTGCCGCCGGAATCCGTATCCCCTGAAGCGGCGCCCGACGGCGGATCCGGCGCTGTTCACCCCGGCCGGGATGCGGACCGGGCCGAGTGCGCACACCCTGGAGTGGAGGGGGAATCGCTGCGAGGAGGACGACTCATGTCCATGATGGACAAGCTGAAGCAGATGATGAAGGGCCACGAGAGCCAGGTCGGGAAGGGGGTCGACAAGGCGGGAGACGCCGTCGACAAGAAGACCGGCGACAAGTACAAGAGCCAGGTCGACACCGGCCAGGACCAGCTCAAGCACCGGCTCGGCGGCGACCAGAACGACCCGCCCCAGTCCTGACCACGCCCCACACATCTCGCTCGCTGCTCATGGCGGCTCCGGCCCCGGGTGGTGAGGCCCGGCAAGTCCGGGCCTCACCGCCCGGGGCCGCTGCGTTCCCGCCACAGAACCGGCCAGAACCGGCCGGAACCGCCGCGCGCAGGTGAGAAGCAGGCCGGGAGTCGTACGCCCGGCTCTGGATCACTCGGCGAGTTCGCCCTTGATGGACGAGACGCTCAGCACGCCCTCGAACTCGGAGAGTTCCGCCACCAGCTGATGGACGCTGCCCGTCCCCTCGATGTCGATGTGGACGAAGGCCGTCCCCGCCTCGTCATGTCTGAGTTCGGTGTCCTCGGGCGCCTTGTCGTCCGCACGGTCCACCCGCACCTGAACGACCTGGAACCCCTCGGTGGTTGCCCGCTCCAGGATCCTCGTCAGCACACTGGTGCCGATCGTGTACGCGAGATGGAGGCGGGTCTGCTCCATGGTCGCGATCGAGGGGATGCGCCGCGTCACCCAGGAGTATCCGTGGACGACCAGGAAATGGACCGCGGTCGCGCCGATGGCCAGGAGCGGCAGTCCGCCGCCGCACGCCATACCGATGGCACAGGTGAGCCAGACCGTGGCCGCGGTGGTCAGCCCGCGTACGGCATCCCGGCGTACGAAGATGAGCCCGCCGCCGATGAAGCCGATGCCGGAGACGACCTGGGCGGCGACCCGTGACGGGTCGAAGGAGACGTTGTGCAGCGCGAGGACCGCGTTGAACCCGTGCTGCGACACCTCCATGAACAGGGCACTGCCCACGCCGACCAGGGTGTGGGTACGCAGTCCCGCGCTCTTCTGCCGGGTGGCCCGTTCGGCGCCGATGAGGGTCGACAGGAGCAGGGCCAGGCCCAGTTCGGCGAACTGACGTGCTCCCTGGCCCGCGCCGGGGTCGAACAGGGGCGTGGCTACAGCGTGCAACAGACCCTCCATACCGTGCTGGAACAACATCTCCGACCCTACGGCCTCACCTGCTGGGGCCTGCGGCCGCCACGGCTCACCGCACCGTGCACCAGTATCCGAACGCCCTCTTGGCAGGTCCAGACCAATCAGGCTTGAGTGCCCTCACCCCCACAAGCGGACATCGTTGTCCCGATGGCCGCGCGAAGGAGTGATCACGTGTCACGACGCCTCATGGCTCTGCTCACCGCCCTGTTGGCGGCCATCGGATTCGCTGTCTTCCTGCCGATGACACCGGCCTCGGCCGCGACCTGTGCCTCGGCCTGGAATTCCTCCTCCGTCTACACGGGCGGACTGGCCGTCTCGTACAACGGGCACAACTGGTCGGCGAAATGGTGGACCCAGAACGAGACCCCCGGCTCCGCCGATGTCTGGTCGGACCAGGGTGCCTGCGGTGACGGCGGCAGCGTGCCGCCCGTCGGCTCGGACTTCGTCGTCAGCGAGGCGCAGTTCAACCAGATGTTCCCGAACCGCAATTCCTTCTACACCTACAGCGGGCTGACCGCGGCGCTGAGTTCCTACCCCGCCTTCGCGAACACCGGCAGCGACACGGTCAAGCGCCAGGAGGCCGCCGCGTTCCTCGCGAACGTCAGCCACGAAACCGGCGGTCTCGTCTACGTCGTCGAGCAGGACACCTCCAACTACCCCCATTACTGCGACACGTCACAGCCCTACGGGTGCCCGGCGGGCCAGGCTTCCTACTACGGCAGGGGACCGATCCAGCTCAGCTGGAACTTCAACTACAAGGCGGCGGGCGACGCGCTGGGCATCGACCTGCTCAACAATCCGAGCCTGGTGGAGACCGACCCGGCCGTGGCCTGGAAGACCGGCCTCTGGTACTGGAACACCCAGACCGGCCCCGGCACGATGACCCCGCACAACGCCATGGTCAACGGCGCCGGCTTCGGCCAGACCATCCGCAGTATCAACGGCAGCATCGAATGCGACGGCGGCAACCCCGCGCAGGTGCAGAGCCGGATCGACAGCTACCAGAGCTTCGTCCAGATCCTGGGCACCACCCCGGGTTCCAACCTCAGCTGCTGACCCGCGGAGACCAGGGAACGCGCCGGCGGGGCGTGGCGCGCGGTGAGCGCCCCGCCCCGCCGGCCCGCAGGTCTGTGATCAGGCAGGCGGCTCACCCAGCACGTACAGCCCGGGGAGGTTCACCACCACGGCCTCCTGAGTGCTCCGGGCGATGACGACGACAGCGGTCTCGTCGGGGCTCGGGTTCTCCTCGCGGTGCGGCACATAGGGCGGGACGAAGACGTAGTCGCCCGGTCCGGTCCGGATCCGCACCTCCTCGGGCGCACCGCCGGCGTCGTCGAGGAAGACGAACTCCGGGTGCCCCGCGACGACATGGATCGCTGTCTCCGACGCCCCGTGATGGTGGTCGGAGGACGCCGTGTCCGGCGCGACATGCGTCTCGCCCATCCAGATCCGCTCCGAACCGACGGTCTTCCCACTGATCGCGGCGAACCGCTGCATACCACCGCTCTGCGCGGTCCCGCCGTCGAGCGACCCGGCGCGTACGTGGTGCAGCCTGGCACGCAGCGGTCCTGGATTCCGGTCGGCGTCCCCGGGGGTGAAGTCGGGGTGGAACGCGTCGTGTCCTGCCGCGGAAGCGCCGTCGGCGGGCGGAGGGGAGTGCGGGGCCATGGGATTCCTGCTCGTCGGTACGGACCGGTTCCAGGCGCCGACCGTAGAGAGGCGGACAACGGTAAGTCAAGAAACGTCCGGCGCTGCCCGGTGGGTTCCGGAACGCCGGCGCTCCGCCGTGGATGCCCGGACGGCACACCCCGGAAAGCCCGATCGCCGCCCCGCGCAGTGCGGAGCGGCGATCAGCAGGTCACCCGGTACGGGGCTTCGGTCAGGCGACGTTCTTGTACGAGGACGACTGCTGCGGCGGATTGCCGGAGCGGCCGCGGGGCGCACCCGCCGTGCGGCGTGCCTGGGCGGGGCGGCTGCGCCGGCCGCGGGCCGACGAGGGGCTGCCCTTGGTGCGCTCGGCGACCGGTGAGGAGACGGTGACCGGGACACCGGAGGGCGCCTGGGCGCCGGTGATACGGCTCAGCTCGGCCTCCCCGGACCGCACCTGGGCGATGTGCGGGGTGATTCCGGCGTCGGCCATCAGCCGGCTCATCTCACGGCGCTGGTTGGGCAGTACGAGGGTGACGACGCTGCCGGACTCTCCCGCGCGCGCCGTACGGCCGCCCCGGTGCAGATAGTCCTTGTGGTCGCTGGGCGGGTCGACGTTGACGACCAGGTCGAGGTTGTCGACATGGATGCCGCGGGCCGCGACGTTGGTGGCGACCAGCACGGTGACATGGCCCGTCTTGAACTGCGCGAGGGTCCGGGTGCGCTGCGGCTGGGACTTCCCGCCGTGCAGCGCGGCGGCCCGTACGCCGCTGTTCAGCAGGTGCTTGGTCAGCTGGTCCACGGCGTGCTTGGTGTCGAGGAACATCAGCACCCGGCCGTCACGGGCGGCGATCTCGGTGGTCGTCGCGTACTTGTCGGACCCGTGGATGTGCAGCACGTGGTGCTCCATCGTGGTCACGGCACCCGCCGAGGGGTCGACGGAGTGGACCACCGGGTCGTGCAGGTAGCGGCGGACCAGCAGGTCGACATTGCGGTCCAGGGTGGCCGAGAACAGCATGCGCTGTCCGTCGGGGCGCACCTGGTCGAGCAGTTCGGTGACCTGCGGCATGAAGCCCATGTCGGCCATCTGGTCGGCCTCGTCCAGCACCGTGATGGTGACCTGGTCGAGGCGGCAGTCGCCCCGCTCGATGAGGTCCTTGAGCCGGCCGGGGGTCGCGACGACGATCTCGGCGCCGCCCCGCAGCGCGCTTGCCTGCCTGCCGATCGACATACCGCCCACCACGGTGGCCAGCCGCAGCCTCAGCGACCTGGCGTACGGGGTGAGCGCGTCGGTGACCTGCTGGGCCAGCTCGCGGGTGGGCACGAGGACCAGGGCCAGCGGCTGGCGCGGCTGGGCGCGCTGTCCGGCGGTACGGACGAGCATGCCGAGGCCGAAGGCGAGGGTCTTGCCCGATCCGGTGCGACCGCGTCCCAGGACGTCCCGGCCTGCCAGCGAGTTCGGCAGCGTGGCGGACTGGATCGGGAACGGCTCGTTCATCCCCAGGCTGGTGAGCATCTTCAGCAGCTCGGGCGGCAGCTCCATGTCGGCGAACGAGGCGGCCGGGGGCAGCGCCGGTGTGATCGTGACAGGCAGTGCGAACTCGCCCTGCGGTGCGGGCCTGCGGCCGCGGCCACCGGAGCGGCTGGGCGCGCCGGAGCGGCCGGAGCCGCCCGAGCGGCTCTGCGCCTGGGAGCGGAAGCCGCCCCTGCCGGAACCTGCGCCACCACCGCTGCGGGTACGTGCGTAACGGTCGTTCGTGCGTGCTGTGCGGTCCATGCGGATCCTTCCTCGATGTGGCACGTATCGAGGAATTCTCGGCAGCGGACAAGAGGCCGAAGAATCGCAAGAACGAGCCGAAGTAAAGAGCGAAATCAAGGCCGGGCAGATCGGAGAAAAGCCGGGGCGGTGAGTTCGAAACGGCCGGAAACTGCCGAACAGAGGCGGCTGGTGTACCGGCGCATAGGGGGTCAGGCGGGCCCTCGTCCGTCCTGTGGAGGCGACGGGCGGCGCACCCTGCCCCAGCGGGGCCGCGGTGCGCACCTGGGAACGGGCCCTCTCCGGAACCGTAACAGGGAACCGGTCGAAGCCCGAACAAAGCAACGAGCTGGGGCCCGCACCCCAAGGTGCGGGCCCCAGCTGCGTGTCATGCGTCAGGCGGGAACGATGTTCTCGGCCTGCGGGCCCTTCTGGCCCTGCGTGACGTCGAAGGTCACCTTCTGGCCTTCCTGGAGCTCGCGGAAGCCCTGGGCGGCGATGTTCGAGTAGTGGGCGAAGACGTCAGCGCCGCCACCCTCCTGCTCGATGAAGCCGAAACCCTTTTCCGCGTTGAACCACTTAACGGTGCCAGATGCCATGTGAAACTCTCCTTCGGGGCAAAATGCCCGGAGGCCCGCACTGTGCGAACCCCACGTCGCCGCGATGATTACCACGTCCGGAATACACCGGAAATACAAAAATGCGCCCACCGGCACAGAAAGCCAGTGAGAGCACTTGAAGTCTTTGGGAACCACAACTGCAACTGGTAACGACAGTAGCACGCTGAGCACCGCGATGTGGGGCAGATTTTCTCGGTGGGTGCTCGGATCGCTGAAAATCAACACATCGCGCCGTTATTCCCGCAGGGCGGAAATTAAATGGCGGTGGCCTCCGCTGCTTCGGCAGCCTGGACGGTCTTCAGCGCTTCGACCGCCCTGACGAGCGGTGCCAGCTCCGGATCGGCCGCCGCCCGGTCGAGGGCGGCGCGCAGGGCTGCGTCATTGGTGGGGCGGGCCTGTTCCAGAAGCAGGGCCCCCACCGGGGTGACGTCGGTGTAGATGCCGCGCCGGTCGGTGGGGCAGAGGTATCGGGAGAGCAGCCCCCGGTCCTCCAGCCGCGTGACGAGCCGGGTGGTGGCGGAGTGGCTGAGGACCACCGCGTCGGCGACCTGCTTCATCTGCAGATGGCCGCCCTCCCCGTCGTGCTGGCGGCTCAGGACGTCGAGCAGCGAGTATTCGCGCACGCTCAGCCCGTGGCCCGCCTGGAGCGCGCGCTCGATGTGCGCCTCGATCCTTCCGTGCAGCAGGGAGAGGGCGCACCAGCTCTGGCTCAGGGCGGTCATCCCCGGGTCCTTCGCTGTCATCGGTGCCTCCTTCGGCGGGAGCCACCCGGGCCGTTGTCGACCCGGCGTGCCGGTGCCTCCGCGCCGACAACTATAGCGCGCCTGCAATTAAGCGGCGTCCGCAAGTAACAGTCCCGCTGGAGCCGGGACCGGTCAGACGTTGAGGATGTCGGCCAGCCCCGGACCGGACGGTTCCTCCAGCTGTGCGTACGTGCAGCTCCGCGGTTCCCGGTCCGGGCGCCACCGGCGCCACTGGGTGGTGTGCCGGAATCGTGCGCCGTTCTCCATGTGGTCGTAGGCCACTTCGAGCACCCGCTCGGGGCGCAGTGGAATCCACGACAGATCTTTCTTGCCGCTCCAGCGGCTGGGCGCTCCCGGCAGCCGCGCCGTCTCGTGCGCCGCCTCCTCCGCCCACGCCGCCCAGGGGTGTCCGGCGGCCGACTCCATGCGCAGGGGCTCCAGCTCGGTGACGAGTTCCGCGCGGCGCTTCATGGAGAAGGCCGCGCAGACGCCGACGTGCTGGAGTGCGCCCTCGCCGTCGTACAGGCCCAGCAGCAGTGACCCGACGACCGGGCCGGACCGGTGGAGGCGGTAGCCCGCCACGACGACGTCCGCCGTCCTTTCGTGCTTGATCTTGTACATCGCGCGCTCGTTGGGCAGATACGGCAGGTCGAGCGGCTTGGCGACCACGCCGTCGAGGCCGGCGCCCTCGAAGGTGCGGAACCAGTCCTCGGCCACATCCGCGTCGGTCGTGGCGGGCGCGACATGCACGGGCGGCCCGGCTGAGGCCAGCGACGAGGTCAGCTGTTCCCGCCTGACCGCTTGGCCCGTCGCCATCAGCGACTCGTCGCCCAGGGCCAGCAGGTCGAACGCGATGAACGACGCGGGGGTCTGTTCGGCGAGGAGTTTCACCCGGGACGCCGCGGGATGGATCCGCTCGGTGAGCGCGTCGAAGTCCAGCCGGCCGTCCCGGGTGATGACGATCTCGCCGTCCAGGACGCACCGCTGGGGCAGGTTGCGCAGCAGCGCTTCCGCCAGCTCGGGGAAGTACCGGGTGAGCGTCTTGCCCGTACGGCTGGTCAGTTCGACCTCCGGGCCGTCCCGGAAGACGATCGCCCGGAATCCGTCCCACTTGCCCTCGTACTGCATACCGGGCGGGATCTTCTTCACGGACTTGGCGAGCATGGGCCTGACGGGCGGCAGAACAGGCAGATCCATACTCGGATTCTGCCGCCGGACGCCACATACCGCCCGATATGCGAAGTGGGCACCCGGCGCTTAGCGTGACGCGCATGGGTGCAGCAGTGGAGCTCGAAGCGGGGGAGCGGACGGTACGGCTCTCCAGTCCCGACAAGATCTACTTTCCGGAACGGGGCTTCACCAAGCTCGATCTCGCCCAGTACTACATCGCGGTCGGCGCGGGCATCACCCGCGCTCTGCGGGACCGCCCCACCACACTCCAGCGCTACCCGGACGGGCTGGCCGGCGAGTCCTTCTACCAGAAGCGCGCGCCGAAGAACCTCCCGGACTGGATCCCCACCGGCACCGTCACCTTTCCCAGCGGCCGTACCGCGGACGAGATGTGCCCGACCGAGCCGGCCGCGGTGCTCTGGGCCGCGCAGTTCGCCACCTTCACCTTCCACCCCTGGCCGGTGCGCCGTCAGGATCCGGACCACCCGGACGAACTGCGGATCGATCTCGACCCGCAGCCGGGCACCGACTTCGACGACGCGGTGCGCGCGGCCCATGAACTGCGCGCCGTACTCGACGATTTCGGCGGGCTGCGCGGCTGGCCCAAAACGTCCGGCGGCCGTGGACTCCATCTCTTCGTGCCCATCGAGCCCCGGTGGACCTTCACGGAAGTGCGGCGGGCCGTCATCGCCTGCGGGCGCGAACTGGAGCGCCGGATGCCGGAACGGGTGACCACGGCCTGGTGGAAGGAGGAGCGGGGCGAGCGCATCTTCGTCGACTTCAACCAGACGGCCCGCGACCGCACGATCGCCTCCGCATACTCGGTCCGCCCCCATCCGCGCGCCCAGGTGTCGGCGCCACTGCGCTGGGACGAGGTCGGCAGCGTGCACCCCGCCGACTTCGACATCGCCTCCATGCGGGACCGCTACGCCGACCTCGGTGACGTGCACGCGGACATGGACGACCACCGCTTCCGCCTCGACGCCCTGCTGGAACTGGCCGACCGGGACGAACGGGACCGCGGCCTGGGCGACCTCCCGTATCCGCCCGAGTACCCGAAGATGCCGGGTGAGCCCAAACGCGTACAGCCGAGCCGTGCCAGGCACGACTCGGAGCACGACGCATAGCCGGGGACGCCCCGGGCGCCCCCGGGACGGTACGCGTCAGCCGCGGGCGGTCATGGACGCCGTGTGCTCACGCACCTGCTCCGGGGTGAGATAGGAGTCCGTGTACTCGAAGTCCCGCAGCGTCGCGGGCTTCTGCGACTGGAAACCGGTCCGTACGAAGTCGTCCCCGGCGATGGCGTTGATCATCCAGTTGGTCATCACCCGGGTCTTGGCGACATTGGTGCGCAGCGCCGACCAGTGGTAGCCGCGGGCCACCGCCTGCGCCGACAGGCCGCGCAGCTCGATTCCGAGCGGCTTCGAAACGGCGTCCCTGCCACCCAGGTCGACCACAAGCCCCAGATCCTTGTGGACATAGGGCTGGAGCGGCTGATGACGCAGCGACGCCACGATGTTCTCCGCGAGCTTCCGGCCCTGGCGCATCGAGTGCTGTGCGGTGGGCGGGCAGATCGCGCCGTCCCCCTTGGCGAGGTCCGGTACGGCGGCGGCGTCGCCGAGGGCGTAGACCCCGTCGAGCCCCGGCACCGTCATCTCAGGTGTCACCGCGAGGCGTCCGCGTACCGTCTCGGCGCCCAGAGTGGCGATCAGCGGACTCGCCGCGACACCCGCTGTCCAGATCAGAGTGCGGCACGGGAGGACCCGGCCGTCGGTGAACGTCACCTTGTCCGGACCGGCCTCGGCGATCGACACCCCGAGCGAGACCTCGATGCCGCGTCCGCGCAGGATCTCCAGCGCACTGCGCCCGAGCTTGTCGCCGAGCTCCGGCATCAGCTTCGGAGCGATGTCGATCAGATGCCACTTGACCAGCTTCGGATCGATGCGCGGATAGTGCTTCACGGCGTTCTTGGTGAGGCGCTGCAGACAGGCGGCCGTCTCGGTGCCCGCGTAGCCGCCGCCGACCACCACGAACTGGAGTCGGGACGCCCGCTCCGCCTCGTCGTGGCTGGCATCCGCCAGGTCCAGCTGGGCGATCACATGGTCGCGGATGTACGCGGCCTCGGCCAGGGTCTTCATCCCGCGCGCATTGTCGACGAGGCCGGGGATGTCGAACGTACGGGTGATGCTGCCCGGGGACAGCACGATCTGGTCGTAGCGCTCGTTGACGATCTCACCGGTGATGTCGCGGATGACGCAGACCTTCGCCTTGGTGTCGACCCCGATGGCCCCGCCGGGAATGATCCGCGTGCGGTGTTTCTGGCTTCGGCGCAGCGACACGGCGACCGACTGCGGGGTGAGAACGCCGGAGGCGACCTGGGGCAGCAACGGCAGATAGAGCTGGTAGGAGAAGGGCGCGACAAGCGCGATCTCGGCCTCGCCGGGGATGAGCCGCCGCTCAAGGCGGCGTACGCACTCCACTCCGGCGAAGCCGGCGCCCACTACGAGAATCCTGGGTCGTCCCACGGTGTTCGTCCCTTCTCAGGTCTGCCCGGTCATCCGTCCCCTCCCGCCTGCCCCGTGGGGCGGGTGACGGCACGTGTGAATCGCGCCCTGACCGCTGCCCGGCACAGCCCATCTTCGCGGGCCGGAGGAGAGTCCGCCTGCTGAACCCCGCAGAAGGGCTCCGCCGGGCACGGAGCGCGTCCGGCCGAAGGCGCTGTGTCGTCGGGGCCCGCTTTCTGCGGCGTTGTCTACCGTGGATCTCATGACGCCCTTGCAGGAGCGGGTGAGTTTCGGCTGAGCCGGTGGGTTCCCGCTGAGGCTGCGCCGGTCCGCCGGCAGAGGTCCTAGAGTGTCGGGCATGGGGGATTCGCGGCCGACATCGGCGTTCTACTCGGAGAACATCACACCTTCGGCCACCGACCGGCTGGTCGGAGCGCTGGATGTGCAGGCGGCGAGCGCGGGCGTGCGCCGACTGCGGGAGTGGGCGCACCACGCGCTGGCCGCTCGCCCGGGCGAGCGCGCGCTCGACATCGGGGCCGGGACCGGTTCGGAGACCCAGGTGCTCGCGGCGGCGGTGACCGACAGCGGCGCGGCGACCGGGGTGGAGCCGAACCCGGGACTGCGGGAGGTCGCCGAGCGCCGTGCGACCGAAGCACTGAGCGGTGCCCGCTTCGTGCCCGGCGATGCCTACGCGCTCCCGGTGGAGGACGCCGGTCTTGATGTCGTCTGGTGCGAGCGGGTGTTCCAGCACCTCGCGGAACCCGACAGGGCGGCGGCGGAGATCGCGCGCGTGCTGCGGCCCGGTGGGCGGGTCGCCCTGCTCGACACCGACTGGGCCACCACGATCCTGCACCCCGGAGACCCGGAGGTGGTGGCGGTCCTCACCGGTGGCGCCCTCACGGTGGCGGCCAACCCGAACGCCGGGCGCAGACTGACAGGCCAACTGGCCGCTGTGGGGCTGGAGATCGACGACCTCGGCTCGCAGGCGCTCATCCAGGACCACCGGAAGGTCAGCTGGCCCATCATCCGGATGCTCGGCGAGACAGCCGTAAAGCGCGAACTGATCACGGAGCAGCAGCGGGACCAGCTGTACGCGGACCTCACGGCGGCCGCGGAGCACAGCGCGCTGCATATGTCCGTCACCATGTTCGGCGTCGTCGCGCACCGGCCCGTCTGAGCCAGCCGCCGACGCCGCGACGCCACCCCGGCGCGCCCGCCGGTATCGTGCGGATCCATGAACACCGACACCGACACCGCTGCCGTGAGGGACCGCCACGTCGCTGTGCCGGGGGCGAATCACCGTATGACGAGCACCGCCGTGGCCCGTACCGTCACCGACGTACTCCAGCCGCGTAACGTCCTGTTGGCCGGAATGCCCGGTATCGGCATCGCGGCTGCGGGGGACTGGACCGGCATCCCCTGGGGGCTGCTCGGCGCCCTGTGCGCGGGGCTGGTCCCCGCTGCGTTCATCGAGTGGGAGCGCCGGCGCGGCACCTGGGGCGACCGGCATGTGCTCGACCGCAGGCAGCGCGCCCCGATCTTCCTCGTCATCCTCGGCTCGGTCGGTACCGGCGCCGCCCTGATGATCGCCGGCGGCGCGCCCCGGGGGATTCTGCTGGCCATGCTCGCCCTCTGGGCGATGACCGTGGTCCTGCTGGCGGTCAACACCGTATGGAAGATCAGTGTGGACGCGGCGGTGGCATCGGCGGTCGTCGCGATGCTGGCCGCCGTCCACGCGCCGTGGTGGACCGCCGGTTACGTCATGGTGGCCGCGGTCTGCTGGTCCCGTGTCGCGCTCGCGTACCACTCCGTCGCGCAGACGGTCGCGGGCGCCTCGCTCGGCGCGGCCACGGCTGCCGTTCTGGTCCTGGCGTAACCGGGTCCTGGCCTAACCGGTTCGCACCGGGTTCCAGGTCTCGTACGGATTCGGCCGACCGGCCTGCTCGGTCCGAACTCCCCTTGCCGGGAACCGTTTTGGAGATATGGGGGAAGGCTCCGTACGATCCGGTGATGATCATGAGAAAACGGCTGGCGGCCGGGGTGTGCACGCTCCTGGCTGCCCTGGTCGTCGGAACCTTCCCCACCGGCGCCGCCGCTGCCGATGAACCGTCCGACAAGCCATCGCCCAAGGTCGAGTTGGTGCTCGACGTGAGTGGTTCGATGCGGACGCGCGACATCGACGGCGGCTCGCGGATGACGGCGGCGAAGCAGGCGTTCAACGAAGTGCTCGACGGGGTGCCCGAAGAAGTGCAGCTGGGCATACGCACGCTGGGTGCGAACTACCCCGGCAACGACCGCAGGACCGGGTGCAAGGACACCCGGCAGCTCTACCCGGTGGGACAACTCGACCGGACCGAGGCCAAGACGGCGGTCGCCACGCTCGCGCCCACCGGCTGGACGCCGATCGGACCCGCCCTCCAGGCGGCGGCCCGGGACCTCAAGGGCGGTGACACCACCCGCCGTATCGTCCTCATCAGCGACGGCGAGGACACCTGCGCGCCGCTCGACCCGTGCGTGGTGGCACGCGACATCGCCGCCCAGGGCATCCACCTCGTCATCGACACACTGGGCCTGGTGCCCGATGCCAAGACCCGCAAGCAGCTGACCTGCATCGCGGACGCCACCGGCGGTACCTACACCGCGGTGCGCCACACCAATGAACTCTCCGGGCGCGTCACGCAGTTGGTGGACCGCGCGGCCGACCCGGTCGCCACACCGGTGGCCACCGAGGGTACGGACACCTGCACGAACGCCCCGCAGCTCAAGGCCGGGCTCTACAGCGACCGGGAGAGGTTCGCCGAGCACCGCTGGTACCGGGTGGACGTCCGCCCCGGTCAGGAACTGCGTGCCTCCGTCAGCGTCGCCGCCGACCGGGCCGTCAACAACGACTACGGCGTACTGCTCCGGGCGTTGACCGTCCAGGGGCGGGAGATCGTACGAGGGCAGGAATCGGGCACCGGGCGCACCGACGCCATCTCCACGGGCCTGCGCTATCCGAAGCCGTCCGTCGACTCGGACGACACACAGACCGCGGCGGAGACCGTCTGCCTCCAGGTCAGCAACTCCTTCTCGGCGCCTCCCTCGGTCAAGACCACGCCCGGCCTGCCCGTCGAACTGAACATCGCCGTCGTGGACGCACCCCACGAGGCATCCGACGTGGCCGCCTTCGGGCTCGGCCGCGGCTGGTGGCTGCTCGGCGTCCTGGCACTGACCGGCCTGGTCGCAGGCGTGCTGTGGGGCTGGATTTCGCGCCTGCGTTTCGCCGGGAGGACCAACTGATGCGGATCAACCGGATACTCCCGCTCACCGTCCTGGCCGGTCTGGCTCTCTTCGGCGGGGCCGGGACAGCAGCGGCTGACACGGAGACGCCGTCTCCGGCCCCGTCGTCCTCTGCGCACAGCAGCGGCGCGCCGACCCAGGCGGGCACGGCATTCCGTACGGCGACCGCCGTCCGGCAGGGGCAGCACGCCACCGCGAGCGCTTCGACGGGCGACTACCTGTACTGGGTCTTCCCCGCCGACGCGGGCCAGTCGGCCACGGTCGACGCCACCGTGAAGCTGCCGGAAGCCTCGGCCCGCCACGGTGCCTCGACCTGGCAGCTCGATGTCTATGACGGGCTGCGCAGGCGGCAGTCGTGCCAGTACGGCAGCCAGACCCGGGTGGCGGCAGCGGATGCCGCGTCCGTCACCATGACCTGCCATCTGCGTACGGTCCGGTCCTGGGCGGAGCCCTGGGCCAACGACCCGCTGCCGGGCAGCTACTACATCCGGCTGACGGTCCTCGACCTTCCGCAGGAGGATCTCGGGCTGCCGGTGCAGGCCGATGTCGTGGCCACATCGTCCGGCAGCGGCGGAGCACATGCCGTGGACGGTTCGCTCTCTTCCCCGCTGACAGCGGTCACCGCTCCGGACGCCTCATCGTCCCCGTCGGACACTTCCGGCACCTCGGACTCGGCGGACGCGTCGGACACGGCGACGCCCGCGGGTACTGCCGCCGAACCGGAGGACGGCTGGTCGTCCGGCTGGTGGTCCGACCGCTGGATCTGGACCGTGGGCGGCGGAGTGCTGGGCGCGCTCGCCGGTGTCGCCGGATACTCGATGGCACGCGGCCCCGGCAGGTCGTCCTACCGGCGCCCGCCGATCGCCTGAGACAAGGGCCTGAGGCAGCGGTCCCCGTCCGGCGCGGTCTGCGCCGGACGGGGACCCGGCGGCGTGCGGCGCTATTCGGGCCAGGCGGAGTTGAGGATGATGTCCACGAAGTCCTGCCGGGTGAAGCCCGGTACGAAGTGGGCGAGCACATCGTCGTTCATGGTGCCGAAGGTGGTGTCGGGCCGGTCCTTCATCCCGTCGGTGAAGGCCCGCAGGATGCGCTGCTTGAAGTCCGGCCGGTGGTGGGCGCCGGTGACCGCTGCGATCTGCTCGGCGGTGATCTCGTCGAGGTCCAGCCCGAGGACGTCCGTCTCCACGCCCGCGGTGACCAGAGCGATCTCCGGATCGAGATGCCCGGGGATGCCGGGGGTGGTGTGCAGCGCGATGGCAAGCCAGACCGCGCGGGCCTCCGCCTCGCTGCGGCCGTGCTCCAGGAGGAAGTCCCGGGCGAGATCAGCCCCGTCGACCTCGAACCGCTGGTCGGTGCGCCGGTGGCGCTCGGTCAGCCCCAGGTCGTGGAACATCGCCCCCACGTAGAGCAGCTCCGGGTCCGGGGTGAGCCCCCGCCGCCTCCCTTTCAGGGAGCCGAAGAGGAACACCCGGCGCGAGTGGTCGAAGAGCAGCGGTCCGGCAGCCTCACGGACCAGTTCCGTGGCCTCGCGGGCCAGTGCGGTGTCGGGAATGGCGATCCCCGCAATCGTCTCGGTCATCGTGGTCTCCGTTGGTCTCGGCCGCCTGCTTCGGTACCTATAGCGTGGGGCCGGCCAGGGGTGCCGCGCTCCCCGTGGTCGGCCACACTCCGCACGAATCCGGACGCAGAACCCTCCCGAGGAGCCTCTATGACCATCGCCGGGAGCCCCGGCCCGCACCGGGTCGGGGTCGTCGTCTTCGACGGGGTGAAACTTCTCGATGTCGCCGGCCCCAGCGAGGTCTTCAGCGAAGCGAACCGGATGGGAGCCGATTACGCGCTGGAACTGTGCGCCGTCGGCGGCGCAGAAGTGCTCGCGTCGACCGGGATGCGGATCCCCGTCGACGCCGACGCCGCGCGGACCGGCCTGGGTTACGACACCCTGCTGGTCATGGGCGGGGACGCGCTCCCGACGTACCCGATCAGTCACGCGCTGCGCGATGCCGTCGCCGCACTGGCCGCCCGTTCCGGCCGGGTCTGCTCGATCTGTACGGGTGCCTTCATCCTGGCCGAGGCCGGCCTCCTGGACGGACACCGTGCCACGACGCACTGGCGCCATACCGAGCTGCTCCGCAGCGCGTATCCCGCGATCGATGTCGAGCCCGATGCCATCTTCGTCCGGGACGGCACCACGTTCAGCTCGGCCGGTGTCACGGCCGGTATCGATCTGGCTCTGGCGCTGCTGGAGGACGATCACGGGGAGGACATGGCCCGGCAGGTCGCCAGGTCGCTGGTCGTGTTCCTCCAGCGGCCCGGCGACCAGTCGCAGTTCTCACCGGCGCTCCAGGGGCCCCGGCCGCAGACGTCGGCGCTGCGTACGGTCTTCGACTCGGTGCTCGCCGATCCGGCCGCCGGACACTCCATCGCGCAACTCGCGGCGCGGGCGGCCCTGAGCCCACGCCATCTGACCCGGCTCTTCCGCGAGGAACTCGGCACCACACCCGCGCGCTACGTCGAGTCGGTGCGCTTCGACACCGCCAAACGCGCGCTCGACGCGGGCCACACGGTCGGCGAGGCCGCCGGACGGGCCGGGTACCGCAGTGCGGAGACCCTGCGGAGAGCGTTCGTATCGCGCCTCGGGGTGTCTCCGCGGACCTACCAGCAGCGCTTCCGGTCGGCGCAGCGGCGCGATGCGGTGCCGCCGGCTGATCCGGGGTGTGCGCCGGACGGCCCGGCTTCCGCGCACCGTTCCGAACCGTAGGCGTCCCGTTCGGAACTACGCCCGGTCGGCGGCGGCGCGGATCGCGGCCAGATCCAGTTTCTTCATGCCGAACACGGCCTTCATCGCCCGCTCGCCGCGCGTGGGGTCGGGGTCGGTGAGGATTTCGTGCAACCCGGTGGGCGCGACCTGCCAGGACACCCCGTACTTGTCCTTGAGCCAGCCGCACGGTCCTTCCTGGCCGCCCTCGCTCAGCTTGGCCCAGTAGTAGTCGATCTCCTCCTGGTCGGCGCACTTGACCATGAGCGAGATGGCCTCGTCGAAGGTGAACTGGGGACCGCCGTTGATCGCGGTGTACTCCTGGCCGTCCAGGACGAAGTCGACGGTCAGCACGGTGCCCGCGGGCCGGGGCCCGGCCGCGGTGTAGTGCGTGACGTGCTTGATCTCCGAGCGGGGGAACACCGACACGTAGAACGCGGCGGCCTCCTCGCCCTCGGTGTCGAACCAGAGGTTGGGGGTGATCCTGGGCATGGGACTCTCCTGCGGTCGTCGTCGTATCCGCTTCTGCGTCTGTACTGACTGTCGCCCGGACCGGAATTCATCGCCGAGCCTCAGGTCCGTACGGGGGATTCCGCAGGCAGCCAGGTGAGGACGAGAGCGCCCGCGGCGAGGACCAGACCGGCCAGCACCAGCATGCTGGTGCTGAGCGAGTCGGTGAAGGCGGTGATCACGGCCCGGTGCAGCTCCGGACCGGCGCCCATGCCCTCGGCGCCGGCCACTGTGGTGGGCGCGTCCGGGCCCCGCAGGGCAGCGGGCAGCCTGGCCGTGAAGCCCGCGGTGATCAGGGTGCCGGTGAGGGCCACACCGAGCGCGCTGCCCAGTTCGCGGGTCAGGCTCTGCAGCCCGGAGCCGAGCCCTGCCCGGTCAGCCGGCAGGGCCGACATCAGGGTCTCGGAGAGCAGCGGGGTGGCCAGCCCGCACCCGGCCGCTGTCAGCCCCGCCCCGAGCGCGTACACCGGATAAGGGGTGTCCGGGCCGACCCGCGAGACGGTGCACAGTCCGCCCGCCAGGACGAGCAGTCCGAGGCTGATGACGGTCCGCCGGTGCAGACGGTGGCTGAGCGCCGTCGCGCAGCGCGGGGCCAGCAGCAGGGCGGCGGCCATGGGCAGCAGGCGGACACCGGCCCCGAGGGCGGAGTAGCCCTTGACGTACTGGAGGTACTGGCCGTTCAGATAGAACAGGCCGAACATGCCGAGGAAGACGGACACCATGCCCACGGCGCCCGCCCGCACGGCCGGGCCGGCCAGCAGCCGGGGATCGAGGATCGGGTGCTCCTCGCGCAGTTCGTGGACGGTCCAGAGAGCCAGCAGGACGACTGCGGCGGCGAAGGCGCCCAGGACCTGTCCGCTGCCCCAGCCCTGTTCGGGTCCGGAGACGATGGCGAAGAGCAGGGCCAGGAAGCCAAGGGTCAGCAGCAGAGCGCTGACCGGGCCGACCGGCCGGGCGAGACGGGGCGATGTGGGGGCGACAAAGGCCGCCAGCAGCAGGGCTACGAGGGCAAGGGGGGCCGCGTACAGGAACAGGGAGCGCCAGGATCCGCTCTGGATCGCCGCGCCGCCGCCGACGTTTCCGAGCACGGCGGCCAGTCCCGTCATGGAGGCCCACAGGGCGATGAGACGCGACCGCCGGTGATCGGGAGCGCCGGTGACCATGAGCGCCAGGGTGGTGGGCAGGACTGCGGCGGCCCCCACACCGCTGAGCATCCGTCCGGCGATCAGCACCCCCACATCGGGTGCCGCGGCGGCCAGTACACAGCCCAGAGTGAACACACCTAGGCCGGTGAGGAGAACGCCCTTGCGGCCCATGCGGTCGGCCACCGCACCCGCTGGAACGACCAGACACGCGAAGACGGCCACGTAACCGTCGACGACCCAGAGCACGGACGCAGCGGAGGGGTGCAGCGAGCCGGCCGACAGCGAGGGGATCGCCAGATTGACGGCCGAGACCATGCCCACCACCAGGGTGACGCACAGACACATGACGACGACGGTCGCGCGTGATCCGGCCGTCCGGCGGCCGGTCGTACGGCTGGCCGGAGGCCGGGGCTGAGGCCGGACAGGCTCGGGGACGGCCGGGCAACGGGGCACGGGACCCTCCTGGTCGGCGGGCGCGTCAAGCACCCGCGGGGCGGAGCGGACAGGTGGGAAGGGCAGACCGGAGCAGCGTCCGAACGGTCTTGGCAAGGAGGGGGGAGGGCTTCGGCGGTAGGGGAGGGGAGTCGAGGGGAGGGAGAAGCGTGGGCGTCAGCCGGCGGCTGGGCCGGTGCGGTGCAGATCGGCCTGGAGCGTGAGCCGGTCGCCGCGTACGGAGAGGAACTCCAGGTCCACCGGCCGCCCGTCCGCGAGTCTGCTGAGGCGCTCCACCGCGAACAGGGCGGTCCCCACGGGCGCCGCCAGGATCTGTGCGGTGTGGGGGTCGGCGTTCACGGCCTGGACCGTCACCTCAGCGGCGCCCAGCCGCTGGCCACAGGACTGCTCGATGAGCGCGAACACGTCCTGGTTCCGCAGGTCGAGGTCAAGGAGCGGCAGCCCGATGTCGACCGGCAGATAGGTGAGGTCCAGGGACAGCGGCATACCGTCCAGGCGCCGCAGGCGCTCCAGGCGGACCACCGGTTCACCGTCCGATACCAAGAGGCGGCGGGCGACCTGCGCGGGTGGGACGACCGTGCCGCCGGCCCTGACCTCGTTGTCGACCGTGCCGTGCGACTTCAGTGTTTCGGCCAGTCCGGCCAGCCGTTCCAGCGGATGGGAGTGCTTGCGGTTGAGCAGGACCGTCCCCACACCCCGCCGGCGCTCGACAAGGCCCTCGTCCCGCAGGATGAGCAGGGCCTGGCGGACCGTGTTGCGGGAGACGCCGAAGTCCTTCGACAGCAGGCGTTCGTCCGGCAGGAAACCGGTGGGGTACAGGCCCGCGGCGGCCTGCTGCCGCAGCACCTCGGCGACGTTGCGGGCCCGGTCGGCCCGCCGTGCGGGGGAAGGTTCGGAAGAGGCCGACGAGGTGTGTTCCATGGCGCCGCTCCCGTTCTCCTCGCACGACCCACACCTGGCGGCGCGGCCCGGCAGTGCCGTTCACCACCGGTCGCCCAAGCTACGTCCAGAATATTTCGCCCTTGTTACGCCACCACCTTTGACCTGCGATGATGCCTGGACCTGGGGTAATGCGCTGCCGGGTCCGGGATCCGCCACCGGGATCCGCCACCGGCCGGTGATCCTGGGGGCCGGCGCTCCCGGACCGCTCCCGGACCGCCCCGGATCGTTCCCGGCCTTCTCGGCAGTCCGGGTTGGCTTGTTCTGGTGCCATTGAGGGGTGAGGTGTTGTTAAGAATCAAGGCCGTGTCTCTTGTAATCACTTGCCACCCGCGCATCAATGAACAACGGCATCCGACGGCTCGTCAGATGACTTTGGTACCGGACCGGATCCGGCCCTCGGCCGGACTGTGTCCGAGAACGCAGTCAGTAATTCTCTCCGGCAACCGACCGGGAAAGCTGCCGGGAAATCGGCGAGCGCCCGGGAGGGAAATGCAACGGGTATCGGTA
This sequence comes from Streptomyces sp. NBC_00440, assembly GCF_036014215.1. Classification (NCBI taxonomy): domain Bacteria; kingdom Bacillati; phylum Actinomycetota; class Actinomycetes; order Kitasatosporales; family Streptomycetaceae; genus Streptomyces; species Streptomyces sp. NBC_00440. The sequence continues at coordinate 8,051,244 of NZ_CP107921.1, forward strand.
CGCCCGAAAGGTCAACTCAACTGAAGGAAGGAAGACTTATGAGGCACGGAAGCAGAAGCAGCAGAGCCGTCCTGCGTGCGGCAGTCGCTGTGGGAGCGGCGGCGGTGGTGGGCCTCGGCTTCACCTCGTCGGCGTCAGCCGTGACGCCGCAGACGGCGACAGCCACGTACGACTGCGGTACCTGGGGCGGCGGTTCGGCCACGCTGACCGCCACCCAGAGCGGCACGGCGGCGACGATCACCCTGACCTCCGCAGTGACCACCCCCGTCCATGTCGGCGCGGACTCCATGGCCGCGACCCTCACCCTCGCGAAGAACGGCAGCGGCACCACCGTGTTCTCCGGGACGAAGAACCCGGACCTCCCGGCCGGCTCCGCCGTCACCATCGGCCCGCTCACCGGAACGGTCGCCGCCGGCGACAGCCTCGACTCGTACACCGGCGGTACCGCGCTGTCCATGACCATCTTCGGCGTGAGTATCGACTGCAACGCCACGACGGCGCAGTCTCCCGGTCCGTTCGTTTTCTGAGACAGGTATCCAGAGACAGGTGATCAGCGCCTGAGCGTATGAGCAGGCCCATGCGGGAGGCACTACGGATTCCGCGAACAGCCTGCCATTCCGCACCGCGCTCGGTGTGTTCAGGAATTCCCTCATGGTGCTTCCGGGTTGGAAACCGGAAATACCGCCCGCTTCGCGCACTCTCCGGTTCTCCCCGCCCCTTGAATCCCGTCCAGTGATTCCCTCCCGGCGCTCCGACGAGGTGAATTCGGTACGGGCACCCGCTGATCACGCAGCGCGGCAATCTCCCGACTACGGCTACGTCCGCAGTAACGCGTGGCACGCTGGGCACCCGAAGGTCACGAAGCAGGCGAGGAGACGTGTCACGTGCCGCAGAACCAGCCACCGGAAGCACGTGCCGTCCCGGCCGCACTCTCCCAGGAGTACCGGCTCCGCAAGGACCTCGGGTTCTGGGGCCTGACAGCGATCGGGTTCTCCAACATCCTCGGCTCGGGCTGGCTGTTCGCCGCCCTGTACGCCGCCCAGACCGCGGGACCCGCCGCCCTGCTGTCCTGGATCGCCGCCGGCGCGCTGTGCGCCCTGGTCGCGCTGGTGATGGTGGAGCTCGGGGCGACCCGTCCGGAGGGCGGCGGCACCGTGCGCTGGCCGCTGTACGCCAGTGGGCGGCTGGTCGGCACCGTGATCGGCTGGTCCGTCCTGCTGTCGGTCGGCGGCACGGCCGCGGAGATCAGCGCCATCATGCAGTACGCGGCGCACTACCTGCCCGGCCTCTACCACGGAGGCAGACTCACCGCGACCGGCCTCGGCGTGGCCGCCGCGCTGAGCGCGCTGCTGACGGTGCTCAACTGGTTCGCGGTGCGGGTGTTCGCACGGCTGAACAACCTGGTGTCAGTCCTCAAGGTCGTCATCCCCGTCGTCACCGTGATCGCCCTCTTCCTCTCGGGCACCCACTCCGGCCGCCTCACCGACCACGGCGGCTTCGCACCGTACGGCTACGCGGCCTGCCTCACCGCCCTCGCCGGCGGCGGCATCGTGTACTCCGTGAACGGATTCCAGGCGCCCCTCGACTTCTCCGGCGAGGCCCGCAATCCGCGCAGGACCGTACCCGCCGCTGTACTCACCGGGATCGCGCTGGCCGTCCTGGTCTACCTCGCGCTCCAGCTGGCGTTCCTCTTCACCGTCCCCGACTCCCTGCTGGGCCACGGCTGGCACGGCGTCAACTTCGACTCGCCCTTCGGCCAGCTCGCCCTCGTACTCAACCTGCACTGGCTCGCGACCCTGCTCTACGCGGACGCGGTGCTCTCCCCGGGCGGTTCGGCGTACGTCGGAGTGGCCATCGACGCCCGGCACACCTACGCGCTGGCCAAGAACGGCCTGCTGCCCCGCTTCTTCATGCGGATCGATCCCCGCTCCGGAACGGCGCACCGGGCGCTGCTGCTCAATCTCGCCGTCATCATCGTCTTCATGCTGCCGTTCGGCGGCTGGCAGGACATCGTCAGCGTCATGGGCGACATGTATCTGCTCATCTACGCGGCATCCGCGGTCGCCGCCGCGGTGTTCCGGGCGCACGACCGGGAGCGGGGAGTGCCGCGGGCGGACGGCCGGGTGCCCGGAGTGCGCTGGATCGCGCCGGTCAGTTTCATGGTGTCGGGCGAGTTCGTCTTCTGGTCGGGCTGGCACGACCTGCGGCTCGCGCTGCCGCTGGTGCTCGCGGGTGTTCCGCTGTTCCTGATGCTGCGGCGCGGCACCGAAGGCCCGTCCCCGCGCGACGAACTGCGCAGCGGAGCCTGGCTGGTCTTCTATCTGGCCGCGCTGACCCTGCTGTCCTGGCTCGGGAGCTTCGGCGGATCGGGACGGCTGCCGGCCCCGTACGACTCGGCGGTGGTGGCCGCGGTCTCACTGGCGGTCTTCGGGTGGGCGGTCCGCTCGGGCGCCGGCCACCTCAGGGCGCACCCCGACGCCGATCCCGGGAGTGCTCCCGGACTGCCCGATCCGATCCGCCCCTGACCTGCTCGGATCCCGGAGAACCCGGCCATGCGATGCTGGGGGCGTAACCGGACCAGGGCCGGAGAACAGGGGAGTACGGCAGCGCGATGGCAGCAACACGGCGGACACGGACCGGAACCTGGGACCGCTACGCGGCATCCGACCCGGGATTCCTGCGACTGATGGCGGGGCTGCGGACCGTCGCGGCGATCGGGCTCGCGCTCATCGTGCTCGCGCTGTTCCACACAGCCGTCCCCCTCCTCGTCGCCGGGGCGATGGCGGCCATGGTCTCCACCTTCGCGATCAGGGAGAAGGACGTACGCGGCCAGGCCATCACGCTCGGCTTCGCCCTCCCCGTCGCCCTGACGTCGATGTCGCTGGGGGCGCTGCTCAACAGCCGTGTCATCGCAGGCGACATCTTCTTCGTCCTGCTGATCTTCGGTGCCGTCTACTCCCGGCGCTTCGGTGACCGCGGCACTGCGCTCGGGCTGATCGGGTTCCAGGTCTACTTCATCTCGCTGTTCGTGCACGCCACGGTCGCCACTCTGCCGTCGCTGTATCTGACGCTGGCCATCGCCTTCGCGAGCAGCGCGGTCGTACGGTTCGCCGTCGTGCCCGAGACACCCGAGCGCACCCTCGGCCGGCTGCGCGAGGCCTTCAGAGCTCGGCTCGCCCAACTGGTGGCCACCCATATAGAGCTGCTGGACGCCACCCCCGCGCAGCTCGACAAGATCCTCGACGATCTGCGCGGACGCACCGCACGGCTGCACCAGACGGCGCTGATGATCCAGGGCCAGCTGGAGTCCGGCACCCGTGACCCGGCAGCGGCGGCGCTGGTGCAGCGCAGGATCGCGGACGCGGAGATCGCCGCCGAGCGTCTCGGGATGCTGCTGCTCAACGCCCGCAGCGCGGAACGCGCGGACACCCTCACCCTGCATCTGCCGAACGCACCGGTCCCGGCCTCCGCGACCACCGCACAGGCCGACGGCGACGCCGGAGGCATCGGCGGGACGGACGAGATCACAGCCCTGCTGCGCCGGGACCTGAACGCGCTGCATCTGGTGGTGACCCGGCTGGCCCCCGACGAGCGCGGCACGGCCCTGGCCCATCTCCGCAACAGGCTGCTCGGCTACCGGGACGAGGAGAATCTGCCGCGCGCCTCGCTCGCCGTGCAGGACGTGTTCCGTGGACTCGGTGAGGCCGCGCGCTCCGTGCTCGGGCTGCGGCTCGCGCTGGACGGGCCGCAGGACGAATCGGACGACACTCCTGAAACGACCCGCTCCCGCGAGGAGTTCGAGGCCGAGGACGTGGCCATCGTCCGCGCCGAGGAGACCGAGGAGGACCGCACCGGACTGCAGCGGCGCACCACGAGGACGGCGTTCCAGGTCTCGGTCGGCTCGACGCTGGCCATCATCGGCGGCGAGTTCCTGTCCAGCCAGCGCTGGTACTGGGCAGTCCTGACCTGCTGGGTGGTCTTCCTCAACACCGCGTCCACCGGCGAGATCCTCGTCAAGGGCTACCGGAGGCTGCTCGGCACGGTACTCGGTGTCGTCGCCGGTGTCGCTCTCGCGGGGCTGGTCGGCAACCACACCTGGACCGCGTTCGCCCTGGTCCTGCTCTTCATCTTCGGGATGTTCTTCACCGCGCCCCTCTCGTACGCGCTGATGTCCTTCTTCGTCACGGCGATGCTGGGCCTGCTCTACACGCTCCTCAACACCTACAGCTTCTCCGTGCTGGTGCTGCGGATCGAGGAGACGGCGCTGGGCGCCGCCTGCGGGATCATCGCGGCCGTGCTGGTGCTCCCGGTGCACACCGACCGCCGTACCGACGAGGAGCTCGCCACGGTGCTGGCCAGGCTGCGGGACGTCGCGTCGGCCGCCGTGTCCCAGCTCAGCGGCGGCCCCCCGGTCGACCTCCTGGACATGGCGCGCGATCTCGACACCGCCCTGGACGATCTGCGCCGCTCGACCCAGCCGCTGACGCACCCCATCACGCCGCTGCGGGTGCGGCGGCAGACCGCCCGCTATCTGGTGGCGGTGCTGGAGACCTGTGCGTACCACGCGCGTTCGCTCGCCGCGACGGCCGAGCTGGTGCCGTACAGCAAGACCATCGCGGCCGATCCCCGGCTGGAGCGGTCCGGCGTGCGAATCGCGCACAACATCGACGTGATCGTGGCCCGGGTGGCGGACGAGAACGCCGCGGGCGAGGTCGAGTCCGGCGCCAGCATCGCCGCCATGCTGGAGAGCAGCTCGTCCGAAGTGCTCCGGTCGGGCACGGTCACCTACCGCGTCCTGCGGCATCTGCAGCGCCTCGACGAGGGAGTGGTCGGCCTCGCCCGCACCCTCGACGTGCCGGTCGCGGCCCGCGAGGAGCGCAAGGAGCGCAAGGCGGCCTGACCGGGCGGGCCCGTACCGGGGCCGCCGCGGTGCCACCCCTCAGAGTGCGCAGCGGAACCCGCCGTGGCCCGTCGTGCTGTCGGGTGTGTTCGAGGTACGGGCGGCCACCCGGTAGCGATTGCAGTACGAACGGTGGCAGAGGTACGAACCGCCGCGCAGCACCCGGTTCTCACCGGTGGGCGGCCCGGTGGGGTCGGTACGCGTCTCCGGGCGGTCGGCGCTGTGCCAGTCGGGGCTGAAACGGTCGGCGCACCACTCCCAGACATTGCCCGAAGTGTTGTGCAGCCCGTAGCCGTTGGGGGCGTACGCGGTGGCCGGGACGGTGCCCGCGCGGCCGCCCGCACGGGGGTCCCGTACGGGGAAGTCGCCCTGCCAGATGTTGCAGCGGTCCCTGCCGCGCGGCGTCAGCTCGTCGCCCCACGGGAAGCGGAGCCCGGCCGGCCCGCCGCGGGCAGCCTTCTCCCACTCGGCCTCGGTGGGCAGCCGCTTGCCCGCCCAGCGGGCGTAGGCGTTCGCGTCGTTCCAGGACATATGCACCACCGGGTGGCCCCGGCGGTCCCCGACCGATGACCCCGGGCCTTCGGGGGCGCGCCAGTACGCACCGGTCACCGCTCGCCACCAGGGCGCTCCGGGGACGGTGCCCGGCAGCACCGCGTGGCGCGCCTGCGGGGGTACGAAGGAGCCGAACACATAGGACCAGCCGATGAGTTCGGCCTCGGTGCGGTATCCGGTCGCCTTCACGAAGGCGGCGAAGCTGCCGTTGGTGACACACGCCGCGTCGATGTGGAACGCGCCGACGGCCACCTCCCTGACCGGCCCCTCACCATCGGCCGGAAACGCGTCGGCGTCGTCGCCGCCCATCAGGAACGGCCCGCCCGGGACGGGCACCATGCCGCGCAGCACATCGGCGGGGCGGCGCTCGGGTATGGCGAAGTCCGCCGGGGGAGCGGACGGGGACATGATGGCGCCGGGGGCCGGGGCCGATTCCCGCGCGGGTCCGCAGCACGCACTCATCGGACGCTCTCCTTGCTGTCTGCACCGCTCACCGCGGTCTCTGCTCCGGCCCGGCCGGCCCGGCCTGGCCCGTACTCATCCTGCCCGGCCGTGCCGGGGACCGGCCGGTCGAGCAGTTCGTCCACGTTCTGGCCGGTGGTGCGGAGCAGCAGCGCCACACCGCCGAGCGCGGCCGCGTCGGCGCCGAGGGCCGAACCGCACACGGTGATGGTACGGGGAGCGGACGGCAGGGACAGGGTCGCGAGCTGCTCGCGGATCGGGGCCAGCACGAGTGCGTCGAGTACGGCCGGTTCGCCGTAGACCACGATGCATTCGGGGTCGACATGGGCGGCCAGGGCCGCGAGGACCCGGCCCGCGGTGGTGGCCGCGCCGCGCAGCACGGCGGCCACGTCCGGCTGGCCCCCGGCGGCGAGCGCGATGAGCCCGGCCGCGTCGCCGACCGCCACACCGCGCTCCGCGCAGGCGGCCAGCAGCGCCGGAATCCGGATGACCCCCTCCAGGCACCCCCGGCCGCCGCAGTGGCAGACCGGTCCTTCGGGATCGCAGCTGGTGTGGCCGATCTCGCCGGCCGCGCCGTGGGCGCCGTGCACCAGCACACCGTTCACGACGAGCCCGCCGCCGACCCCGTGCGACCAGGCGAGGAAGACGGTGTTGTCGTGGCCCCGGGCCGCACCCCAGGTGACTTCGGCCAGTGCGGCGAGACGTGAGTTGTTCTCGGTGGCGACGGGCACACCGAAGTGGCTGCCGAGCGCCGCGGCGACGTGCTGGGCGAACGGCGTCTTCCGGTCCGGGTCCCCGGACGCCGGGTTCTGGACGAAACCGGGCAGGCCGAGGCCGATTCCCTCGACGGGCGCCAGGCTGATCCCCTCCCGGCGTACGAGCTCCCCGACCGCCGCGATCGCCTGCTCGGCCCGCTCGGCGGGACCGCTGTCCACGGGCAGCGGGGCGCTGAACCGGCCGACCACCTCATGGGCGCAGTTGGCGATGACCACATGGATCCGGTTGCGCTGGAGGTCGATACCGATCAGCTCGGCGCCGCGCGCGTTGAGCGAGATCTCCAGGGCGGGCCTGCCACGTCCGCGGGGCAGCGCGGAGTCCGCCGCGGGCTGCTCCACGACCGCTTTGCGCTCCAGCAGGTCGGAGACGATCGCGAACAGGGTGGTACGGGAGAGACCGGTCCTCGCCTTCAGCTCGCCACGGCTGAGAGCGCCGGAGCGGCGCAGCTCGCCGAGGACGGCGGCTTCATTGGCCCTGCGGAGGCGCTGCAAGGCATCGGTCGGTTCCGTCATGGACGCATGGTCTGCCGGTCGATCGGATTCTGTCAACGCGGCGGAAGAATTCACACGCAATTTATTCCCGAGGGTTGACGTAAAAAACCCGGCGTCCCTACAGTTCCCGGCAATTGCCTGCCGTACGACATCCGTTGCCCACCACGGAACCCACCGGCACGACACATGCCGGCCCACCGCACACCGCAACACGGCACACCGGCACCCCGCACACCGCGTCACGAACGACTCCACCGGAAGGGCGGCCAGCCCATGGCTCCGCGCAACGTCCTGTTCCTGATGACCGATCAACACCGGGTCGACACCCTGGGCTGCTACGGCAACCCCCTGGTGAAGACCCCGGCCCTGGACGCCCTGGCGGCGGAGGGCACCCGCTTCGACCGCTTCTACACACCCACCGCGATCTGCACACCGGCGCGTGCCTCCCTCGCCACCGGCCTCCACCCGTTCCGCCACGGAATGCTGAACAACCCCGAGCGCAACGGGGGCAGCAAGGACGAGCTGGACGACGAGAGCCCGATGCTCTGGCGCCAGTTGATGGACCACGGCTACCAGGTCGGCCACGCGGGCAAGTGGCACATCGGCCGGGAGCGCGGGCCCGAGTTCTACGGGATGGACGGCGAGCACCTGCCCGGTGCGCTCAACCCCGTACACCACCCCTCGTACGAGAAGTGGCTGGAGGACAACGGCTTTCCGCCCTTCGCCGTCACCGAGCCCGTCTTCGGCGCGGCCGCCAACGGCACCGGCCGCGGACACCTGATCGCCGGCCGCCTCCAGCAGCCCCCCGAGGCCACCATCGAGGCGTTCCTCACCGACCGGACCCTCGGCCTGCTCGACCGGTACGCGGCCGACTGGAAGGCGACCGGCAGACCGTTCATGCTGTCCTGCCACTGGTACGGCCCGCACCTGCCGTATCTGATCCCCGACCACTACTACGACATGTACGACCCCGACGACGTGCCACTGCCCGCTTCGATGGCGGAGACCTTCGCCGGGAAGCCCGCAGTGCAGCGCCAGTACAGCGCGTACTGGTCGTCCGACGGGTTCGACGCCGCCGCCTGGCGCAAGCTCATCGCCGTCTACTGGGGCTACGTCACCATGATCGACCACCAGGTCGGCAGGATCCTGGCGGCGCTGGACGACCACGGTCTGCGCGACGGGACAGCGGTCTTCTTCACCGCCGACCACGGCGAGTTCACCGGCGCCCACCGGCTGAACGACAAGGGCCCCGCGATGTACGAGGACATCTACCGCATCCCCGCCATCGCCCGGGTGCCCGGCGCTCCCGCCCAGGTCTGCGACGCCTTCGCCAACCTCATCGACCTCAACCCGACCATCCTCGAACTGGCCGGAGCGCCGCTGCCCGACCGGTGCGACGGGCAGAGCCTGCTGCCACTGCTGCACGGCGGACCATCCGGGGACACCCGCGACGAGATCGTCGCCGAATTCCACGGTCACCACTTCCCGTACGCGCAGCGGATGCTCCGCGACCGGCGGTACAAGCTCGTCCATAACCCGGAGAGCATCCACGAGCTGTACGACCTGGAGACCGATCCGCACGAACTGCACAACGTGTACGAGGCACCGGCGTACGCGGGCATCCGGCGCGACCTCACCGTCCGCCTCTACCGCGAACTGCTGCGCCGCGGCGATCCCGCCTACAGCTGGATGAGCTATATGGCCGACATCGGCGGCGACCGCGCGCCGGATGTCGACGGGGTCGCGGAGGAAGTGGCGTGAAGGAGAAACTGCTGCCCGGATCCGGCGCACCCGGAGTTCGCAGCGCTCCCGGCTCACCAGGATCATCCGGTGCTTCCGGTGCTTCCGGTGCTTCCGGTGCGTCCGGCGCGCATGACGCGAGGAGCGCCGCGCGGGTGGAGCGCGGGCGCCGGGCGCGCGGTGCGGGCCGGCTCACCTCCGTACTGCTCGGGGTCGCCTCCGCCGCACTGGGGCTCCTCACCTGGACCGTCCTCGCCAACAGCGGCATCGACGGTTTCCCCGGACCGGTCTCCGTCGCACGGCGCGCGGGACAGCTCATCGCGGACGGAACCCTGATCTCCGACGCGGGCGCCAGCCTGGAACGCGTCCTCATCGGCTACGTCATCGGTGTCGTCCTCGCTGTACCCGTCGGCTTCCTGATGGGCTGGTACCCGCTCGTCCGCAGGCTGATCGAGCCATGGCTGCAGTTCTTCCGGATGGTGCCGCCGCTCGCGATCATCCCGCTGGCCATCGTCCTGATGGGCATCGGCGAGACCCCGAAGATCTTCGTGATCTTCCTGGCGTCCTTCCTCTCCTGCGTTGTCTCCACCTTCCAGGGCGTCGTCGCCGTCGATGTCACCCTCGTCAACGCGGCGCGGGTGCTCGGCGCCCGCGACCACCAGGTCTTCGCCGGCATCGTGGTGCCCGCATCGGCCCCGTTCATCCTGGTCGGCATGCGGATCGGGCTCGGCGCCTCCTGGGCGACCGTGGTGGCCGCCGAACTCATCGCCGCGCAGGGCGGACTGGGCTTCCGTATGCAGCAGGCGCAGCTCTACTACGACCTGCCCACCATCTTCGTCCAGCTCATCGCCATCGGAGCGATCGGCCTGGTCATGGACCGGCTGCTGCTCCTCGCCGAACGACGGCTCACCCACTGGCAGGAACGGAGGTAGCCATGCCCACCATCAACTTCTCCGGTGTCACCCGGCACTTCACGGTGCAGGACAGCGACTTCCTGGCTCTGGACCGGATCAGCCTGGACATCGAGGACGGTGAGTTCGTCACCGTCGTCGGACCGTCCGGGTGCGGCAAGTCCACCCTGATGAACATCGCAGCAGGGCTCCTCGAAGCGACCGGCGGCGAAGTCACCGTCGACGGCGTACCCGTCCGTGGACCTGCCCCCGAACGCGGCGTCATCTTCCAGCAGTACGCGCTCTTCCCCTGGATGACCGTCACGGCCAACGTCGAGTACGGCCTCAAGGTCGCCGGTGTCGGAAAGGCCGAACGCAGCCGGAGAGCACGCGAGGTCATCGAGCTCGTCGGTCTCACCGACTTCGCCGGCGCGCTCCCCAAGACTCTCTCCGGCGGTATGAAGCAGCGCTGTGCCATCGCCCGCGCCTATGCGGTCGACCCGAAGGTCCTCCTCATGGACGAGCCCTTCGGCGCCCTGGACTCGCTGACCCGTGTCCGGATGCAGGATTCGCTCCTCGACACCTGGAGCCGCGACCGGCGCACCGTCATGTTCATCACGCACGACGTCGACGAGGCCGTCTACCTGGGCAACCGCGTCGTCGTCATGGCCGCGCGCCCCGGGCGGATCCACACCGTCATCCCCGTCACGCTGCCGTACCCGCGCACCGAGGAACAGCGCCTGTCGCCCGGATTCGCCGAACTCCGCGCCCAGGTGTGGCACGCCGTGCACCACCAGCCGGCGCCACCGGCCCCACTCGAAGGACTCGCCTCGTGAAGAGAATCGCGAACAGAACCACGAAGAGCGCCACGACGAGGAACCGCGCCGTCGGCCGCCGCGCCGCGGGCCTGCTCACCGCTCTGCTGCTCGTCGCCGCCGCGTCCGGCTGCGGCAATGACTCATCGGCGGCGTCGGGTCACGGAAACAAGGTCACCTTCGGCTATATCGCCGACTACAGCGGATCCGCCGCGCTCGCCGTCGCGCAGAAGCAGGGCCTCTGGAAGAAGGCGGGCCTCAAGCCCGAACTGAAGGTGTTCACCAACGGCCCGCTCCAGGTACAGGCCCTCGGCTCGGGCGATCTGGACTTCGGGTACCTCGGCCCGGGCGCCCTCTGGCTGCCGGCATCGGGCCGCGCCCCCATCGTCTCCGTCAACATGCTGGGCCTCGCCGACCGGGTCATCGCCCGGCCCGGCTCCGGCATCACGAAACCGGCCGACCTCAAGGGCAAGAAGGTGGCCGTCGCCGAAGGCACATCGGGCGACATGATCCTCGATCTGGCGCTCCGCAATGCGGGGTTGAAGCCCACCGACGTCAAGAAGGTCGCGATGGACGCCTCCACCGTCGTCACCGCCTTCTCGTCCGGCCAGGTCGACGCCGCCGCCACCTGGTACCCGCTCATCGACACGATCAAGAAGAAGGTGCCCGGCCTCCGGGAGATCAGCGGAACGCAGGACTACTACCCCGGGCTGACCTTCCCCAACGTCTTCGTCGCCCAGCCCCGGCTGGCGTCGGGCAACCCGGCGCTCGTCAGGAAGGTGACCGGGGTCCTCAAGCAGGCCGACGACTGGATCGCCGGGCATCCCGCCCAGTCGGAGTCGGTCGCGGCCGGATTCCTCGGACTCCCCGCTGCGCAGCTCAAGGGGTCGACGGACCACGTGAAGATCCTCTCCTCCGCCGAGCTGACGAAGCTCAGCCGGAACGGCACGGTCGACGGCTGGTTCGACCAGCTCTCGGATCTCTTCGTACAGATGAAGAAGCTGCCCAAGCCGGAGAAGGCCAAGGACTACTACCTCGGTGACCTGTACGCATCGGCCGGAAAGGCGGACCACAGATGAGCTCAGGACGCGACATGGCCGAAGACAGGGCAGCGGGCGGGGTCCGGCGGCGCGGATTCCTGGCCGGGGCGGCCGGGCTCGCGGGAGCGACCGTCCTGGCACCGGCCGCGGTCCCTCCCGCGGCCGCGGCCGCTCCCGGAGAAGTCACCGCACCCGACACCGCGGCCTCCCTGCCCGTAGTCTCCGGCGGCCGTGCGCGAGCCACCGTGCTGTGGTGGGGAGAGGGCAGCGCGCGGTTCGCCGCCACCGAACTCCGCGACTACATACGGCGGATCACCGGCGTCCGGCTGCCGGTGCGCGCCGCGACGCCCCCCGCCGCGGGCTCCCTGCCCGACGCGGTCACCGGACTGGTGGCCCTGCGCGCGGGCACCGGCCCCTCGACCGCGATCCCCGCGGCCCGGCTCACCGAAGCGGGCCGGGAACTGGCGGGCGCGCCCGAGGACTCCTTCACCCTCCTCGGCGACCACCGGGACGCCCTGCTCACCGGGGCCGGGGACCGCGCCGCGCTCTACGCCGTGTACGCGCTGCTCGAACGGCTCGGCGTACGGTTCTTCGCCCCCGCCTTCCCCGCGTACGAAGGCCACAGCGAGCACATCCCGACCGCGGGCACCCTGGCGCTGCCCGCCGTCCGCCTCACCGACCGGCCCGGCTGGGAGCTGCGGCGGCAGTACGCGGAGGAGGGCTACAGCCACACCGCCGAGAGCCTGCCCCCGCTGCTCGACTGGATGGCCAAGAACCGGCTCAACACCTATGTCCACCCGGCGAATTACCTGGGCCTCGGCGTCACCACGTACGACAGCGTACGGACCGTGCTGCGCCGCGAGGCCACCAGGCGCGGCATCCGGATCGAGACCGGCGGGCACGGCTACGACAGCTTCCTGCCCCCGGAGAAGTACCCCCAGTACTACACATCCGGCGGCCCGCTCTTCGACATCTACAACCCCGAGGCCCTCGACGCGTACATCGCCCAGGTGGTCGCCTTCCTGCGGGACCGTCCGGAGATCACCGTCTTCGACTGCTGGCCGCCGGACGTCGGCCGGTTCCAGCAGGAGATCCTCGACCGGTACGGCAAACCGGCGAACGCCGAGTCGGTGGTCGTCAACAAGCTGGCCCGGACCCTCCGTGCGGAGCTGCCGGGCGTACGCGTCGAGCGCATCGCCTACAACTCCACCATCGAGCCGCCGGATCCGGACTACGCGTCCGACCCCGCGGTCATCGTCGACTTCGCCCCGTACAGCCGCACTTATGACGGACCGCTCGACGACCCGGCCGTGCCCGCCAACGCGGGCTTCGCCAAAGCCCTGAGCGCTTGGCGGACCGGGTTCCGCGGCTCGCTTGCCATGTACGAGTACTACCGGCGCTACCGCTGGCGGAGCCAGCCCGTGCACCCCCTCGCCACCATCGCGGGCGACGTCCGCTTCGAGTCGCAGCTCGGTGTGAACGGCATCGGAATGTACAGCGAGCCCGCCGACTGGATCACCTACGAACATGTCCAGAGCCTGTTCGCGGCGCTCGCCTGGGACAACGGCCTGGACGCCGCCGGTTACACGGACGGCTACCTCCGGGCGCGCTTCGGTCCCCGGGCGGCCGGCACCCTGCGCGAGTACTACGACCTCACCCGCACCGATCCCGACACCGTGGGCGCGGCCGCTCTGCTCGACCGTTACGACCGCGCGGGGGCCGTGTTGCGAAGAGCCGCCGGCGAGGCCGGGAGCGCCGCGGCACGCACCGTGATCTCCCGGCTGGGCCTGGGCATCGACGTCGCCCGCGCCGACCTGCGGATCGGACTCGTCCCGGACGGCTCCGCCGAACTGGACGCGGCCCGGGAGGCCTACCGGACCCTGCTGCTGCGGAACCGGTTCAACGGGGTGGTGCTGCCGAACGTCCAGACCTGGCTGCGCCGGTACGGTACGGACATCCCCTACGACGACGCGGAAGTCCGCCAGGAGGTCGTGGACAACTACGCCTCCCCGGCAGCCGGGTTCGGTGTTCCCGGGCTGCTGACCCTGGAGCGCGGGGGAGCGGCCGTCACACTGACGGTGGTGGCCCAGGACGTCGACTTCACCGGCCACACGGTGCGGTGGACCGCGTCGGGCCCCGACGGCGTCCGGCCGGTCCCGGCGAGCGGCAGCCTGCGGGCCGACGGGACCAGGAGCGCATCGGAGCGGGTGGCCGTCCGCGCCACTGCGGACGCTGCCACGGGGAGACAGCGGATCACTCTGGAGTTCCGGCTGGCGGACGGCACCCGGCTGACACCGGCCCACGTCGATCTCACTGTGGAGTGAGAGGGAAGCCCGCTCGCGGTTCAGCGTCGCACCGGGCCGGCTGTCAGTGGTGGCTGAGATGCTGAACCGCATGAACGGACAGACCTGGCGCCGGGTGTACGGCGCGGACCACGACGACCCCGACCCGGGCCCGCGGCCGGGGCGCGACTACCGGGAACTGGTGGGCGGACCGCTCGACGGCCTGCTGCTCGACGTCACCGGCCGGCCGGCCCCGAGCCTCGCGGACGGAGCGGCCCTCGCGACCGAGATCGGCTCCCACGGCCCCGGCGGCCACGCGCGGTACGGCCCGCGCGTGGCCGGAGCGCTGCTGTGGGACTGGCAGGGCGACACCCCATGAGGCGGCAACCGGAAACGGTGCCACCCTCGTTGGGTGCCGCCGATAGACTGGGCAGTTATGCACCTTCTTGTACTCGGCGGTACGTCGTTCGTGGGCCGCGCCATCGTGGAGGAGGCCCTCCGCACCGGGGCCGAAGTGACCCTGTTCGGACGGGGAAGAACCGGGGCGGATCTCTTCCGCGAGGGGACCGGGGTGACCGGGGTGACCCGGCTCATCGGCGACCGCGACACGGGCGACTACGCGGCGCTGCGTGACGGCCACTGGGACGCGGTCGTGGACGTCAGCGGATACGTCCCGCGCCACGTCGGCCAGGCCATGGACGCGATCGGGGACCGGTGCGGACGGTACCTGTTCATCTCCAGCCACGCGGTGTACCAGCGCTCGGGGGTGGAGCCCGGCTCGGACGAGGACACGCCGCGCCGCACACCGGTGCGCGACGTGCACAGCACCGAGTTGCTGGACGAGGACACCTACGGACCCGCCAAGGTGGCCTGCGAGGACGACGTCCTGGCCCGGTACGGCACCCGCGCGACGGTCGTGCGCCCCGGAAAGGTCGCAGGACCGCACGACCCCTCGGACACCTTCACGTACTGGGTGCGCCGGGCCGCACGCGGCGGGCGGATCGCCCTGCCGGCCGACCCGGCGCAGCCCGTGCAGATCATCGACTCCCGAGACGTGGCCGGTCTCGTGGTGCGCCTGCTCACGGACGACCGGCCCGGTGTGTTCCACGCGGTCGGCCCCGCCGAGCCGACCACGCTCGGCGGGCTGATCGAGACCTGCGCGCGGGTCGCCGGTACCGAGGTGGAGATCGTGCAGGTGCCCCCGGAGGCGGGGGCCCGGATGTTCCCCCTGGTTCGCCCCAACTGGCCGACGCAGCAGCGCAGTTCTGCCAGGGCCCGCGCGGCAGGCCTGCCCGCGACACCGCTGGAGGTCACCGCGGCGGATGTCCTGGCCTGGGACCGCGAACGCGGCGAACCTCCCATCCACCGCGGCTACCCGGTCCAGGAGGAAGAGGCACTGCTCGCCCGGACAGCCGAAGGAATCACAGCCGGCTGAACCACGGTCAGCGGAACCACGACTCCCCGAACCACCGTCGGCGGAACCGCAGATGGCGGGAGCCCCGGCTCTCGGGCCCGCGCACAGCGGTAACGCCGGAAAAGGCGTTGCCCGGGCCCGTCCGGTGCGGGAGGCTTCCGGCCATGCCCGACAACGTATCCAGCAGTTCGCACGGGGTCATGTCGCTGTTCTCTCGTGGCCGCCTCACCGCGATCCCCCGCAAGGCCGCGCGCCGCGAGCAGCTGCTCGGCCACCTGGCGGAGACCCTGTTCGAGCGGGACCGCGAGTACACCGAGCCCGAGGTCAACGACGCACTGCGCACCGTGCACGACGACTGCGCGGCGCTCCGCCGCTACCTCGTGGTGGCGGGCCTGCTGACCCGGTCCAGGGACGGCAGCGCCTACCGGCGAGGCCGGTAGGCGCTCCTCCGCTCCGCAGGGCCCGTCAGCCGAGACCGACGGCGAACACGTGCAGCTGTGCGTTCTTCGGCAGCGTCACGCTCTTGATCTGCTTCCCGTCCGGGACCTTGAAGGGCGCGGTGGCGAAGACGTCCGCCGCGCCGCCGGTGCCGCCCGACTGGTTCCGGTGCGCGGCCCGTGCCACGAGCGTGTTGCCGAAGACCGGATCCGAACCGCCGCCCGGCAGCGTCCAGTCGCCGAACGAGAGATCAGCCGTGCCGGTGCTGCCGTCGGTGAAGGTCACCTCGGCACTGTCCTGATGATCCCCGTTGGTGGCCGAGCCCACGAACAGCAGCCGCTTCGCGTCCACGGCGCTCCGGGACAGATCGAGGGTCTGGCCGTCCGCGACCACATTGTCCGGGCGCCCCTGCGGAGCCGCCGGCCACACGAACGACGTACCCGAC
Source organism: Streptomyces sp. NBC_00440 (assembly GCF_036014215.1). Lineage (NCBI taxonomy): Bacteria > Bacillati > Actinomycetota > Actinomycetes > Kitasatosporales > Streptomycetaceae > Streptomyces > Streptomyces sp. NBC_00440. The sequence goes on from NZ_CP107921.1 coordinate 8,067,490, forward strand.
GCCTCGATCCGCGCTCCGCCCTTCAGACCCGCTGCGGCGAGCGCCTGCCGTGAGTAGCTGTTGCCCGCGCCGTCGAAATCGGCCTGCCCATGGTCCGCGTCGTCGGAGAGCCCGGTGTTGTCGTACGCGGTGGCCGGGCTGCCGTCCGCCGCCACCAGCACGATCGCGGAGAGCCGTACGGTGTCGCCCTTCCCGGCACCCCGTACGGTCAGCGGAACCTCGTAATAGCCATCGGGCGTCTCCGCCCCCGCCTCGACGGTCAGGGCGACACTCCCCGAACCGGTGCCCTTGTCCAGCTTGAGCTGCTTCGTGGCCGCGGACAC